>LJTQ01000154.1 GCA_001303445.1 Betaproteobacteria bacterium SG8_39 | reverse complement strand
GACCAGCAGCGCCGTCGGCTTCATTGCTGCGAGATCGGCGGCCGTGACGATGCCGCGCGTGGCGTCGACCAGCCGCATGTGCAGCGACAGGACGTCGCAGGCCTCGAAAAATGCAGCCTTGCTCGCCGCGACCGCGAGACCGTCGACGCGCGCCCGCTCGAGCGACGCCGGCCGGGCCCAGACCAGCACGTGCATGCCGAAGGCCTTGCCATAACCGGCCACGGCCGCGCCGATGCGGCCGTAGCCGTAGATGCCGAGGGTCTTGCCGCGCAGCGACTGCCCGACACCGATCTGCCAGTGCCCTGCCTTGAGCGCAGCCATCTGCTGCGGGATCTGGCGCAGCGCCGCCAGCACCAATCCCCAGGTGAGCTCGGCGGCAGCATACGACGGCGTGCCCGGATGCTGGCTCGAGGACACCACGATGCCACGCGCGGTGCAGGCATCGATGTCGATATGCGGGTAAACGCTGCGCTGGCTGATGAGCCTGAGCTTGTCCAGTCGCGCGATGAGCGGCGCGCGGATCTGGGTGCGCTCCCGGATCAGGACGAGAACCTCGGTGTCACGCAAGCGCTCGGTGAGCGCCTCCAGGTCCTGCACGTGGTCGTTCCAGACCGCGACCTCGTGTCCCGCGAGCTGCCCGAAGCAGGCGAGCGTGCGCACGGTATCGAAGTAGTCGTCGAGAATCGAGATCTTCACGCCTTGCTCCGCGGCACATGCGAATCGAGCTGCCGCAGTCTACGCCGAGTCAGGCACACTTGGGCCCGGGGCGTTCGAACGTCCGACGAGGGGAGGCAGGCATCGCATGCACGATTACCAGACCATCCGGGTCGTGGTCGAAGATCGGGTCGCGCGGCTCGAGTTGCACCGGCCCGAGCGCATCAACGCCCTCAACAAGGCGATGCTGCTGGAGATCAACGCCGCGCTCGATGCGCTCGAGCGCGATGCGACGGTGCGCGCGATCGTGCTGCACGGCGCCGGGCGGGGGTTCTCTTCGGGCTTCGATCTCAAGGAGCAGATGGACCGCCGCCCCGAGGGCGCTGCCGTGTGGCGCGAAATTCTCGAGCTCGACTTCTCGACCACGCTGCGCTTCTGGGATTCGCCCAAGCCGACGATCGCCGCGATCCACGGCCCGTGCATGGCCGGCGCGTTCGAAATGGCGCTCGCCTGCGACCTGTCGGTCTGCTCGCGGGATGCCGTGTTCGGCGAGCCGGAGCTGAAGTTCGGCGCGGGCATTGTCACCCTGCTGCTGCCCTGGGTCGTGGGACCGAAGGCGGCGAAAGACATCATTCTCACGGCGGACGACAGCCTCGGCGCGGAGCGCGCACTCGCCTTGGGCATCGTCAGCCGCGTGGTCGCGGAGGGCGAGCACCTGGCGATGGCGCTGCGCATCGCGCGCCAGATGGCGGTCATCGATCCCGACCTCGTGCGCGACACGAAGAAGGCGCTCAACCGCAGCTACGAAATCCAGGGCTTGCGCGCAGCGCTCGAGGCCGGGCTCGACATCGATCACGCCATCGAGTCGCATGGCTCACCCGACAAGCGCCAGTTCATGGACATCGCACGCGCCCAGGGGCTGAAGGCGGCGCTCGCCTGGCGCGAGGCTCGCTTCGAACCCAAGCGCTGATCCGGTCCGCGCCAGATTCGTCATCGCATTGCGAGGAAAGAAATGATCAAGACCCGCTTCACGGAAACCTTCGGTGTCGAACACCCGATCGTGCAGGGTGGGATGCAATGGGTGGGGCGCGCCGAGCTGGTCGCCGCGGTTGCCAATGCCGGCGCCCTCGGGTTTCTCACGGCGCTCACCCAGCCGACACCCGAGGACTTGACGAAGGAGATCGCGCGCTGCCGCGGACTGACCGACAGGCCCTTCGGCGTCAATCTGACCATTCTGCCGAGCATCAATCCGCCGCCCTATGCCGAGTACCGCCGCGCGATCATCGAGGCGGGCGTCCAGATCGTCGAAACCGCCGGCTACCGGCCGCAGGAGCATCTCGATGACTTCAAGGCGCATGGCATCAAGGTGATTCACAAGTGCACCGCGGTGCGCCACGCGGTCTCGGCGCAGAAAATGGGCGTCGACGCGATCTCGATCGACGGCTTCGAGTGCGCCGGACATCCGGGCGAGGACGACATCCCCGGCCTGATCCTGATTCCGGCCGCAGCCGACAAGATCCGCATTCCGATGATCGCCTCGGGTGGCTTCGGTGACGGTCGCGGGCTGGTCGCCGCGCTCGCGCTGGGCGCCGATGGCATCAACATGGGCACGCGCTTCTGCGCGACGCGGGAAGCGCCGATTCACGACGCCTTCAAGCAGGCGATGGTGGCGAACGACGAGCGCGCCACCGATCTCATCTTCCGCAGCATGCGTAACACGGCGCGGGTGGCGAAGAACGCGGTCAGCCAGCGGGTGATCGAGATGGAGCGCTCGGGCGCGTCGTTCGATGAAGTGCGCGATCTGGTCAAGGGCACGCGCGGGCGCGAAGGACTGGAGCGGGGCGATACCGACTTCGGCATCTGGTCGGCCGGCATGGTGCAGGGCCTGATCCATGACGTGCCGAGCGTCAAGCAACTGGTCGATCGCATCATGGCCGATGCCGAGGCGATCATCGGTGAACGCCTGGCGCGGATGCGGGCGCCTGCTTAATGGTGCATCAGCACCTGGCGCAGCGCGTCGGAGAGCAGCGACTTGGAATACGGTTTCGGAATGTAGCCGTCGGCGCCGAGCAGCAGTCCTTTGCGGATGTCTTCGGGCGCGTTCTTCGCGGTCAGCATGATCACCGGCAGCAGCGCCAGGCTCTGGTGCGTGCGCATGTAGACCAGGATGTCGAAACCATCGCCGTCCGGCAACTCGACGTCAAGAAACACCACGTCCGGCACGCCGTGCGCGCGCAGATTGTCGATGAAGCCGCGGTGCGTGCTGGCGACGCGAATCTTGTAGCCGGCGAGCCCGAGGCGCCGCTCGGCGAGCGCCGCCTGGTCGGGATCGTCCTCGACGACGAGCACCGTGATCTCGCCGGGCAGCTTCTTGAGGGGTTTGCGGTTCCTCAGCCGCTCTTCCGCGAGATAGGCGCCACGCGACTTGAGCGCGATGCCGGCCTGCAGGGCGGCCGCGTCGATGCGCATGACCTCGGTGTCGGTGAGGGCGTTTTCGACCGGCTCGACCGCCGGGAACTCGATCGTGAAGTCGAGGTCATGCGACGCATCCGCGGTTTTCATGCCGAGCAGCCCCATCTTTTCCAGCTGTCCCAGCCAGTCTGTCAGCTGCTGGTTCGTGTAGTGCCGCAGCCAGCCGCGGATGACGTCGATATGCGTGTCGCCGTCGATGACCGAAAGGACGCGCCGATGGTGCCGACCGAGCGCGGCGCCCGCGCTCTTCACTGCGTCGATGCCGGCATCGGTCAGGTAATAGATCGTCTCGGAACCGGGCATGGTGCCGCTGCTTGCCTGCATCATTGTTCAAACCTGCACATGGCGTATCCCCGCGCCCACGGGCGAGGTTTGTGTGGCGCGCATTAAAGCAGGGTTCCTGCAGCCTGTGCTTATCGCAGGATCCTGTTGTTGCACGATAATTGCAACCGCCCCTCGGACGAAAGGTGCAGGCATGAAGCGTTTTCCACAGGCGATTCGCTCGTTCCGGGCGGTCAATAATCTGACAGAACGCGCACGTCGCGAATGCACGACAGTTCGGTCCATCCATGATGGGGTTGTGGAAGATCGACTGTTGACGGCACCGGTGGCGTTGGCCAACGATGCGCAGATGCGGATTCGCGGAACCAGACGCGCACTGCGCACGCTCGTCGCGCTGCTATGGGTCGCTGGGGCCGCGCTCGGCCATGCGTCGCTTGCGCGGGCGGATGTCCTGATCGGCAGCGTGCTGCGCGTCATCGACGGCGACACGATACTTCTGCAAAGCCCGGACAATCTGCGGCAGAGCGTGCGCATTGCCGGAATCGACGCGCCCGAGCCGGCGCAACCCCACGGCCGGGAAGCGCGCGAATACCTCGCCCGGCTGGTGTCGAGCGGGGATGTACGGGCGGAATGCCCCAAGCTCGATCATCGAACGAGCGTGGTCTGCAAGGTCTGGGCGCGGCCCACGGACTGCGCGAACTGTGACCGCAGCATCGACGTCGGCCTGGCGCAGATCTCCGGCGGCATGGCCTGGTGGTACCGCCGCTATGCGATGGAGCAATCGGCCGAGGATCGCGCCCGCTACGAGGCCGAGGAGAAGACCGCGCGGCGGAACGGGCGCGGGCTGTGGGCCGCCAAGGAACCGGTGGCGCCTTGGGAGTGGCGGCGGGGACGCTAGCGCGCGGGCTGCTGAAGAACGAAACGCCCGCGAGATGCGGGCGCTTGGCTTGATGCGGTGGCTCCCCGAGTAGGGCTCGAACCTACGACCTGCGGATTAACAGTCCGTCGCTCTACCGACTGAGCTATCGGGGATTCGCGGAATTGCGCGAAGCCCGAAATTTTATACGACCCGGCAGATTCCCTCAACGCTCGAGCCACGCCGGGGCGGGCTAGCGAATCACCTGCGCGATCGCTTCCGCGACGATTTTGACGTTGGCCGAGTTGAGCGCGGCGACGCAAATCCGGCCCGTGTCGATCGCGTAGATCGAGTGCGCCTCGCGCAGGCGGTCGACCTGCGCCTTGCTGAGGCCGGTGTACGAGAACATGCCGCGCTGCGTCAGGATGAAGCTGAAGTCGGCGCCGGGCGCGCAGGCATGAATGCCCTCGACCAAGGCTTTGCGCATCGCCTTGATGCGCTCGCGCATGCCGCCGAGCTCCTTCTCCCACAGCCCGCGCAGCTCCGGCGTGGTCAGGACGGTGGTGACCACCTGGCCGCCATGGGTCGGCGGATTGGAGTAATTGGTGCGCACCAGGCGCTTGACCTGGCTCAGCACGCGGGCCGCTTCGTCTGCGCTCGCGGCCAGGATGCTGAGCGCCCCGACGCGCTCGCCGTACAGCGAGAACGATTTCGAGAAGGAGCTTGCGACCAGGACCGGCGACATCGCCTCCGCGAAGCGCCGCACGATGGCGCCGTCGGCATCGATGCCGTCGCCGAAGCCCTGGTAGGCGAGATCGAGAAAGGGCACCAGTCCGCGCGCCTTGACGACCTCGATCACGCGTCCCCACTGCTCGGCATTCAGGTCGACGCCGGTCGGGTTGTGGCAGCAGGCATGCAGCACCACGATGGCGCCCTCGGGCAGTTGCTCGAGCGCAGCGGCCATGCCGGCGAAGTCGAGGCCACGGGTCTTGGCGTCGAAGTAGGGGTAGGCCTCGACATTGAAGCCGGCCGCCTCGAACAGCGCACGGTGGTTTTCCCAGCTCGGGTTGCTGATCCACACGGTCGCGTCGGGTTCGACGCGGCGCAGGAAGTCGGCGCTGACCCGAAGGCCGCCGGTGCCGCCGAGCGCCTGTACCGTGACGATGCGCTTGTCGCGTACCACGGGCGAGTCGGCGCCGAATACCAGTTCTTGCACGGCACGGTCGTAGGCCGCCAGACCGTCGATCGGCAGGTAGCCCCGATGCGGCGCGGTTTCCATACGCAGCTTCTCGGCACGCTTGACGCATTCGAGAAGCGGCACTTTGCCGGCGTCGTCGGTGTAGACGCCGACGCCGAGATTGACCTTGTTCGGATTGGAATCGGCGTTGAACGCCTCCGTGACGCCCAGGATGGGGTCGCGCGGCGCCATCTGGACGCCGGACAGGATCGATGTGGTCATGGAACGGGAAGGAACGTGAACGTCGTATTCTACCTGTGGGGTCTCTGTGGGAGAATCCGTCGGCTTCGCGACGCGTCGGCCGGCGCAGGCAGGGCGGGCCGCGAACCCCAAGAGATTCGACATTCCGTACCGGAGGAGGAGAGCATGCAAGTTTCCAAACGTTTTCGCCGTGCCGCCGCAGGCGCGGTCGTCGCGGTCGCCTGCGCGACCGCAGGCGGTGCCTCGGCACAGGAGAAGATCACGGTCGGTGCACTGCGCTTCACCTCGCACGCGCCGACGTTCATTGCCTACGAGCGCGGCTACTTCAAGGCCGAAGGGCTCGACGTCGAGCTCAAGTTCTTCCAGGCCGCGCAGCCGGTCGCGGTGGCGATCGCCTCCGGCGATATCGACTTCGGCGTGACGGCGCTGACCGGCGGGTTTTTCAACCTCGCCGACAAAGGCGCCCTGAAGATCGTCGGCGGGCTGTTCGCCGAGCAGAAGGGCTACAAGGGCATGGCCATCATGGCCTCGAACAAAGCCTATGCCGCCGGCCTGAACAAGCCCGCCAAGCTGAAGGGTCACTCGGTGGCACTGACGCAGGTCGGCTCGTCGTTCCATTACATGACCGGCATGATTGCGGCGAAATACGGCTTTGGCATGAGCGACGTCAGCCTCAAGCCGCTGCAGAAGGTCGGCTCGATGATCGGCGCGGTGAAATCCGGCCAGGTGGACGCCATGATGATGGTGCCGCATGTCGCGATTCCGCTCGACAGGGCGAAGGCGGCGAAGATCATCGGCTGGATGAGCGACCTCGGCGACTATCAGGTCACGACCATCTTCACGTCGACCCGGAATACGACGGACCGTCAGGTCCAGGTGAAGCGCTTCCTGCGCGCGTACAAGAAGGGCATCGCGGACTATCGTGCGGTCATGCTCAATCAGAAAAAGGATCCTGCGGCCACCGAGGCGATGGTCAAGCTGATCCACAAGTACGTTTACACCGACCGGCCGTACGAGAAGGCGGCGCCCGGCATCAAGGCCGGTGCGGTCTACATGAACGAGGGCGCCGCGCTGAACGTGGGCGACGTGAAGCGGCAGCTGGAGTGGTTCAAGGCGCAGGGCCTGGTGAAGAGCGCGATCGGCTATCAAGACCTGATTGCGACCGGCTATGCCGACATGATCAACGTGCCGAAGTGACGATCTAAGCGGCACGACCGCGCGGGTCGTGCCGCATTGCATCGGCGGCAGCGCTTCCGGATGGACCTGCACCTCAGCCACGTCACGCACCGCTACGGGGCGGTCGAGGTGCTAGACGACATCGATTTCACGGTTACCCAGGGCCATATCGTCTGCATCATCGGGCCCTCGGGCTGCGGCAAGTCGACGCTGCTGCGGTTGATCGGCGGGCTGGAGCAGCCGGCGCAGGGCGCGGTGCTGCAGGTCGGCGAGCCACCGGCCGAGTCGCGCAACCCGCTGACCTACATCTTCCAGGATTTCGCGCTACTGCCGTGGCGGACGGTGCGCGGCAACGTCAGCCTCGTCCTGGAGGACCACGCGCTCACGGCGTCCGCGCGCGAGGCGATCATCGACGACGTGCTGCGCAGGACCAAGCTGAGCGACTTCGGCGATGCCTTTCCGCGCCAGCTCTCGGGTGGAATGAGGCAGCGCGTGGCGATCGCGCGCGCCCTGAGCGTGAACCCGGCCTGCCTGTTGATG
>LJTQ01000109.1 GCA_001303445.1 Betaproteobacteria bacterium SG8_39 | reverse complement strand
GGGCGCGGCCTGCACGAGGTCGAGCAGATCGAGCTCCTGCACGCGCGTCTCGTCGATATCGACCACCACGAAGCGGAAGCCGAGGTCATCGAGCGCGCGGCCGACGAGGCTGCCGGTCTCGCCGAAGCCGCAGATGAGATAGAAGGGCTCGCTCAAGGCGCGCACCCGGCGCGCGAAGCGCGTCGCGATCAGCGCGCCGCGGAAGGCGCGGTCCTGGGCGAGGCCGATCAGGCGCGCAACGAGGAAGGCCCAGCCGAAGACCGAGGAGAAGATCATCACGGTCGCCCACAGGCGCTGGGTGTCGGTGAAGGGCCGCGGGATCTCGCCGAAGCCGGTCGTGCTCGCGGTGTAGGCCATGAAGTAGAGCGCCTGAAGCACGCTCATCTGCCAGGGCTGGCCATCCGGGCCGACCCCCGGGATGAGCACCAGGCCGACGATGCCGACCGCGAAGGACACGATCAGGTAGATCAGCGGCGCGCGCAGGCGCCGCAGGGCGAGGAACAGAACGCTGCTCGACATCGCCCGGGCGCTCAGCGGCGCTGCATCGTGGTCTCGACGATCAGGATGACGACCGACACGACGTTGGCGAGCAGCGCGCCCGCCGACAGCGAGACGATGCTCGCCAGCGTGCGGTCGCTCAGGCTGCCGTCCGCGCCGGGCTCAGCGAAGAACCAGACCAGCGCAGCCGCGGCGAACTGCAGGATTGCAACCAGGCTGGTGGCGAGATGGATCGCGCCGACCTGGGTGCGATCACCGAACTTGAGCACGGTAGCGACGATGTTGACCACGAAGGCGGCGAAGAATTCCCACAGGTGATGGTGCTGGGGATCGGAGATTTCGCCGTAGACGAAGCCGAAGTTCAGCGTCGCGGCGAGCACGATGAAGAAGCCGAAGATCACTTTTTCTAGGTTCATGGCCGGTCCTCGGGGTCAGTGGCCTTCAATGGTAGCGCGTGCCCAGTCGAGCACCAGGGCGAGGCGCGGCGGCAGCACGTCCTCGGCCTCGTCGAAGCTCACCCAGCGCCATTCCTGGTGCTCGGGGCGGCCGAGCTCGGGCGAAACCGGCAGCACGACGTCGGCGGTCTCGGTCTCGGCAAGGTAGTAGCGCGCGATCTTGCCACCGGCGTAGGGCAGCGTTTCCTTGTAGGCACCCTCGCCAAACGGATAGTCGAGATCGGCGAGCCCGGTTTCCTCGAACACCTCGCGCTGCGCGGCGTGGAACTCGGCTTCGTCGTCCTCCATCAGACCCTTGGGAAAGTCCCAGTTGGCGTAGGCGCGCAGCACGAGCAGGCGTACGCCGCGCGGCGTGCGGCGGAAGACGACCGCGCCGGCAGAGCGCGGCAATCGGGGCGGGCGCTGTTCCATGCGGCCATTGTCGCGCATCGCGCGGTTTCGCCCAACGCGTTGAATCGCAAGCGCTTTGCGTCCCGCCGGCGGCGCCCTTGAATCCGGCTGCCGGCAACGCCATCTAAAGGCAATGCATTCAAGGGAATTGCGCAACTGGATGTGGGCCGAGGCGTTGTCGATGTTCGACGAAGCCGAGCGCCTGCAGCGTCGCTTCTTCCGTGCCGGGCGGGAGGCGGCGGAAGCGTCCTGGGAGCCGCCGATCGACGTGATCGAGACGGCGCATGCGCTCGTGCTGCAGATCGCGCTGCCCGGCGTGGCGGAGGAAGCGATCGTGCTCGCTGCCGAGCCGGGTGCGATCACGATATCGGCGCTGCGCCCGTTTGCGGCCGGTGCCGGCAGCGGCGCGCGCATCCACCGTGTGGAGATTCCCTACGGTCGTTTCTGCCGGCGCATCGCGCTGCCGCCGCAGCGCCTCGAGCTGGTCGAGAAGCGCCACCTCGATGGCTGCCTCACGTTGACCTTTGCCAAGCGCACCAAGGAGACGCCATGACGCACTGGCCCGGACTGAAGAAGCTGCTCGGCGGCGATGTGCCGCGGGGCGCGGCTGCGCCGCACATGGGCAGCCGCGAGAGCCCGGCCAAGCCGCTGCCGGAGGACGCGATTGCGCTGGTCCCGGTGCGCAACATGGTGCTGTTTCCGGGCGTGCTGGCGCCGGTGACGATCGGGCGCGAGCAATCGGTCGCTGCGGCGCAGGAGGCCGCCCAGCAGGAGCGGCGCGTCGGCTTTCTGCTGCAGCGCGACCCGACGCTCGATGCACCGAAGCCTGAAGAGCTGTACTGGGTCGGCACGGCCGGCCAGATCCTGCGCTACGTCACCAGCCCGGGCGGTGCGCACCACCTCGTCGTGCAGGGGCAGACGCGCTTTCGCGTGCTCGAGTTCATCGAGGGCTGGCCGTACCGGGTCGCGCGCGTCGCCTGGATCGACGAGCCGGGCGACACGACCCCCGAGATCGAGGCGCGCTTTCTGCAGCTCAAGCAGAAGGCGGTCGAGGCGGTCGGCCTGCTGCCGCACGCGCCGGACGAGCTCGCCGGCATGGTCGAGAGCGTCGACGCGCCCGGCATGCTCGCCGACATGGTCGCCAACCTGCTCGACGTCAAGGCCGAGGAGAAGCAGGCGCTGCTCGAGACCTTCGCCCTCGAGGCGCGGCTCGACCGCGTGCTTGAGCTGCTGTCGCAGCGTCTCGAAGTGCTGCGCATCTCGAAGGAAATCGGCGATCAGACCAAGAAGGCGTTCGGCGACCGCCAGCGCGAGCACGTTCTGCGCGAGCAGATGCGCCAGATCCAGAAGGAACTCGGCGAGGACGAGGACGGCTCGGCCGAGCTTGAGGCGCTGCAGAAGGCGATTGATTCGGCCGGCATGCCGGAAGACGTCGCCAAGCATGCGCACAAGGAGCTCAAGCGCCTGCAGCGCATGCACGAGGGCTCAGGCGAGTCGTCGATGCTGCGCACCTACCTCGAGTGGCTCACTGAGCTGCCCTGGGCGCTCGAGCCGCAGCAGCCGATCGACATCGCGGCGGCGCGCAGGGTGCTCGACGAGGATCACTACGGCCTCGACAAGGTGAAGCGCCGGATCCTCGAATACCTCGCGGTGCGCAAGCTCGCCCCGGAGGGCAAGAGCCCGATTCTGTGCTTTGTCGGCCCGCCGGGCGTGGGCAAGACCTCGCTCGGCCAGTCGATCGCGCGCGCCACGGGGCGGGTCTTCCAGCGCGTCGCGCTCGGCGGCTTGCACGATGAGGCCGAGATCCGCGGCCACCGGCGTACCTACGTCGGCGCGCTGCCGGGCAACATCATCCAGGCCGTGCGCCGCGCCAGCAGCCGCGCCGGCGTGCTGATGCTCGATGAGATCGACAAGCTCGGCATGGGCGGCTTCCATGGCGATCCGGCCTCGGCGCTGCTCGAGGTGCTCGATCCCGAGCAGAACGCGACGTTCCGCGACAACTACCTCGGCGTCGACTTCGACCTGTCGCGCGTGCTGTTCATCGCCACCGCCAACGTGCTCGACACCATTCCGGGGCCGCTGCGCGATCGCATGGAGATCATCCAGCTGCCCGGCTACACGGAGGAAGAGAAGCTCGAGATCGCGCGCCGCTACCTGGTCATGCGCCAGCTCGAGGCGAACGGCCTCACGGCGGAGCAGGCCGGGCTGACCGACGCCGCGCTCAGTGCCATCGCGCGCGATTACACGCGCGAGGCCGGGGTGCGCAATCTCGAACGCGAGATCGGCGCCGTGCTGCGCAGCGTCGCAATGCGCATCGCCGAGGGCAATGCCGCGACGCTGCCGATCGTGATCGACGCCGGCGATTTGCATGCGATTCTCGGCGCGCGCCGCTTCGAGAACGAGGTGGCAGAGCGCACCAGCGTGCCGGGCGTGGCCACAGGTCTCGCCTGGACGCCGGTCGGTGGCGACATCCTGTTCATCGAGGCGACCCGGGTGCCCGGCAAGGGCAAGCTGATCCTCACCGGCCAGCTCGGCGAGGTGATGAAGGAATCGGCGCAGGCCGCGCTGACGCTGGCGAAGAGGCTGCTCGACGACCCGCTCGATACGATCGACCTCCACGTGCACGTGCCCGCGGGCGCGACGCCGAAGGACGGCCCGAGCGCGGGCGTGGCGATGTACCTCGCGCTGGTCTCGCTGCTCACCGGCCAGCCGGTGAGCAGCGACGTCGCGATGACCGGCGAGATCTCGCTGCGCGGCATGGTGCTGCCGATCGGCGGGGTCAAGGAGAAGGTGCTGGCCGCGCTGCGCGCCGGCATCCGCAGCGTGATGCTGCCGCGACGCAACCAGAAGGACCTCGAGGACGTCCCGGCCGAGGCACGCGAGCGGCTCGAGTTCGTCTGGCTCGACCGGGTCGAGGACGCGGTGGCCTGCGCCATCGGCGAGTTGCCGCCGCTGAAACAGGCGGCCTGAGCGCGGCGGCGTCGCCTCGCGGGTCGGCGGCCCGCTGCGCCGTCCACCGTGGACCGCGCTGAAACGCAGCGGATACAAAACACAACAAACTGTGTGTTGAAGCGCAGGGCGTCGTTGCGTGAACCTGCTTCCTGTCGACGGGACATTCACGCAAGGGAAGGAGAACGCCATGTTGCTCGAACTCGCAGACTACTACTCGATCATTTTTCTCGCGCCGTTCATCGCGCTGCACTTCGTCTGGCGCGCGCGGCGCTACGCGGCGCCCACCGGCTGGAAGGCGCGTGCGCTGATCGTCACCGGCGCCAGCTACGGCGTCTCAATGGCCGTGGGCATCGGCTGGGGTCGGGTGCTGCCCGGCAGCAGCCTGTTCGACGGCGCCGCGCTGGGCACGGTCGGCGGCGCGCTCGTCGGCATCCTGCTGTACGAGCTCGCGCACTACGGGTACCACCGCGCCGCGCACAGCTGGAACTGGTTGTGGCGGCTCGGCCACCAGATGCACCACAGCGCGGAATCGCTCGACGCCTTCGGCGCCTACTACCTGCATCCGATCGACGCGGCGCTGTTTACCACCTGTGCGGTGCTGGTGTTCTACCCGCTGCTCGGCCTGACGCCCGAGGCCGGGGCGATTGCCGCGGCGTTCCTCGCCTTCAACGCGGCGTTCCAGCACGCCAACATCCGCACGCCGCACTAGCGCCCCGAGAGCCACGCCATTCATCACGGGCGCGGCATCCATGCGTACAACTACGCCGACCTGCCGCTGTGGGACATGGTCTTCGGCAGCTACCGTAACCCTAAGGCCGGCGAAGAGCCGCGCGCCGCGGGCTTCACCGACGGGGCCTCGAGCCGCATCGGCGCGATGCTCGCGTTCCGCGACGTATCCGGGGCACCGGCGCCGGCCGCGGCGCGCCCGATCCTGCGGCCGGGGCTCGGTGTGCGCTAAGTCACATGCGGTGTCGCGTGCCCTCCCGCCGCCTGTGCACAGTCTTCGTTGCGCTGCTCTGCGCCGCGCTGGCCGGCTGCGCGACCAACCCGATCACCGGCCGCAACCAGTTCATGCTGGTCTCCGAGGAGTACGCCATCGGCGGCTCGGCCGCGGCCTATCGATCGATGATCGGTCAACTCGGCAATCGCGGCAAACTCGAGAGCGGCACGGCACGCGTCAAGCAGATCCACGACATCACCGACCGCCTGATCGCGCAGGCCGTGCGCTTCCGGTCGGATACGGCGAACTGGAACTGGCAGATCGAGGTCATCGACGAGCCGAAGATGATCAACGCGTTCTGCATGGCCGGCGGCAAGATGGGCATCTTCACCGGCTTCTGGGACAAGCTTGATGCGAGCGACGACGAACTTGCGGCGGTCATGGGCCACGAGATCGCGCACGCGCTCGTCAGCCATCCGCGCGAGCGCATGTCGGTGGCGATCGGCGTCGGGCTCGGCGTGACGGTGCTGGCCGGGGTGACGGCGCGGGACTCGAACGACTTCGACCGCAACCTGCAGATCGGCGCGACCGCGGCCGCACTGGCGGTCACGCTGCCGAACAGCCGCGAAGCCGAATCGGAGGCCGATCAGATCGGCATCGAGCTCGCGGCGCGTGCCGGCTACGACCCGAACGCAGCGGTGACCCTGTGGCAGAAGATGGCCAAGGAAGACCGCGGCGCGCCGATGGAATTCCTCTCAACGCATCCCGCGGTCGACACGCGCATCGAGCGCCTGCGTGCGCTGGTGCCGCAGGTCGAGCCGCTCTACGTCGCGGCCAAGGCGCGCGGGCCGAGCGCGGCCCCGAATTTCCTCGCGGTACCCGAGGCGACCAACGAGCGCGTCGTCAGCCGCGCGGGCGAAGAGTCGCGCGAGGACTACGCGCGCCGTGTCGCGAAGACCGCCGAGGCGCTGACCTTCGTCGCGGGCGAGGTGGAGCGCTTCCGGCGCGGCGAGGTGGTGTTCACCTGCACCTTTGCCTGCTCGATCACCTACCGCTCGAACAAGGGTGAGTGGCCGACCTATCGCCAGGCCGGCGCCTGGCGCGAGCTCGCGGTGTCGGTGATGCGCGCCGAGACGCTGTCCGACCTGTCGTACTTCATGCTCGGCGAGGCGGCCCAGGGACTGGGCTTCGAGGACGCGGCGCGCGTGTACTACCAGCGCGCGCTCGAGGCGGCACGCGACGGGCACGCCTGCGGTGGCCTGCTGAGCAGCTGCGAGGGCATCGACGTGACCAAGCTCGCCTCCGCAGCGCTCGGCGACAAGCGCTAGCGCCGCTACCCCGGGAACTTGTAGAAGTCGCGGTTCAGCCAAGCGACGAGATCGTCGACGTCCTGCTTCGACAGCCGCGGATTGTAGTAATCCCCGTAGCGCTCAACCTCGCGGCGCAGCGCCTTGAGGCTGGTGACGCGCCGGCGCGGCGGGACGTAGAGCTCGGTGCCGTGGCACTGCAGGCAGATCGAGTGCAGGCGCTCGCCGCGCGCCGGGTCGCCGCCGGCGGACACCGTGGCGGGCAGCAGGGCGAACAGCCCGACGCCGACGCACAGCGCGAGTTTCATTGCCGGCGGCCGCGCTGCTGCACCACACCGGCGTCGTCCAGCGTGACCTCGCGCTCGCGCGCACGCCGATGCAGGCGCTTGCGCTGCCGCTCGCGGATCTGCTTGCGCTCGGGCTCGGTCTGCGCGCGCGACAGCTCGCGCCGATAGGCGTCGCGTTCCTGCGCGCTCATCAGCTCGGCGCCGTAAATGTATTCGTAGCGCGGGCCGTGCGACGCGGAAGAAGAGTCGCTGCGCGCAACGCCGCCGGCCGTCGCCAGGAGGAGGAGGGAAAACGCGACGGAACCGGCAAGGCCTACGCGCGCGCGCAGCATGCCTCGTAGCTTAGACGCGAAAATCCTGCGTGGCTTGAGCACCGTCAATAGTTGCACGTGACGAGGTGCAAACCGGCAGGCGGCTGCCGTTCAGCGCGTGCGCGACGGGACCTGTTCCAGATCGGTCAGCCAGGCCGCCGCACTGCCGTCGGAAGGCGCACGCCAGTCGCCACGCGGCGAAAGCGAGCCGCCAGAACCCACCTTCGGTGCGTTGGGTAGCGCGCTGCGCTTGAACTGACTGGTTTGGAAGAAGCGCGTCAGGAACACCTGCAGCCACTTGCGGATTTCGTCCAGCGCATAGCCGTCCTTGCCCTGCCAGGCGCTCCAGGCGAGAAACGCGATCTTGGTGGGCGCGTAGCCGAAGCGCAGCGTGTAATACAGGTGGAAGTCCTGCAGCGCGTAGGGCCCGATCACCGACTCGGTGAGCTGCGTCGGCTGCCCTCGCTTCGAGCCCGGCACCAGCTCCGGGCTGATCTCGGTGGTGAGCACACGCTCCAGCGCGCGGCTCACGGCGCGGTCGAACTGCCCCGAGCCCGCCACCCAGCCGATCAGGTACTTGATCAGCGTCTTGGGCACCGATGCGTTCACGTTGTAGTGCGACATATGGTCTCCAACGCCATAGGTGCACCAGCCGAGCGCCAGCTCGGACAGGTCGCCGGTGCCGACGACGATGCCGCCGTGATGGTTGGCGAGCCGGAACAGATGGCTGGTGCGCTCGCCCGCCTGCACATTCTCGAAGGTCACGTCGTAGACCTTGCGCCCCTTGGCAAAGGGGTGGCCGAGATCCTTCAGCATCTGCGCGCAGGACGGTCGGATGTCGATCTCCTCGGCGCGGGCGCCGATTGCGCGCATCAGCTGCCAGGCCTGATTGCGGGTGCGCGCGGTGGTCGCGAAGCCCGGCATGGTGTAGGCGAGGATGTTGCGCCGGGGCAGGCCGAGCTGGTCCATCGCCCGGGCGCAGACCAGCAGCGCCTGGGTCGAGTCGAGCCCGCCCGAGATGCCGATGACGAGCTTCTGGCTGCCGGAGGCGCGCATGCGCGTGGCGAGGCCCTGCACCTGAATGCGATAGACCTCCTCGCAGCGCGCGTCGCGTGTCGCGGGGTCGTCGGGCACGTAGGGAAAGCGCGCGATGCGGCGCTCGAGCGCGATGCGCCCGCGCGGCAACGGCAGGGAGAACTCGATCGAGCGGAAGCGGCGTACCTCGGCCGCATGACGGCGCGCCGACAGGCCGAAGGAGTTCTGTCGCATGCGGTCCGCGGCAAGGCGCTCGAGATCGAGGTCGGCGAAGGTCAGCTGCGGTTCGTCGGCGAAGCGGCGCGATTCGCCCAGCAGCGTGCCGTTCTCCCAGACCATGGCGTGGCCGTCCCAGGCCAGGTCGGTGGTCGACTCGCCCGCGCCGGCGGCGCTGAACAGGTAAGCGGCGATGCAGCGTGCCGACTGGTTGGAGGCGAGCTCGCGGCGGTATTCATGCTTGCCGATGACAATGTTCGAAGCCGACAGATTGGCGATCACCGTGGCGCCGGCGAGCGCGGCGAAGGTCGAAGGCGGCGCTGGCACCCAGAGGTCTTCGCAGACTTCGGGGAACAGCACCAGGCCCGGCAGCTCCGCGAGGCGAAACAACAGGTCGGTGCCGAATGGGGTGCGCTGGCCGGCGAGCGTGATCTCGCGCGCGGTCGCCGTGTCGCCCGGCGTGAAATGACGCAGCTCGTAGAACTCGCGGTAGTTCGGCGGGTAGGTCTTCGGCACCACGCCGACCAGCCGCCCGCGGCTCACCAGCGCCGCGCAGTTGTACAGCAGGCCGTCGACTTGCACCGGCAAGCCGACCAGCGCCGCGATCGGCAGCGCGCGGCTGCGCGCGAGCAGCGCCGCGAGCGCGGCCTGCGTGCCGTCGATCAGGGCACGCTGGTGAAACAGGTCTTCACAGCTGTAGGCCGAGAGGCCGAGCTCGGGAAACACCGCCAGCAGCGCCCTGCGCCGTGCCGCGCCGCGCATCAAATCGAGCGTGCGCTCGAGGTTGAACTGTGGGTCGCCGACGCGCACCGCGGGCGTCGCGACCGCGACGCGGGCGAAACCATGCCGGTAGAGGTTGAAGAATTCGTTTCGGGAGGCCATGCGAGGATTCTAGAGCATCGGCTATGGTATGCTAAGCCATATATGACCCGCACCCCGGCCGTCGACGTCCTTCTCGAGCAGCGCTGCCAGCTGCCCGATGGAGACTGCATCGAGATCCGCCTCGCGCGCGAGGCGCGGGGGCTGGTGTACCGTCTCGCCTATCTGCGCGGCGGCGAATGCCTGCTGCGCTACGAACACGGTACGGCGCAGTCGCATCTGCGCATGTCGCGCGGGCGTGCAGCAGCGTATGACTTCCGCTCGGTCGAGCAGCTGCGCTACGACTTCGAGCGCGACCTGGAGGCGGTATGAGTTCCGTGATCCCAAAGCGAGCGCTCGAGCTGCGCTTCGAAGGTGCCGGCGAGGCGCTCGATCGATTCGAGGCGGCGTGGATCCACCTCGAGGAAGGCGGGCAGCTGGCGCCGCGCCGCATTCTCGCGCTGCCCGACCTGCCGGCCCTGCTGCGGGCGTTGACGCCGGCGCGCTGGCAGCTCCTCGAGCGGCTCGCCGCCGACGGACCGCTCAGCGTTTATGCGCTCGCGAAACGCCTGCAGCGCGACTACAAGAACGTGCATACTGATGTCGTCCAGCTCGGGGCCCTCGGGCTGATCGAGCGCCGCGGCGCAGCTGTCGCGGTGCCCTGGGATACGGTGCGCGCCGAGCTGCGCCTGTCAGCTTAGGCGGGCCAGAAACAACGGAGAAGGAGCAGGTCATGAACGCAGCGCAGTCCGGTGCGCCGGCGCTGGAGCACTACTGGATGCCGTTCACCGACAACCGGCGCTTCAAGCGTGCGCCGAAGATGATCGCGTCGGCGAAGGACATGTACTACACCACCGAGGATGGCAAGCAGGTGCTCGACGGCCTGGCCACGCTGTGGTGCGTCAACGCGGGTCACTGCCGGCCGCGCATCGTCGAGGCGATCCGCAAGCAGGCGGGCGAGCTCGATTACGCGTCGTCGTTCTCCCTCGGCCATCGCCTGCCGTTCCAGGTTGCGGCGCGCGTGGCCGAGCTCACGCCGCCGCGGCTGGACCACGTGTTCTTCACCAACTCGGGCTCGGAGGCTGCGGATACCGCGCTCAAGATCGCGCTCGCCTACCACCGTCTGAAGGGCGAGCCCACGCGCACGCGCTTCATCGGGCGCGAAAAGGGCTACCACGGCGTCAACCTTGCCGGCATCTCGGTCGGTGGCGTGCCGCTGAACCGCAAGGCCTACGCCGGCATGCTGCTGCCGGGTGTCGACCACCTGCGCCACACCCAGGATCTGAAGACGCGCGCTTTCGTGCGCGGCTGCGCCGAGAGCGGCGCGGAGCTCGCCGACGAGCTCGAGGAGCGCATCATCCCGCTGCACGGCGCCGAGAACATCGCCGCGGTGATCGTCGAGCCGGTCTCCGGCGCGGGCGGCGTGCTGGTGCCGCCGCAGGGCTACCTCAAGCGGTTGCGCGAGATCACGCGCCGCCACGGCATCCTGTTGATCCTCGATGAGGTGATTACCGGCTTCGGCCGTCTCGGCACGCCGTTCGCGGCGCAGTATTTCGAGGTCGAACCGGATCTGATGATGTTCGCCAAGGCGATCACCTCGGGCACGGTGCCGCTCGGCGGCGTGATCGCCTCCGACGCGATCTACGAAACCTTCATGAATACGCAGAGTGCGGGCGTCGAGTTCTTCCACGGCTACACCTACTCCGGGCATCCGCTGGCCTGCGCCGCGGCGATGGGTGCGCTCGACACCTACGCGGAAGAAAAGCTGCTCACGCGCGCAAACGGGGCGCTCGCCCAGGCCTTCGAGGACGGCATCCACGCCTTCCAGGGCGCACCGCACGTCGTCGACTGCCGCAACCTGGGCCTCATCGGGGCGATCGAGCTCGAACCGCGCCCCGGTGCGCCCGGCGCGCGCGGCTTCGAGGTGTTCGAGAAATGCTGGGAGAAGGGCGTTTACGTACGGCCGATCGGCGACAACATCGGCTTCTGCCCGCCGCTGATCGTCGAGCCGAAGCACTTCGACCAGATGTTCGGCGCGGTGGCCGAGGTGCTGAAGACGGTCGGCTAGAAATGGGGTCAGACCCCTGTGGATAAGTCCAACGGGGTCAGACCCCGTTCGACTTATCCACAGGGGTCTGACCCCAGGTTGGCCAGCGCGGAATCCAACGCAGGCAGGGCGGCGTTGAATTCCGCGCGGGCAGCCGTCTCGCGCAGGGCGGAGAGCGCGGAACGAAGCTCATCGCTTCGCTCGCCACGACCGAAGCGCGCGAGGGCGCGCCCGCGAGCGATGACGAAGTCCGACCACGGCAGTGGCTCGCGCGCGGCGTAGCGTTCGAGTTGCGCACAGGAGCGCTCGATGCCGTCCCAATCCATCCACTCGAGGCGAGCATCGATCGCGTCGAAACCAAACCAAAAATGGTTGTGGCTCACGGCGCCCGCTTTGAGAAGTGCTTCCGCCTCGTGCAGCGCCTTCGCGCCTGCGGTGACATTCTGCACTGCGCGGGCCATGACGCCATAAAGTATCGGGCCGACGAACCGCAGTCCCGCCTCACCTACGTCGGTCAAGCCCTGGCGGCACAGCGTAAGCGCAGCATCACGGTCACCCTTGGCGAGGGCAATTTGCGCGGCGTTGTGGAGGGCTTGTGAAAAGAAGCGGTTTGCGTCGAGCAGTTCGGCCAGCCTACGCTGTTCCTTCGCGTGGACTGCCGCGAGATCCAGGTCGCACAGCGCCCGCCCCGCCATCGCTGCAACGAGCGCGTGCGAGAGCAACTCGGCGCGCGGATCGGACAGGCGCTTGGCTAGCACGGTCCCCTCCAGACCGATGTCCAGCGCGTTGCGTGGCTGGAGTAGGTATTCGGAGGTCCAGCCGACCATGTGCAGCACCGAAGCCTCGAGGCGAGCGAAGCCGTGCTCGCGCGATAGCTCGACGCATCGCGCGAATTGCTCATGCGCAGAGCGCATACGCCCCTGGAGGTAATACGCGTCGCCCAGTCCACCGACCGCCGTAGCCTCGGCCTCGATCGAGCCAGCGGCACGCGCGTATTCAAGCGATGCTTGGTGCTCGCGCAGGCATTCGTCCAATCGACCGAGCGGGAAGAACAGGTTGCCGCGCAAGTGATGCAAACGAGCAAGCTCGAGCGCGAGCCCGGCCTGCTCCGCGAGCGGCTGCGCTTTGGCGAGCGCGGCGAGGCCATCGTCGATGCTGTCATTGATGCGCATGCCCGAGGCCATGCCGATGAGGGCGCGCGCGCGCTGAGCGTCGTCGGCGGCCGCGTCGAGCGCCGCGCGGTAGGCGTCGATGCTCTCAGCTGTGCGGCCGAGCTCGAGCAGCAGGCCGCCGCGCGCCATCAGTAGCGCGAAGCGCGGTCCGCCTTCGGCGGTGAGCTCGAGGCCGCGATCGGCGAGCGTGAGCGCGTGCTCGTAGCGGAAGCGGGTGGCTTCCGACTCCGCGGCCCCAAGGTATGCGACGGCCGCACGCGGATCCTCGGCGCGGTCCCAGTGCTCGGCGG
>LJTQ01000015.1 GCA_001303445.1 Betaproteobacteria bacterium SG8_39 | reverse complement strand
GAGCGCATCGCCGGCGAGCTCATCGAGCGGCTGCGTGCGGCGGGCCGTGTCGACGGCGTCTATCTCGACCTGCACGGCGCGATGGTGTCGGAGGAATTCGACGACGGCGAAGGCGAGCTGCTGCGACGCGTGCGCGAGGCGGTCGGCCCGCGCGTGCCGATCGCGGCGAGCCTCGACCTGCACGCCAACGTGACGCGCGCGATGCTCGACACCGCCGACGCGCTGGCCGCCTACCGCACCTATCCGCACGTCGACATGGCCGACACCGGAGCGCGCGCCGCGCGCCTGCTCGAGCGCATGCTGAAAAGCGGCGAGCGCCTCGCGGCGGTGGACCACGGCCTCGACTTCCTGACCGGGATTCCTTCGCAGTGCTCGTTCATCGAGCCCTGCCGCGGCATCTACGCCGATCTCGGCGAGCTCGAGAACCGCCACGACGTGACGCTGTCGTTCACTCCCGGTTTTCCGATGGCGGACTTCGCCGAGTGCGGCATGGCGGTGTTCGGCTACGGTCCGGACCGGCGCGCGGTCGAGCGCTGCGTCGGCGCGCTGCGCGAGCGGGTCGCCGGCGCGGAGAAGGATTTCGCGCTCGAGCTGCACGCGCCGCAGGACGCGGTGCGCCGCGCCCGCGCGCAGGGCGCGCCGGGCGCGCCGGTGGTGCTCGCCGACACCCAGGACAATCCCGGCGCGGGCGGCAACGGCGACACCACGGGCCTGCTCGCCGCGCTGATCGAGCAGCGCGCCGAGGACGCCGTGCTCGGCCTGCTGATCGACGCCCAGGCGGCCGAGCGCGCGCGCGAGGCGGGGCAGGGCGCGACGCTGGCATTCGCGCTCGGCGGGCGCTCCAACATTCCCGGCGACGCGCCGTTCGAAGGCGAATTCACCGTCGAGCGCATCGGCGACGGGCGCTTCACCTGCACGGGGCCGATGTTCAAGGGCTTTCGCATGACGCTCGGCACCATGGCGCTGCTGCGCAGCCGCGCCGCTCCGGGCGTGCGCGTGGTGCTCGCCTCGCGCAAGGTGCAGGCCGCCGACCAGGAGATGTTCCGCCACCTCGGCATCGAGCCGCGCACGCAGCGCGTGCTCGGGCTGAAGAGCTCGGTGCACTTCCGCGCCGACTTCCAGCCCATCGCCCGCGAGGTGCTGGTGGTGAAGTCGCCCGGCCCGGCGCTCGCCGACCCGGCCGAATTCCACTGGACCAAGCTGCGCGAGGGCGTGCGCCTGCGCCCGCTCGGTCCGGTGCATCAGGGCTAACGGACCGGGGGACCGACCATGCGACTGCTCACGTTCAAACCCAAGCGCGGCGGTGCGGCGCGCATCGGAGTGCTGCTCGAATCGGGCGGCGTGATGGACGTCGGGGCCGCGGCGGCGCGCGCGCGCCAGTGCCTGCCGTTCGATGCGGGCGACATGCTCTCGCTCATCGCCTCCGGGCGCAGCGGCCTTGCCGCGTTGCGCCGGCTGGCGAAGGCCTATCGCGGCAAGGGCGTTGCGCTCGCCGCGCTGCGCCTGCTGGCGCCGATCCCGCGGCCGCGCAAGAACGTGTTCTGCGTCGGCTGGAACTACCTCGAGCACTTCGAGGAGGGCGCCAAGGCGCGCCCGCAGCAGCAGGAGATGCCGCAGCATCCGACCTTCTTCAGCAAGGTGCCGACCACCGTCGTCGGGCCCGCCGATCCGGTGCCGCTGCACGCGGGGGTCACCGAGAAGCTCGACTGGGAGGTCGAGCTGGGCGTGATCATCGGCCGCGGCGGGCGCAATATCGCCGAGCGCGACTCGATGAAGCACGTGTTCGGCTACACGGTGGTGAACGACGTCTCGGCGCGCGAGGTCCAGCGCCAGCACGGCCAGCAGTGGTTCAAGGGCAAGAGCCTCGACGGCAGCTGCCCGATGGGGCCGTGGATCGTCACTGCCGACGAGGTGCCCGACCCGCATGCGCTGCGCGTCGCCTGCCGCGTCAACGGCGTGACCAAGCAGGACGCCAGCACGCGCCAGATGTATTTCCGCATCCCGCGCATCATCGCCGAGCTGTCGGCCGGGCTGACGCTCGAGCCGGGCGACATCATCTCGACCGGCACGCCGGCGGGGGTGGGCCATGCGCGCACGCCGCCCGAATTCATGGCGCCGGGCGACGTCCTCGAGACCGAAGTCGAGGGAATCGGACGGATACGCAACAGGATCGTGAAGGCCGGACGCTAGCGCGTCGTCCTGCGCAACACGCACCCCGGGCGCGCGCCGCTGTGTTGCGCGGCGGCGACGACCTCGACACCGTTGACGAAGACCCGGGCAATGCCTTTCGGCGGGTGCTTGGGGTCCTCGTAGCTGCCGACGTCGATCACCGTCTTCGGGTCGAACAGCACCAGGTCTGCGGCGAAGCCGTCGCGCAGCAGGCCGCGGTCCCGGAAACCGAACTTGGCCGCCGGAAAACCGGTCATGCGGTAGACCGCCTCCTCCATCAGGAACAGCCCCAGGTCGCGCGAATAGCGGCCCAGCACGCGCGCGAACGTGCCGTACAGGCGCGGGTGCGGCCGGCCGTCGAGCGCGGGGATGCCGTCCGAGCCGATCATGGTGCTCGGATGGCGCATCACCGTGCGCACGTCGTCCTCGTTCATCGCGTGCAGCACCGCGGTCGTGCCGGGCGCCGCCTCGAGGATGCGGTGCGCGGTGGCGAGCGGCTCGAGGTTCATCTCGCGCGCGAGCACGGCGATCGACTTGCCCTCCCAGTCGGCGTGGCCCTTGCTCGATGCGATCACCACGTCGTCCGCGGTGAGCGTGCCGAGGCCGCCGCCGAAGCGGCCGTCGGCAACCACCGCCGAGAGGATGGTGCTGCCTGCGGTGTACGGATACTGGTCGGCGTGCACGTCGAGCCCGCTGCGCTGCGCGGCGTCGATGCGGGCGAGCGACTGCGAAACCATGCCCCAGGCGCGCCGCCCGGAGGCCTTGTGGTGCGAGATCTGCACCGGCACCGCGGCGCGCACGCCGATCGCGATCGCTTCGTCGACCGAATCGAGCAGGCCGAGGCTTTCGTCGCGCATGTGGGTGGCGTACAGCGCGCCGCTGCCGGCCATCAGCTTCGCCAGCTCGACGATCTCGTCGGTCGCCGCGTTGCGCCCGGGCTCGTAGACCAGGCCGGTCGACATCCCCACCGCGCCGGCGTCGAGGCCCTCCTGCACGATGGCCTTCATCTTCGCCATCTCGGCGTCGCTCGGCGCCGGATTCTTCGGCGCAGCCATCGCCGCCAGCCGCACCGTGCCGTGGCCGATCAGCGTGGCGACGTTGACGCTCGGTGGCTCGCGCTCCAGCGTCTCGAGGTAGCCGCGATGGCCCTCCCATCCGGATAGCTCGCCTGCGCTCTGGAAGCCGGCGGCCATCTGCCAGGCCTCGCGAAACGGCGCCGGGCCGAAGCCGCAGTTGCCGACCACGCAGGTCGTCACGCCGCCGAGTACCTTGAACGCCATGTCGGGGTGCTTGCGCAGCGCGAAGTCGTCGTGCGTGTGCACGTCGATGAAGCCGGGGGCGAGCGCAAGGCCCCGCGCATCGAGCGTGCGCTTGGCGCTGCCGCCGACCGAGCCGACGGCTGCAATGCGGCCGCCTTCGATCGCAAGGTCGCCGGTCACGGGCGCGGCGCCGCTGCCGTCGTAGAGCAACGCGTCGCGGATGACGAGGTCGGCCTGCGCCATGCTCAGGGCTCCGGCCAGGGCGCCTGCGCGGGGCGCAGCTGTTCGAGGGCGCGCGCGACCTGCAGCACGCCGCGGTCGTCGAAGCGCCGGCCGATCACCTGCACGCCGATCGGCAGGCCCTCGGCGCTCGCCTGCCAGTTGATCGAAGCCGCCGGCTGCTCGGAGAAGTTGGCGGGCGCCGTGAAGGCGATATGCGGCAGCGCGTTGTGCGGATCGTTGCCGGGGCAGGGGAGCTCGGCTTCGTAGGGCAGGATCGGCGAGACCGGCGTGATCACGTAGTCGAAGGGCTGCGTCGCGCGCACCGTCGCATCGCGCAGCGCGACGAGGCTGTTGTAGGCCGTCATGACGTCCTCGCCGCTGAAGTGCCGCGCGCGATGCGTGCACCACTCGACGATGAACGGCAGGACCTTCGCCCGGCGCTCGGGCGCGAGCGCGCGGTAATCCGCATACGAGCGCGCCTCGAAAAAACGCAGCACGCCGTCGAACAGTTCGGCGCCGAGGAACGGGGCCAGCGGCGCCAGCGTCGCGCCGGCCGAAGCGAGCGCCTGCGCGGCGGCCTCGGCCGCCGCGCGCACTTCGGCGTGCACCGGCAGGCCGACGCCCATGTCGGTGAGCAGGCCGATGCGCAGGCCCTTGAGCGCGCGGCCCTCGAGCGCCGCGGCGTAGTCGGTCGCGTCCTGCGGCAGGCTCATGAAGTCGCGCGCGTCGGGCCGGGCGAGCACGTTGAGCAGCAGCGCCGCGTCGCCCACGCTGCGCGTCATCGGTCCTGCGACGCGGCCGATGTAGGGCGGATAGACCGGAATCCGGCCGAGCGACGGCTTGAGGGCGAAGATGCCGCAATGCGTCGCCGGCAGGCGCACCGAGCCGCCGATGTCGGTGCCGATGTGCAGCGGCGCGTAGCCCGCGGCGGCGGCGGCGCCGGCGCCGGAACTCGAGCCCGAGGTGTTGCGGTCGCGGCGCCAGGGGTTGCGCGTGATGCCGTGCAGGCTCGACAGGCCCGAGGACAGCATGCCGAAGTCGGGCATCGTCGTCTTGCCGAGGACGACGCAGCCTGCCTCGCGCACCCGCGCCGCCGGCGGCGCGTCCTCGGCGGCGGGCGGCAGGCCCTCGTTGGCGCGGGTGCCGATCGGCGCCGGCTCACCCCGCGTCGCGATGTTCTCCTTGATGGTGATCGGCACGCCGTCGAGCGGCGACAGCGGCGCCCCGGCGCGCCAGCGTGCCTCGGCGGCGCGCGCGTCGGCGAGCGCGTCCTCGCGCCGCAGGCGGTACATCGCGTTCAGCGTCGGCTCCCAGGCATCGATGCGCGCGAGCAGGGCCGTGGTGACTTCGACCGGCGACAGTCGGCCGTCGGCATACTGCGCGGCGAGCTCGGCGGCGCTGAGTTGGTGAAGGGCGGTCATGCGCAATTTCGATCCGGTGCGGAACCATCTTAGCCTCGCCGTGGTCTGCGGAACAGCACAGGTTCATGCGAGGCAATCGCTGCGGTGATGCGATACTCGCACTCTGCCGCGCCGCAGCGCGGCGCGGTTTGGTTTGACTGGGGGAGGCGAATGTTTCGCATTGTCATGGCGCTGGCGGCCGCGCTGCTGGCCCTGCCGTGGTCCGCACCGGCCTTGGCCAAGGCCACCGAGATCCAGTTCTGGCACGCGATGGGCGGCGCGCGTGGCGCAGAGATCGACGCGCTGGTTGCGCGCTTCAACGCGGCGCAGAAGGACGTGCGCGTCGTCGCGACCTACAAAGGACCGTACGACGTCGTCGAGCGCGCGGTGTTCGAAGCCTACCGCGCAAAGCGCACGCCGCACCTGGTGCAGGTCTTCGAGGTCGGCACGGCGGACATGATCGCCGCGCGCGACCTGGTCAAGCCGGTGTGGCGGCTGATGGTCGACGCCGGGTCGCCGCTCGATCACGGGGCCTTCGTGCCCGCCGTGGCGGCGTACTTTTCGGACGCGCGGGGTCGCCTGCTCGCGCTGCCGTTCAACACCTCGACGCCGGTGCTGTATTACAACAAGGACGCTTTCCGCAAGGCGCGGCTCGACCCCGAGCACGCGCCCAAGACCTGGTACGAGATGCCGAAGGCGCTCGGCGCGCTGCTCGACAGCGGCGCGAAATGCGCGCTCACCACGACCTGGCCGAGCTGGGTGCTGCTCGAGAACATGGGCGCCTGGCACAACCAGCCGTTCGCGACCGAGGACAACGGCCTGGGCGGCACCGACGCGCGCCTGAACTTCAACACCCGCCTGATGGTGCGCTGGATCTCGATGCTCGCCTCCTGGTACAAGTCGGGCTACTTCACCTGGTCGGGCCGGCGCGACGACGCCGAGGCGCGCTTCGCCTCCGGCGAGTGCGCGGTGCTTACCGCGTCGTCCTCGTCCTATGCCGAGCTGCGCCGTGCCGCGCGCTTCGATTTCGGCGTTGCGCAGCTGCCGTACTACGACGATTTCCCCGAGGCGCCGCAGAACACGCTGATCGGCGGCGCCGGGCTGTGGGCGCTCAACGGCAAGACGCGCAGCGAATACAAGGCGATGGCGAGGTTCATCGCCTACCTGGCGCAGCCCGAGGTGCAGGCGCAGTGGCACCAGACCACCGGTTACGTGCCGATCACCAAGGCAGCGTACATGCTGACCGAGAAAAACGGCTTTTACCTGAGCAACCCGGGCCACCAGGTCGCGGTGCGCCAGCTGCTGCTGCGCAACCCGACGCGCGAGTCCAAGGGCATCCGCCTCGGCCATTTTCTCGCCATCCGCGCCATCATCGAGGAAGAGCTCGAGGCGGTGTGGGGCGATCGCAAGACCCCGCTCGACGCGCTCAACTCCGCGGTGGCGCGCGGCAACGCCCTGCTCGAGGAATTCGAGCGGGCCAATGCCCCGGCGGGCGGGCGGGCGCGCCGTGCCAAGGCCAAGTAGCCCCTTCGTGGCTGGAACAAAGGGAATAGGCGTAACATTCGCGCGCTAGGCTGCGCCGGTGCCGGTGCGGGCCGGCGTTCAACGGAGGAAGGGGACTCAGATGAAACGCAAGGCAATTGCGGCCGCGCTGCTTGGCGCCGGCCTGATCACGTTGGGTTCGGCGCAGGCCGCGACCGAGATTCAGTGGTGGCACTCGATGGGGGGCGCGCTCGGCGAACGGGTCAAGGCCATCGCCGAGAAGTTCAACGCGAGCCAGAAGGACTACACGGTGGTGCCGGTCTACAAGGGCAGCTACCCGGTGTCGATGACCGCGGCGATCGCCGCGTTCCGCGCCAAGAATCCGCCGCATATCGTGCAGGTGTACGAGGTCGGCACCGCGACCATGATGGCGGCCAAGGGCGCGATCGTCCCGGTGGCGAAGGTA
Source organism: Betaproteobacteria bacterium SG8_39 (assembly GCA_001303445.1). GTDB lineage: Bacteria > Pseudomonadota > Gammaproteobacteria > Burkholderiales > SG8-39 > SG8-39. Next base: position 27,358 of record LJTQ01000015.1, on the reverse strand, counting down.
ATGAAGGACTCCGGCGAGAAATTCGATCCCAAGGCCTACCTGCCGACGGTGACCGGCTACTACACCGACCTCAAGGGCAACATGCTGTCGCTGCCGTTCAACAGCTCGACGGCGCTCTTTTACATCAACAAGGATGCGTTCAAGAAGGCCGGGCTCGAGCCGGTGGCGCCGAAGACCTGGAAGGAGCTGCGTGCCGTCGCCGAGAAGCTCAAGGCCGCGGGGCAGGCCTGCGTCTACACGACCAGCTGGCCGTCGTGGGTGCATGTGGAGAACTTCAGCGCCTGGCACAACGTGCCGATCGGCACCAAGCAGAACGGCATGGGCGGCTTCGACACGGTTTTCGAGTTCAATTCGCCGCTGCACGTGCGGCACATCCAGATGCTCGCCGACATGGCGAAGCAGGGGCTGTTCGTCTATGCCGGGCGCACCAGCCAGGGCGACGCCAAGTTCGCCGGCGGCGAGTGCGCGATGTTCACCGGCAGCGCGAGCGCGATTGGCGGCATCAAGAAGGCCGGCAAGGTCGACTGGTCGGTCAACTTCCTGCCGTACCACGACGACGTCAAGGGTGCGCCGCAGAACTCGATCATCGGCGGCGCCTCGCTGTGGGTGATGGCCGGCAAGCCCAAGGGCGACTACACGGGCGTGGCCAAGTTCCTCGGCTTCCTGTCGCTGCCCGAGACCCAGGTCGAGTGGCATACCGGCACCGGCTACGTGCCGATCACGCTGGCGGCCTACGAGCAGACGCGCGCCTCGGGCTTCTACGACAAGAACCCGGGCTTCGACATGGCGGTGAAGCAGCTCACGCTGCACAACCCCACGGCGAACTCCAAGGGCCTGCGCTTCGGCAACTTCGTGCAGATCCGCGACATCATCAAGGAGGAGCTCGAGGCGGCGTTCTCAGGCAAGAAGGACGCCAAGGCGGCGCTCGACGACGCGGTGAAACGCGGCAACGACACGCTGCGCAAGTTTCAGGCCGCCAACAAGTAGCTGATCCAGCGTAAAAAGGGGCGCCGCGAGGCGCCCCTTTTTTGACCGTCGCATGGAAAAGCGCGTCGTCTTCCGCTCGGCGTGGCTGCCCTACCTGCTGGTGGCGCCGCAGATCGCCATCACCGTGGTGTTCTTCTTCTGGCCCGCGGTGCAGGCGGTCTGGTATTCGTTCCTGCTGCAGGACGCGTTCGGCCTGAAGACGCAGTTCGTCGGGCTGCAGAACTTCGTCGCGCTGTTCAACGACCCGCACTACCTGCAGTCGTTCAAGATCACCGCGTTGTTCAGCGTGCTGGTGGCCGGCAGCGGAATCGTGATTTCGCTCCTGCTGGCGGCGATGGCCGATCGCGTGATTCGCGGCGCGCTGGCCTACAAGACGCTGCTGATCTGGCCCTACGCGGTGGCGCCGGCGATCGCCGGCGTGTTGTGGGCGTTCATGTTCGCGCCGTCGATCGGCATCGTCACCTACGCGCTGAAGAAGATGGGCGTCGACTGGAACTGGGTGGTGAACGGCGACCAGGCGATGCTGCTGGTGGTGATCGCCGCCGTGTGGAATCAGATTTCGTACAACTTCCTGTTCTTCCTCGCCGGGCTGCAGTCGATCCCGAAGTCGCTGATCGAGGCCGCGGCGATCGACGGCGCCGGCCCCGTGCGGCGCTTCGGGTCGATCGTCCTTCCCCTGCTGTCGCCGACCACCTTCTTCCTGCTGGTGATCAACATCGTCTACGCCTTTTTCGCCACCTTCGGCGTGATCGACGCGACCACGCAGGGCGGCCCCGCGGGCGCGACGCAGATCCTCGTCTACAAGGTGTTCTACGACGGCGTCAAGGCAGGCGACCTGGGCGGTTCGTCCGCCCAGTCGGTGGTGCTGATGTTCATCGTCATCACCCTGACGGTGATCCAGTTCCGCTTCATCGAGCGCAGGGTGCAGTACTGAAGCCATGGTCGAAAACCGTCCCTGGCTGAATTTCTTTGCGCATGCGGTGCTGATTCTCGGTGCCGTCGTCATCGCGTTCCCGCTGTACGTGGCGTTCGTCGCCTCGACGCTGCCCTACGAGCAGATCGTGGCGGTTCCGATGCCGCTGATGCCCGGCGACCGGCTGCTGGAGAACTACGGCCAGGTGCTGCTGCACGGCTCGACCAAGGGCTCGGGTGCCGCCGTCTCGAGGATGCTGTTCAACAGCATGGTGATGGCGCTGGTGATCCCGTTCGGCAAGATCACGATCTCGATCATCTCGGCGTTCGCGATCGTCTACTTTCGCTTTCCGCTGCGAAATTTCTTCTTCTGGATGATCTTCGTCACCCTGATGCTGCCGGTGGAGGTGCGGATCATCCCGACCTTCCAGGTGATCGCGGACCTGGGCATGCTCAACACCTACGCCGGCCTGACGCTGCCGCTCATCGCATCGGCGACGGCCACGTTCCTGTTCCGCCAGTTCTTCATGACCGTGCCCGACGAGCTCGCCGAGGCGGCGCGCATCGACGGCGCCGGGCCGATGCGCTTTTTCTGGGACGTGGTGCTGCCGCTGTCGAAGACGACCATGGCGGCGCTGTTCGTGATCCAGTTCATCTACGGCTGGAACCAGTATCTCTGGCCGCTGCTGATCACCAGCGAGGAGTCGATGTACACCAGCGTGATCGGCATCGCGCGCATGATCGTCGGCGGTGACGCCGCGACCGAGTGGCACCTGGTCATGTCGACGGCGTTGCTGGCCATGCTGCCGCCCGCGCTGGTGGTGCTGCTGATGCAGAAGTGGTTCGTCAAGGGTCTTGTCGAGACGGAGAAATAGACGATGGCCGAGGTTTCTTTCCGCGATGTGAAAAAGAGCTACACCGCGGGCGTGCAGGTGATTCACGGCGTCACGATGGACGTCGCCGACGGCGAATTCGTCGTGATCGTCGGGCCCTCGGGCTGCGGCAAGTCGACGCTGCTGCGCATGGTCGCCGGGCTGGAGCGCATCAGCGAGGGCGAGATCGCGATCGGCGCCCGGGTGGTCAACGACCTCGAGCCGAAGGACCGCGACATCGCGATGGTGTTCCAGAACTACGCGCTCTACCCGCACATGCGCGTGTACGACAACATGGCCTACGGTCTGAGGATCCGCGGCATGACGAAAGCCGACATCGACGCGCGCGTCAAGCGCGCGGCCGAGATCCTCGAGCTCGGCGCGCTGCTCGAGCGCCGCCCGCGCGAGCTCTCGGGCGGCCAGCGCCAGCGCGTGGCGATGGGGCGGGCGATCGTGCGCGAGCCGGCGGTGTTCCTGTTCGACGAGCCGCTGTCGAACCTCGACGCCAAGCTGCGCGTGCAGATGCGCGCCGAGCTGCAGGCGCTGCACCGCCGCCTGGGCACCACCAGCCTGTTCGTCACCCACGACCAGGTCGAGGCGATGACGCTGGCGCAGCGCATGATCGTGATGAACGGCGGACGCGCCGAGCAGATCGGTGCGCCGCTCGAGGTCTACGCCCGGCCGGCGACCACCTTCGTCGCCGGCTTCATCGGCTCGCCGGCGATGAACCTGCTCCCCGAGACGCGCGAGGGGCAGGCGCGGCTGTTCGGCATCCGCCCCGAGCATCTCGAGCCCTGCGCCGAATCGGAGGCGAAGTTCGTCATCGACGTCGACCTGATCGAGCCGCTCGGTGCCGACACGCTGGTCTACGGCCACCTTGCGGGCAACGGCGACGGCGTGCGCATTGCCGCGCGGCTGCACGCGTCGCTCGATGCGCGCACCGGCCGGCTGCCGCTGCGCTACGACCCGGCGCAGGGGCACTGGTTCGACGCCGACAGCGGCCGGCGCATCGAGGCATGATGGCCCGGGTCGCGCGACGCGGCGGATCGTACTTGGCGTACCTGGCGGCGCTTCTTGTCGTCCTCGGCGTTGCCGTCGCGCAGGCCGCGGAGCTGCGCGGATCGAAACCCACGTACTACGACAGCGAGCCGGGTAACCCGCCAAACGTCGATGCGATGGACCGAAAGTTCTGGGCGCCGGGGCTGAACGAGGGCTACGTCCCGCAGGGGATCTCGTTCGCAGACGGCAAGGTGCTGATGAGCGCCTACCGCAGCGAGGACCCGAAGGTCGGATCGGGCCCGACGCGGGTCTACGCGGTTCACGCCGACTCGGGCGCCGAGCTCGGCAATTTCGACCTGCCCGCCGCGTTTGGCCATGCGGGCGGTCTTGCCTGGGACCGGGGCGCCAAGCGGCTCTATGTCAGCGATACCCGGCGCCTGCTGCGCGTCGACCTCGCGCGTGCCCTCGCGGGCGAGGGCAGTGCGGCTTTCGAGCGCAGCTGGGATCTGAGTGGAGAGCTGCGCGGCTCGTTCGCTGCGTTCCACGACGGCCAAGTCTGGCTCGGCACCTGGCATCCGGAACGCAGCGCGCGCATTTACGCGATACCGCTCGCCGCGCTCGACACGAACGGCATTCTCACCGAAGCGCATGCGAGGCGCAGCGTCGAGATCCCCGAGCGTGCGCAAGGCGCAAGCTTTCACCCGGACGGCTCGCTCTGGACGTCGCACTCGTCGAGCCGCTTCGGCGAGCTGCTGAAGCTCGATGCAAGGAGTGGAAAGGTCCTCGCGCGCTTCGACGCGCCGATCGGCATCGAGGATCTCGGCTTCGATTCGGATGGCCGTCTCTGGTCGGTGAGCGAAGCGGGCGCCAAGCGCTGGCTCTACTGGCAGCTCTTCTTCCCGCTGGTGTTCCGGATCGATCCGGGCAAGCTCCAGTAGCGGCCGCGGGATTGCGATCTCATGGCTTCGCGCGAGCACGGAATGCCTGCTCTCTGGCCCTATCCGAACGTCGTTGCGCACCGCTGCGGCGGCACGCTGGCGCCGGAGAACACGCTCGCCGCGATCCGCACCGGCGCGGCGCTCGGCTTCGATGGGATCGAGCTCGACGTCATGCTCGCGGGCGACGGCGTGCCGGTGCTGATGCACGACGAGACGCTCGAGCGCACCACCAGCGGGCGCGGCCGGGTCACTGCGCACAGCGCCGCGCAGCTCGCGCGGCTCGACGCGGGCGTTTGGAAGGGGCGGCGCTGGCGCGGCGAGCCGGTGCCGAGCTTGGCGCAGGCGGTGCGGCTCGCGCGCGAGCTTGGCCTGTGGACGAATGTCGAGATCAAGCCGGCGAAAGGCTATGAGCGCCGCACCGGCGAGGCGGTCGCCGGTGCCGCCCGCGCGCTGTGGCAGGGCGCGCCGCGCATGCCGGTGCTGTCGTCGTTCTCGCCGCTCGCGCTCGGCGCCGCGCGCGAGGCGGCGCCCGAGCTGCCGCGTGGCCTGCTGCTGCAGCGCGTGCCGCCGCACTGGTGCGAGATGGCGCGCGACCTCGAGTGCGTCGCGCTGCATTGCAGCCATCGCGCGCTGACGCAGGCCTTGGTGCGCGCGATGCACGAGGCCGGGTTCGCGGTGCTGGCCTGGACGGTGAACGATCCGCGCGCCGCGCGGAAGTTGCTGGGCTGGGGGGTCGACTGCATCGTCACCGACGCGCTCAAGCGCATCGGGCCGGAGTTCGCTCGGCCCGCGCCGCCCACGGCCAAGCGCGGGCTGCTGCAGCGCTTGCGGCGCAGCGGCTAGTTCCGCACGGCGGGGCGCCCGCCGGAGTCGGGCACAATCGGTGCTTTCATTGACCGAACCGGAAGGGTGCGCATGACTGCACGAACGCTAGGCGGCAGCTGCCTGTGCGGCGCCGTTCGCTATACGGTGGAGGGCGTGTCGCAGCGCTTCTATCACTGCCATTGCTCGCGCTGCCGCAAGGCCACGGGCAGCGGGCACTCGAGCAACCTGTTCGTCAAGGGCAGCCTGCGCTGGGACAGCGGCGAGGCGCTGGTGCGCCGCTTCAAGCTGCCGCAGGCCGAGCGCTTCACCAACGCCTTCTGCACGACCTGCGGCGGGCGCCTGCCACGCTTCATCGAGCAGCAGGGCATGGTGCTCATCCCCGCGGGCTCGCTCGACGACGAGCCGGAGATCCGCCCGCAGGCGCGCATCTTCGAGGGCTCGCGCGCCGGCTGGTCCTGCGACGGCTCGGCGCTGCCCGGGTTCGACGAATACGCGGCCTGAGCGGGCGGGCGCGCTAATCGGGCGTGCGAAACCGCCGGCCCAGCAGGCGCAGGAGCCCACCGAGCACCGGCAGCTTGGCGTAGAGTTCCTCGGCCGCGTCCCAGTAGTCGCGGTGCTCGACCACTTTGCCGCGCGCATCGAACACGAGATGCGTCGCGCCTCTGATCTCGAAGGCGCGCCGCGCCGCGCGAAAGGCGAAGCACCAGGTGACGAAGGCCTCGCCCTCGCCGGCGACGCGCGCCAGGATGCGAAACTGCGGCGCCCCGGTGGTCGCGAACATGTGCGCGAACACGCGGCGGATCGCCGCGCGCCCGGTGACGTCGTTGAACGGGTCCTTGAAGTGCGCGTCCTGCGCGTAGATCTCGGTGATGCGCTCGAGCGTCTCCGGCGTGAGCGTCTCGTACCAGCCGACGAGCCGGTCGAGCGCGTCGCGCACCGGCCGCTTGCTCATGCGCGGGCTCCGGCGCCGACTTCGTAGATGCGGATCGGCGAGACGCGCCCGCGCAGGCGGACCTCGCCGAGCGCGCGCAGCCCGAGGCGCAGCCGGTCCTCGGGCCCGCAGGCGGCGACGGTCTCGCTGCTCGCCAGCACGCGCGTGCCCTTGTCCTTATTGAGCTGCTCGATGCGCATGGCGACGTTCACCGCGTCGCCGAACATGGCGTAGTTCATGCGCTCCTCGCTGCCGACCGCGGCCGCCGCCACCGGCCCGGTGTGCACGCCGATGCGCGTGTGCATGGTCTCGCCGCCGGCGAAGCGCGCCGCGTCGAGCCGCGCCTGGATGGCGAGCGCCGCGGCGAGCGCGCGCGCCGCATGGCCCGGGCAGTCGTCGGCGAAATTGAACGAGGCGTGCACGGCGTCGCCGATGAAGGAATGGATCATGCCGCCATGCGCGCGGATCGTCTCGTCGATGATGCGGAAGTAGCGGTTCATCAGCTCGATCATGCTCTCCGGCGGCAGCTTTTCGGCCAGCGTGGTGAAGCCCTTGAGGTCGCTGAACAGGATCGTGGTGTCGCGCAGCTCGTGCGCGGCGGCTTCCGGCGCCTCGTTCAGGGCGTCATCGAGGATACGCGAAGCGATCTCCGGGCTGACGAAGCGGCCGAACTCGCGCCGGATGACCTCGCGCTCGCGCAGGCCCTCGCTCATGTGGTTGACGTGCAGCGTGAGGCGTCCCAGCTCGTCGTCGCCGAGCACCGGCGCCGGCTCGCCGTACCTGCCGCGCGCGATGCGCGTCACCGCCTGCTCGAGCTGGTCGAGCGGCTCGCTGATCTGGCGCGCGGCGAACACCGCGGCGAGCCCGCCGGCGGCGAGCGTCGCGAGCAGGTCGAGGATGATCACGTCCTCGGTCGACAGGCCCTGCACGCGGCGCAGCGGCGCGAAGGCGGTGAGGTCCATGACGATGATCAGCGGCGGCAGGATCGCGAGCATGGCGAGTGCAAGCCAGAGCCGAGGCACCAGATGCCCGTCGAGCTCGCGTGGACGCGGTGCGCTGTCCGGGCCGAGCGCGGCGAGCGCGCGGCGCGCCAGCCGCGCGCAGTCGTTCGCAGCAAACGCGGCGTAGAGCGCGAAGTAGGTGGCGTAGACCAGCGCATACCAGGCCAGCGCGCGCGCCTTGTACGAGGGCGAGAGCACACCGAGCAGCGTTTCGTCGTAGACGTAGGCGCCGCTGGCGAACACCCAGGCGGCGTAGGCGAAGCCGATGACGAAGACCCACAGCCCGGAATACAGCGGCAGGCGGTTGAGGCGCCGGTAGGCGCGCCGCACCGGCGCGCGGCCCTCGAGCGCGGCGCGCACCGGGGCGAACAGCAGGCCGGCGGCGGTCGCGTTCAGTGCCATGAACACCGCCAGGTCGAGCGCGAGCATCGCCAGCGGCGCGGCGCCGATGCCCGCCACCGCGAGGTAGGCGCCGGTGAACAGCAAGTCGACCAGGCCGGCGCCCGCCATGAACAGGCGATAGCGCAGGTCCAGTGCCCGCGGGGTGCGCGGCGCGAGGCTCGACGGGCTGCTTGGCATTGCGATCGAGATCATGCGCCTGTAAAGCGACGGATGCACCAGAAGCGCAGCGCATGCGGCAGCATCGCAATGAGTTTCAGGCTGCGTGTGAAGCGCTTGGGAAAATGGATCTCGAACGCGCCGCGCGCGAAGCCGCGCAGGATCTCGTGCGCGGCGGCCTCGGCCGAGATCATCGCCGGCATGTGAAAGCGGTTCTGCGCGGTGAGCGGCGTGTCGACGAAGCCCGGGTTGATCAGCGTCACCGCGATGCCGTGCCGCGCGAGGTCGAGCCACAGCGACTCGGCCAGGTTGATGAGCGCGGCCTTCGAGGCGCCGTAGGCGAGGCTGTTCGGCAGGCCGGTGTAGCCCGCCGCGCTCGACACGAGTGCCAGCGCGCCGCCGCCCTGCGACTGCCACTGCGGCAGGCAGGTGGCGTAGACGTTGAACGCGCCTTCGAAGTTGGTGCGGCCGATCGTCCGCGCGGCCTCGCGGTCGGGCGCGATGGCGCGCATCTCGCGGTAGGTGCCGGCGCAGGCGATGGCGAGATCGAGCCCGCCCCAGCGCGTGACGATCGCCGCCAGGCCGGCCTCGAGCGTGGCGACGTCGAGCACGTAGGCCGGCAGCCGCAGACACTCGGCGTGGCGCGCGAAGCGCGCTTGGAGCGTGTCCGCGCTGCGCGCGCTCACCGCGACGCGCGCGCCGGCGGCGAGCAGGCGCTCGGCGGTCGCCGCGCCGATGCCGGTCGAGCCGCCGACAATCCACACGCGGCGTTCGCGCCAGTCGCGGATCGGTGGATTGAGTGCCATCGGCGGCGGCCTTCCTGCGCCCGTCAGCCGCGGCGGCGAAAGGCGAGGATCACCTCGCCGACGCGGAAGCCGAACTTGCGCATGACCGATTTGTTGAGCATGACCTGCGCGTCCTGCAGGTACATCCAGTCGTCGACCTCGAGGTTCCAGGTCGTGCCGTCGACCTCGAGTGCGAGCACGTAGGCCCAGTGCAGCGCGTTGCCGCTCACCACGCCCTGCGCCTCGCCGACCACGTCGGCGGCCGTGCCGCGGTAGCCTCCGTCGGCGCTGCGCGTGATGGTCCACACGCGGCGCGAGGCCGTGCCGTCCGAGTAGCGGAAGGCCTCGTCGAGCACCAGCGCGCCGTTCTCGACGCGGCCGCGGATTTCGACCTTGAAGCGCTTGACGACCGTGCCCGAGCGATCGGCGAAATGGCCCCAGGCGTCGACCGTGCCGTCGAAATAGCGGTACAGGTCGAGCGCCGGCTTCTCGCTGCGGTAGACGGCGGGATCGACGCTCGAGCAGCCCGCGACGAGCAGCAGCGCGGCGCACAGAGCGGTGAGGAATCTAGGCATGGCAGATCTCCGGTGAGCGGCCGAACTCGCGCCACAACAGCGCCGCCGCGGCGAGCTTCAGCGCGCAGGGCACCAGGCAGTACACGTAGTAGAGCGGTGCGACGGTCGGCGTCGCGCCGGGCTGGTAGCCGAGCCAGGCGAGCAGCGGCAGCGCGAGGCCGGCGGCGAGCGCCAGGTTGAGCTTGGTGGCGAAGTTCCACAGCCCGAAGTAGGCGCCGGCGCGCTGTTCCTCGCGGCCCTCGCGAATCACGTCGGCGAGCAAGGCCGGCGGCAGCGCCAGGTCGGCGCCGAGCGCAAGTCCCGAGAGCAGGCAGATCGCGCCGAAGGCGAGCACGTCGCCGGGGCCGAGCACGAACGCGCCGACGAAGGCGAGCACCGCGGCGAGCATCCCGCCGAGCCAGGCGCGCGCCTTGCCGCTGCGACGCGCGACGGTCACCCACAGCGGCAGGCTGAGCGCGCCGGCGAGAAAGTAAGCCGCGAGGAAGCTGCCGGCGTGGCGCGGCAGCTGCAGCGCATCGGCGACGAAGAACAGCACCAGCGTGGCGGGCAGTGCGGTCGCAATGCCGTTCAGCATGAAGACCGTGAACAGCCGGCGGAACGCCGGGTTGCCGAACGGCGCGGCGATGCCGCCGAACCGCTTGGGCCGCCCGGCGTCGTGGGCGGTCCGCGCCGGCCCGGCCGGACGCGGTGCCGCGAGCAGCGTCACCGCGGCGGCGAGCGCGGTCGCTGCGGCGAGCAGCCAGGCGAAGCGCGCCAGCCCGACGTCGAGCGTCGGCGCGAGCAGCGTGGGCAGCACGCTCGCGGCGACGACGCCCGCCAGGCCGAAGGCTTCGCGGCTCGCGGTGACCCGGGTGCGCTCGTGCGGGTCGTCGCCGAGCAGCGCGCCCCAGGCGTGGTAGCTGACGCTCGCCAGGCTGAAGCCGAGGTACACGGGAACCAGCGCGAGCACCAGCCAGACGGCGAGGCCGCTGCCGTCGCGCGGCGGATTGAGCACCCCCAGCATGCCGAGAGCGAGGAGCAGCGCGCCCATGCCGGCGAGCAGGCGCGGGCGCTGCAGGCGGTCGTTGAGCACGCCGATCAGCGGGTCGACCAGCGCATCGAGCAGCCGCGCGGCGAGCAGCAGCGCGCCGAGCAGCGCGAGCTCCATGCCGAGCAGGCCGCCGTACAGGTTCGGCAGGTGCACGTAGACCGGCAGCGCGGCGCTCGCCAGCGGCAGGCCGAGCGCGCCGTAGGCCGCGAGCGCGCGGCCCGGAATGCGCGGGCTTGGCGGCACGCGCTAGTGCGCGCCGATCAGCGCGGCGCGCAGCTCGGGCACGCGGGTGCGCGGGTCGAGCCAGATCGAGAAAAATGCGCGCGAGAACGCGGGGTCCGCGATCTCGGCCAGCAGCCGCCCGTTGAGGTAGAAGCGCGCGCCCCAGCCGGGCCGGTGCACGGCGGCGATCTGGTCACCCGCCTCGACATCGGGCACGGTCGAGCGCAGAAGCGCGCCCCAGGCCACGCGCTGCGCGGCACTGCCCGCGCCGAGACGTTCGATCTCCTCGATCGAGCGCGCGGCGACCGATGCGCCGTCGAGCGAGCGTGCGTAGCGCAGCACCAGGGCGAACGGCCGTTCGAAATCGACTGCCTCGTTCGGCGCCCACAGCGCGGCGTCGTAGATGTGCAGGCCGAACCAGGTGAGCGTGCCCTGGCCGACGGGCTGCAGCGCATAGCCTGCGGGCGGAGCCGGCGTTTTCGGCGCCCGCGCAAGCTCGGTGACTGCGCCCGCCGGCGCAGTCACCGCCGCCAGCGCGAAAAGCACCACGCTTAGGACCGTGCGCATCACGACCTCCGCAGCAGAACTTGGACGACGTCGGTCGAGCCGGCGAGAAAGCCCGCTTCGCAGTAGGCCAGGTAGAACATCCACATCCGCTCGAAGCGCGCGTCGAAGCCGAGCGCACGCAGCCGCGGCTGCGCCGCGACGAAGCGCTCGCGCCACAGCGCCAGCGTGCGCGCGTAGTCGGCGCCGAAGGCCTGCGTCTCGACGACCTCGAGTCCGGCGCGCGCCGCCTCGGCCTGCATCCGCGGCAGGCTGGGCAGCATGCCGCCGGGGAAGATGCGCTCGCGGATGAAATCGCTGCCCTGGCGGTAGCGCGCGAACAGCGCGTCGTCGATGACGATCGACTGCAGCAGCGCCCGCCCGCCGCGCGGCAGGCAGGCCGCGAGCTTGGCGAAGTACGTCGGCCACCAGCGTTCGCCCACGGCTTCCAGCATTTCGATCGAGACCACGGCGTCGTAGCGCGCATGCAGGTCGCGGTAATCGCGCAGCTCGAGACGCACATGGTGGCCGAGGCCGGCCTGCGCGACGCGGCTGCGCGCGTAGGCCAGTTGCTCGCGCGACAGCGTGATCCCGCTCACGCGCAGGCCGCGCCGCGCGGCGCGCTCGGCGAAGCTGCCCCAGCCGCAGCCGATCTCGAGCACGTGGCTGCCCGCCGGTGCCGCGAGGCGCTGCAGGATGCGCTCGAGCTTCGCCGTCTGCGCCTGCTCCAGGCCGCGTGTTGCATCGCCCTCGAACAGCGCGCTCGAATAGGTCATGCCGGGGTCGAGCCAGAGGCGGTAGAAGTCGTTGCCCAGGTCGTAGTGCGCGGCGATGTTGCGCCGCGCGCCCCGCCGGGTATTGGCGCGCAGCGCGTGCAGCAGACCGTGCGTCACGCGGCCGACCCAGCTGCCGTAGATCGCGCCGTCGAGCGCGGCGCGGTTGCGCGCGAGCAGGCTCAGCAGTCCGGCCGGGTCGCTGCTGGTCCAGTCGCCGTCGATCCAGCCTTCGGCGAAGCCGATGTCGCCCGAAATCAGGATGCGGTGGAACGCGCGCCAGTCGCGCACGTCGATGTGCGCGGCGGCGCCGCCCGGCCCGAAATCGAGCGTCGCGCCGTCCGGCAGCGTGAGTTGCAGGCGGCCATGCGCGAGGCGCTCCAGCGCCTTCAGCACGGCGCGCGCGGCCATCGGCAGCGCCGCGCGTGACAGGGCGGTGCTGTTCATCGCGTCACCTCTTCCAGCGGCAGGGCGGGCTTGGAATGGAACGGCACGCGCTTGATCCAAAGCTTGAGCGCCTGCCAGTGGATGCGGGCGATGACGCCGAACGTCAGCAGCGGGTAGCGCAGCAGTGCGCGCAGGATCGCGCTGCTGCATAGCGGCGTTGCCTTGCCGGAAAGGCTGGTGAGCAGCAGCGGGCCTGCCTCGTCCGCATAGTCGATGCGTGCGATGCGCTGGCCGTTCTTTGTGAGGAAGCGGAAGCGGTAGCCACCGGACAGCGTGCAGAACGGCGAGACGTGGAACTGCTTGCGCGTGGTGAGCGTCTGGCCCGGGGTGATCGGCTGACCCTCGGGCTGCGCCAGCAGGTAGCCGTGCCGCTCGCCGAAGGTGTTGCTGACCTCGGCGAGGATCGCGCGCGTGCGCCCCGCGCGGTCCTCGCAGAACCAGAAGCTCACCGGGTTGAAGACGTAGCCGAGTACGCGCGGAAACGTATGCAGCCAGATCTCGCCATCGGCGGCCGCAAGCCCTTCGCGGGCGAGCAGATCACGGATCCAGGCGAGCGGATGCGAGCCGTCGCGCGCGCCGTAATCGCGAAAATCGAAGCTCAGCAGGTTCCAGCGGTTGATCGACAGCAGCGGACCACGCATCGAGTCCAGGCGCGTGAGCGGGATGCGCAGGAAGTACACGCCGTAGGCGAAACGGTTCTCCACCGGACGCAGGCGCCGGTGCATGACCGTGCCGAGCAGCAGCTCCGCGCGCGGTGCGTTCACGCCGCCTCCAACTGGCGGTCCGCGGGCGGCGTCTGCGCTGCCGCCTGCCAGGGCGCGCGGACGCCCAGGGCGTTCGCCACCGTGAGCGCCGAGCGCAGCCCGTCTTCGTGAAACCCGTAGCGCGTCCAGGCGCCGCAGAACCAGGTGCGGTTGACGCCCTGCAGGCCCGCCAGTGCAGCCTGCGCATCGGCCGAGCGCGCGTCGAACACCGGGTGCGCATAGTCGAACTCGGCAATGACCGCCTCCGGCGCCGGCTCGCGATGCGGGTTGAGCGAGACCACCACGGGCGCGCTGAACGGCAGCGGTTGCAGCTTGTTGATCAGGTAGTGCACGCCGACCGCGCGGCCGTCGGGCCCGTCGGCACCGGCGCTGTAGTTCCAGGCCGACCACAGGCGCCGGTTGCGCGGCAGCAACGCCGCGTCGGTGTGCAGCACGGCGCGGTTCGGCTGGTAGGGAATCGCCTCGAGCAGCGCGCGCTCCGCGCCGCTCGCCTGCACGCCGAGGATCTGCAGTGCCTGGTCGCTGTGGCAGCCGAGCACCAGCGCGTCGAAGCGCTCGCTGCCGCGCGGCAGGCCCGGCGCGTTGTGCACGAAATCGAGCGTCACGCCGCTGGCGTCGCGCCGCGCGCGCAGCACGCGCGTGGCGAGGCGCACGTCGCGCAGCCGTGCGAGCAGGCGGTCGACGTACTGGCGTGCGCCGCCGGCGACGGTCAGCCATTGCGGCCGGTCGGTCAGCTCGAGCAGGCCGTGGTTGCGGAAAAAGCGCGCGAAGCTGGCGAAGGGATACTCGAGCATGCTGCGCGTCGGGCAGGACCAGATCGCCGCGGCCATCGGCAGCAGGTACCAGTCGCGGAACTCGGCGCTGTAGCCGCGGCGGGCGAGAACGGCACCGAGCGATTGCGTCGCGTCGGCGGCCTGCGGCGCTTGCGCGTCCTGCGCCGCTTCGCGGTTGAAGCGCAGCACGTCGCGCAGCATGCGCAGGAACGCCGGTCGCAGCAGGTTGCGGCGCTGCGCGAACAGCGTGTCGAGGTTGTCGCCGGACCATTCGATGTGCGGTGCCTCGAGCGAGAGGCTGAAACTCATCTCGCTTGCCGCGGTCGGCACGCCGAGCTGCCGGAACAGGGCGACGAGGTTGGGATAGGTCTTGTGGTTGAACACCAGAAAGCCGGTGTCGACGCCGTGCGACACGCCGTCGAGCGTCACCTCGACCGTGTGGGTGTGGCCGCCGGGGCGCGCGGCCGCTTCGAACAGCGTGACCGCGTGGCGCTCGGCGAGCAGCCAGGCGGTGGCGAGACCCGAGATCCCCGATCCGACGACGGCGATGCGCATGCGCTGACCCGCCTTGCGGCTCAGACCGCGAGGCGCGCGAGGCGCGCGTCGGTCGAGCGGTCTGGGATGACGGGGCCAACGCCGGCGGTATCCGCCTCCCGGCCCGGCAGGCACAGGCGCGAGCGCCGCGGCGCTGGCGCAAGGCGCAGCGGCAGCAGCCCGCTGCCGCCGCTGGCCAGGTGATGCGCCTCGATGAGGAATGCGAACGCGGCTGCCGCCCCCGACGGGCCCGGTTGCGGGTGGGAGGGATGGCCCGCGAGCACGGGCCCGGCGAGGGCAGCAAGCAGCGAAACGCAGATCGGACGGATCATTAGTTGTCCTGGACAAAAACAATATCATGGCGGATAATGATGGCGTTTTCAGAGTTTGTCAACATTTTGTCTAGGACAATATGCAATCTGGACCCGACCACCTGATGCCGATCGCCGCCGTCGAACGCGAAACCGGCCTGCCCAAGGACACCCTGCGCGTCTGGGAGCGGCGCTACGGCTTTCCGCAGCCCGATCGCGATGCCAGCGGCGATCGTCTTTACCCCGAGGCGCAGGTCGCGCAGCTGCGCGTCGTCAAGCGCCTGATGGATCGCGGCCTGCGCCCCGGGCGCCTGCTCAAGCTCGACGCCGCGGCGCTGCAGGCGCTCGCCGAGGAAGGCGCCGGCGAGGCGCCGCCGCGCAGCGCGCTGCACGACCTTGCGCTGTTCCTGTTGAAGACCCACCAGGCCGCGGAGCTGCGCCGCGAGCTCACCCAGGTGCTGATGCGCGACGGCGTCAAGCGCTTCGTGCTCGACACGGTCGCGCCGCTCACGGTGCAGGTCGGCGACGCCTGGACGCGCGGCGAGCTGCAGGTCTACGAGGAGCACCTGCTGACCGAGGTGCTGCAGGCGGTGCTGCGCCAGGCGATCGCGCAGCTCGGCGCAAGCGCCGGCCCGCCGCGCATCCTCATGACGACGCTGCCCGACGAGCGCCACGGCCTCGGCCTGCTGATGGCGGAGGCGATGGCGACGCTGGAGGGCGCGCAGTGCGTCTCGCTCGGCACGCAGACCCCGCTGCGCGATATTGTCGCGGCGGCGATCGCGCAGAAGGCGGACGTGGTCGCGCTCTCGATCAGCGCCAATGCCTCGGCCGCGCAGGTCGGAGAAAGCGTTCGCTTGCTGCGCGCGCAGCTGCCGGGCGCCGTCGCGCTGTGGTGCGGCGGGGCGGGCGCGGCGCGGCTCAAGCGCGCGGCGAAGGGCATCCAGGCGCTTGGCGGACTCGACCAGGTCAGCGCGGCGCTCGACCGCTGGCGGGCGCAGCACGTGGCTGCGCGCGGCTGAGTCTCGCGGCCCGGCGCCGGTGCGAACGCGCGGCGCCAATGCTTGTTACCATCGCGGCGGTTTGACTGGTCCGAGACCCGCGATGCTTTATCCCGAGATCTTCAAGTCGCTCGAACGCGTGCGCTGGAACATGGAGGACGACGTGCCCTGGGCCGCGTTCGACGGCGCGCGCCTGTCCGACGAGCAGGCGCTCACTGTCAAGATGAACGCCATCACCGAGTGGGCCGCGCTGCCGGCAACCGAGATGTTCCTGCGCGACAACCTCGACGACAGCGACTTCTCGGCCTTCATGTCGGTGTGGTTCTTCGAGGAGCAGAAGCACGCGCTCGCGCTGATCGAGTACCTGCGGCGCTTTCGGCCCGAGCTCGCGCCCACGGAAGCCGAGCTGCACGCCGTGCGCTTCGCCTTCGATCCGGCGCCGCCGCTCGAGACCCTGATGCTGCACTTCTGCGGCGAGATCCGGCTCAACCACTGGTACCGCTGCGCCGCCGAGTGGCACAGCGAGCCGGTGATCCGCGCGATCTACACGCTGCTGTCGCGCGACGAGGCGCGCCACGGCGGTGCCTATCTGCAGTACATGAAGCGCGCCATCGAGCGCCTCGGCGACCAGGCGCGGGCCGCGTTCGCCAAGATGGGCGTGCTGATGGCCGCGAGCATGCGCAGCGGCAAGCCGCTGCATCCCACCAACCTGCACGTCAACGAGACGCTGTTCCCGCACGACACGGTGCAGAGCCGGCTGCCCGATCCCGAGTGGCTCGAGCGCTGGCTGAGCGAGCAGATCCGCTTCGACCGCGACTGGGAGAAGAAGGTCATCGACATGATCCTGCTCAACCTGTCGAAGCTGCTCGACGCGCCGATCCGCACGCTGCAGGACCTGTCGCGCTACCGCAAGCGGCTGGGGGCCTCGGCCGCCTGAGGCGGCGCGGAAAAAGAAACGGGCGTCGGCATGGTTGGCGTTGCGCGCGCCGCCGTCCCGGGGGCGCGCGCCTAGCGGTCGGCGTTTGCGGCGCGCTGCTGCGCCTGCTGCATCGCGCTGTCGATGTTCTGCTGCGCGCGCTGCATGCTGTTCTGACCCTGCTGCAGCTCCTGCTTCTTCAGCGCGGCGGCGGTCGCCGCGGTGCTGGCGGTCTCTACGCCGCAGCCGGCGAGCGCAGCGGCGAGGGCGATCGCGATCAGCGTTTTCATGGCGGGCCTTTCCCTGGCGTCGGTGACGCCACCCACTATAGGCGACCCCTGCGGCGGCAGGCTGTCAATTAAGTCACGCGGCGCGGCGCGTCCGCCGGCCGTTCGTCGGCCGGACGCCTAGAACGGCAGCGGCGCCTCGGGCTTGAGCGGCGCGAGCGCGCTGCGGAACTCTTCCTGGATGCGCTTGAGCGCCGCGTCGGTCTCGGCCTCGAAGCGCAGCACGACCACCGGCGTGGTGTTCGAGGCGCGCGCCAGGCCGAAGCCGTCCTTGTACTCGGCGCGCACGCCATCGATCGTCAGCACCCGTTCGGCGTTCGGGAAGGGCTTGGCCGCCTGGAGCTTTTCGACCAGCGCATGCGGCTCGCCCTCTTCGAGCTTCCATTGCAGCTCGGGGGTCGAGGGCGCGTTCGGCAGCGCCTTCAGCGTCGCGTTGGCGTCGGGCGTCTGCGAGACGATCTCGAGCAGTCGCGCGCCGGCGTACAGCGCGTCGTCGAAGCCGTACCAGCGCTCCTTGAAGAAGGTGTGACCGGACATCTCGCCGGCGAGCGGCGCGCCGGTTTCGGCGAGCTTGGCCTTGATGAACGAGTGCCCGGTCTTCCAGATCACCGGCTCGCCGCCGTGGCGCTCGATCCAGGGCGCGAGCAGGCGCGTCGATTTCACGTCGTAGATGATCTGCGCGCCCGGGTTGCGCGCCAGCACGTCGGCGGCGAACAGCATCAGCTGGCGGTCGGGGAAGATCACCTCGCCGTCGTGCGTGACCACGCCGAGGCGGTCGCCGTCGCCGTCGAAGGCGAAGCCGAGCTCGGCGCCGCCGCGCCGCAGCGCGGCGATCAGGTCGGCGAGGTTCTCCAGGTGCGAGGGGTCCGGGTGGTGGTTCGGAAAGCTGCCGTCGACCTCGCAGAACAGTTCCTCGACCTCGCAGCCGAGCGCGCGGAACAGGCGCGCCGCAACCATCCCGGCGACGCCGTTGCCGCAGTCGACCGCGATCTTCATGCCGCGCGCCAGCCTGACGTCGCCGACGATGCGCTGCACGTAGGCGTCGATCACCTCGGCCTGCGAGCGCTTGCCCGCGCCGCTCGCCACGTCGTCGTTCTCGATGCGTTCGCGCAGGCGCTGGATCTCGTCGCCGGCGAGCGTGGTGCCGCCGACGACCATCTTGAGGCCGTTGTAATCGGGCGGATTGTGGCTGCCGGTGACCGACACGCAGCTCGCGCAGCCGAGGTGGAAGGCGGCGAAGTAGGTGACCGGCGTCGGCGCCATGCCGAGGTCGATGACGTCGGCGCCGGCCGAGGTGAGCCCGGCCGCGAGCGCGTCGAGCAGCATCGGCCCGGAGTGGCGACCGTCGCGCCCGAGCGCGAAGGTCGCTGCGCCGCGCTCGCGCCCGAGCGAGCCGAGCGCCTGGCCGACGGCGTGCACCACCGCCGGCGTGAGCGTCTTGCCGACGATGCCGCGGATGTCGTAGGCGCGAAAGATCTCTGCGGGTACCTTCATGTGTCCTGGGAAAGGAAGTCGAGCACTCGGCGGGCCAGCCAGCCGTGTCGTCCCGGGAAGGGGCCCTCCAGGAAACCGACGTGTCCGCCCGTGTCGGGCGATTCTAGCAGTACGGCTGCGCTCGCCGCGTGCGTCGCCGTCGCCAGCGCGGCAGCCGGCAGGAAAGGATCGTTCCTCGCGTTCAGCACCAGGGTCGGCACGCGGATCTGCGCGAGCCACGGCGCGCTCGAGGCGCGCGTCCAGTAATCGTTGACGTCACGAAAGCCGTGCAGCGGCGCGGTGTAGGCGTCGTCGAATTCGCGCAGCGTGCGCGCCGCCTGCACGCGCGCGGCATCCACCGGCAGCGCGTGGGCGGCGACCTTGGCGCGCGCGGAGGCCTTCATCGAACTGAGGAACAGGCGCGTGTAGAGCAGGCGGTTCAGCCCGCGGTCGAGCGCATCGCCGGCGGCCTGCAGGTCGAGCGGTGCGCTCACCGCCGCGGCGCGCGAGACCCGGCTGCTCGCTGCGCGGCCCTGCTCGCCGAGCCATTTCAGCAGCACGTTGCCGCCGAGCGAGACGCCGGCGGCGAGCAGCGGCCCGGCGTTCGCCGCGAGGCGGCGCAGGATCCAGTCGAGCTCCTCGCTGTCGCCCGAGTGGTAGGCGCGCCCGAGCCGGTTCGGCTCGCCCGAGCAGCCGCGGAAATGCGGCAGCGCGACGCGCCAGCCGGCCGCCGCGGCGGCGCGCGCCAGGCCGCGCGCGTAGCTGCTGTCGGCGCTGCCCTCAAGGCCGTGGAACACGACCAGCGTGCGCGCGGCCTGGGCCGGGCCGGCGAAATCGACGTCGATGAAATCGCCGTCGGGCGTGTCCCAGCGCTCGCGCGTCATCGCCGGACGCGGCGGCGGGCGCAGCGCCGCGACGATGGTCTGCAGATGCCCGCCCGGCAGCCACCACGGCGCGCGGTACGAAGAGTGCACGCTCAATGCAGCGTCGCGCTTCCGGGCAGCCGGTTTTCCGTCGGCGCCGGGGCCGGCGGCGTCGGCGCCGGCGAGGCGTGGTGCGCGACCATGCGCCAGCCCGGGCCGATGCGCTGGTAGACGTTGGTCGCAACCACCGGGTGCGGTGCGGGGCCCTCGCCCTCGATGGTGATGTTCTCCTGCACGCTGTGCACGGCGATCATCATGCCGGCGATCACCACCTGGTTCGTGATGCGCAGCTGCAGGCGCTGCCCGCCCTCGAAGATGCGCTTCCACTGTGCGAGGACCTCGTCCGTGCCGCGCAGGCGCGGGCCGCCCGGGTGCACGCAGACAACCTCCTCGTCCTCGGCCCAGACCGCGACCATGGTCGGGTAGTCGCCGTGCTCGAGCGCCTCGTAGAACGCGGTTTCGGCGTCCTGCGCGGTCGGAAAGATCTTGGTGGACACGCGGCGCGCGCGGCAATCAGTGGGACTGCCCGGAGCCTAGCACACCGAGCTGCGCGACCTCGTCGCGCACGCGCTGCGGTGCGAGCTCGGTCATGCAGCGGAAATGGCCCAGCGGACAGACGCGCGCGAAGCAGGGGCTGCACGCGGGCTGCAGCCAGACCACGCGTGCGCGCGGCGAGTGCGGCGGCGTGTGCGCCGGGCTCGATGAGCCGAACAGCGCCACCTGCGGGCGGTCGAGCGCGGCGGCGACGTGCATCAGGCCGGAGTCGTTGGTCACCACGGCATCCGCGGCCGCGATCAGCTCGATCGCCTGGCCGAGGCGGGTGCGTCCGGCGAGGCTTTGCGCGGCACTGCCGCTCGCCTGCACGACCGCGTCGCAGACGGCGGCGTCGTTCGCCGAGCCGAGCAGGAACACGCCTGCGCCCTGCGCCGCGAGGTCGGCGGCGAGCGCGCCGAAGCGCTCGGCCGGCCAGCGCTTCGCCGGGCCGTACTCGGCGCCGGGGCAGAGCACGATGTTGCGTCCCGGCGGCGGCGCGAAGCCGAAGGCGAGGGCGGTTGCGGCGACCGCGGCGGCATCGACCTGCAGGCGCGGCGCGGGCAGCGACGCGGGCAGCGGCGCGCCGGGCGCTTCGCTCAGCCGGGCATAGTGCTCGAGCATCGGGCGCGCCGGCCGCGGCGCGCGGTAGAGCAGGTTGAGCAGGCCGTAGCGCGATTCGCCGACGTAGCCCGAGCGCAGCGCGATGTCGGCGAACAGCGGCACCAGCGCGGACTTCCAGCTGTTCGGCAGCACGATCGCCTGGTCGTAGCGCCGCGCACGCAGGGCGCGACCCAGGCGCCAGCGCGCGCCGAGCGCCAGCGCGCCGTGCGCGAACGGCGCGGCGATCACTTCGTCGGCTTCGGGCATGTGCGCGAACAGCGGCACCACCCACGGCGGGGCGAGCACTTCGATGCGCAGGGCCGGGCGCTTGTCGCGCAGCCGCGCGAGCAGCGGCTGCGCCATCAGACAGTCGCCGATCCAGTTCGGTGCGACGACGAGTAGTTTCGGCATTGCCTGCTCCGGACCGGCGACGCGCCTCGCTCGGGGCGTCCGGGGGGTACGGGGGGATCGAGCGGCGCTGCAGATCCCCCTGCTCTCAATGCCCCTTGGGCGCCGGGCCCTTGTAGATGAAGGTCGTGCCGCAGTACGGGCACTTGATCTCGCCCGCCCTGACGACGTCGAGGAACACGCGCGGATGGCGCGCCCAGAGCGGCGCCGCCGGCGTCGGACAGTGCAGCGGCAGGTCGGTGGCGTCGACCTCGACGCTGCGCGCGGTATCGGCGCCGTGGATGCTCATTTGCGCTTGCCCTTCGCCGCGCCGCCCTTCGCGCCCTTCTTCATGTCGACCTTGGTCAGCCAGTCGCGGTGCTTCTTGTCCTTGCCGGTGACCACGTCGAAGAAGGCCTTCTGCAGCTTCTTGGTGACCGGCCCGGCTCGGCCGGCGCCGATCTGGCGGCCGTCGAGCTCGCGGATCGGCGTCACTTCGGCCGCCGTGCCGGTGAAGAAGGCTTCGTCGGCGATGTAGACGTCGTCGCGCGTCAGGCGCCGCGAGGTGACTTCCATGCCCAGGCCCGCGGCCAGCTCGATCACCGAGCTGCGCGTGATGCCGACCAGCGCCGAGGTGATCTCCGGCTCGTAGAGCCTGCCATTCTTGACGATGAACAGGTTCTCCCCCGCGCCTTCGGCGACATAGCCCTCGACGTCGAGCAGCAGCCCTTCGTCGTAGCCGTGCTGCGTCGCCTCGAGCGTCGCCAGCACCGAGTTCGGGTAGGTGCCCGACATCTTGGCGCGCGCCATCGTCACGTTGACGTGGTGGCGCTGGTAAGAGGAGGTCTTCACGCGAATGCCCTTCTCCAGCGCCTCCGGCCCGAGGTAGGCGCCCCAGGGCCAGGCGGCGATCGCCACGTGCACGCGCGCGCCGATCGGCGACACGCCCATCTTCTCGGAGCCGTAGAACGCGATCGGCCGGATGTAGCAGGATTCGTGACCGTTGGCCTGCACCACCTCGACCTGCGCGCGCATCAGCTGCTCGCGCGTGTAGGGGATCTTCATCATGTAGATGTGCGCCGAGGTGAACATCCGCTCGGTGTGCTCCTTGAGGCGGAAGATCGCAGTGCCCTCGACGGTCTTGTAGGCGCGCACGCCCTCGAATACCGCGAGCCCGTAGTGCAGCGAGTGCGTCAGCACGTGGGTGGTGGCGGATCGCCAGGGCACGAGCTTGCCGTCGTGCCAGATCCAGCCGTCGCGGTCGGCCATCGAGGCGGACATACCGTGTGTCTCCGAAGGGGGGAAGGAAACCGCTATTCTAGCGAGGGTGCAAAAAAGAGGGTGGACGATGAGGGCGAACCGGCGCTGTGCAGCGGGCATCGGCATGCTGCTGCTGCTGCTCGGCGGCTGCGCCGGCCTGCACGCGCCGGCGGAGGACGACGGCCTGCTCGCCTCGGCGGCGGTCGTCGCGGGCCGCGCGCGCGAGACCGGCGCGCGCATCGAGGTGGCGCGCTTCTCGGCGGCGCGGCCCGGCGACGCGCTGCCCGCCGACTGGCAGCCGTGGATCATTCTGCCGTCCAAGCCGGCCACCGAGTACCGCCTGGTCGATGCGGGCGGGCGCGTCGCGCTCGAAGCGCAGGCCGAGCGCGCGGCCTCGGGCCTGTACCGCGTGATCCGCGTCGATCCGCACCGCCACCCGCTGCTCGAATGGGCGTGGCGCGTGCCGGCGCGGGTGCCGGGCGCCGACCCGCGCATCGCCACGCGCGAGGACGCCGCGGCGCGGCTCATCGTCTCGTTCCACGGCGACCGTGAAAAGCTCGACTTCGCCGACCGCGCGCAGCTGCGCTTCGCCAAGGCGCTCTCGGGCCAGGCGCTGCCTTACGCCACGCTGATGTACATCTGGGCGAACGACCTGCCGCGCGAGACCCTGCTGCGCAACGCGCACACCGGCCGCGTGCGGATGATCGTGGTCGGCAGCGGCCGGCAGGGCCTGGACGCATGGGTCACCGTGCGCCGCAACCTGCTCGAGGATTACCGGCGCGCGTTCGGCGAGGAGCCCTGGGACGTCGTCGCCATCGGCTTGATGACCGACAGCGACAACACCCGCAGCCGTGCGCGGGCCTACTACGGCGACATCGTGCTGTACGCGGCGCCATGAACGCGCCCGCGGTCATCGCCCACCGGCTGCCGGCCCGCGCGCGGGTGCCGAACCATCCGCGCTGGCCGTTGCTCGTCTACCCGCGCGCGGTCGAGATCGCCGGCGCCGACCCGGCGGCCGCGTTCGAGCGGCTGTTCGCGCGCAACCGCTGGCCGCCGGCCTGGCGCAACGGCGTGTTTGCCTTCCACCACTATCACAGCGACGGCCACGAGGCGCTCGGCGTGTACAGCGGCGAAGTGACGGTGCTGTTCGGCGGCGAGGGCGGGATCGAGCTGACCGCGCGCCCGGGCGACGTGATCGTGCTGCCCGCGGGCACCGGTCACAAGCGGCTGTCGTCGCAGGGCCGCCTCGGCGTGGTCGGCGCGTACCCCGAGGGCTGTCATCCCGACACCTGCATCGCCGCGACGGCGAACGCGGCGCGCGCGGCGCAGGCCGTGGCGCGCGTGCCGCTGCCTGCGGCCGATCCGGTCCGCGGCCCGAACGGGCCCCTGTTCGATTACTGGCCGGCTCGAGCGTAAGCGCCGAACACCGTCGCCCACAATTCGCGCACCGCGTTGACCTGCGCCGCGACCGTCTCCAGCGGCACGCGCGCGTACTGCGCGCCTTCCAGGCGCAGCGCGTGCTGCCGGCGGCGGAAGTCGCGGTAGGCATCCTGGCACTGGGCGGCGAGCGCCGTCGGGATGAGGCCGAGGCCGCCGGCGATGCCGAGCAGTGCGATGTTGCCCAGGTTGCCGACCAGCTCGGGGTGTGCGTGGGCGTGCGCCAGCACCAGGGTCTGGACGATGAACTCGAGGTCGATCATGCCGCCGCGGTCGTGCTTGAGGTCGAACAGCGTCGATCGGTTGGGGTGCCCGGCGTGCATCTTCTCGCGCATTTCGAGCACGTCCCGGGCGAGCTTCGCCGGGTCGCGCGCGCGGCGCAGGATGCGCTCGCGGATCGCCTCGAAGGCGGCGCCCACCGCGGCGTCGCCGGCGCAGTAGCGCGCCCGCGTCAGCGCCTGGTGCTCCCAGGTCCAGGCCGACTTCTCCTGGTATTCCTCGAAGGCGGTGAGCGAGGACACCAGCAGCCCCGATGCGCCGCTCGGGCGCAGCCGCAGGTCGGTGGCGAACAGCACCCCCGCCGCGGTCGGCGTGGTCAGCCAGTTGTTGACGCGCTGCGCGAGCCGCGCATAGACCTCCGGCGCGCGCTCGTCGTCGTCGTCGTAGAGAAAGATGATGTCGAGGTCCGAGGCGTAGCCGAGCTCCTTGCCGCCCTGCTTGCCGTAGCTGACGATGGCGAAGCGCGGCGCGTCCTCGCGGTGGCGGTTGCGCAGCTCGGCCCAGGTGGTCTCCAGGCAGACCTCGAGCACTGCGTCGGCCGCGGCCGACAGGTGATCGGCGAGGCGCTCGACGCTGAGCCGGCCGGCGAGGTCCTGCGCCAGCAGGCGGAACACCTGCGCCTGGTGCTGCTCGCGCAGCACGATCATCTGCGCTTCGGTGTCGCCCGCGTCGGCGGCGACCAGCGCGCGCAGCGTGCGCGCGAACGCCGGCCAGTCGGGCGCGGCGTAGAGCACGCGGTCGTCGAGCAGCTCGTCGAGCAGCAGCGGGTGGCGCGTGACGAACTCCGCCGCCCAGCTCGAGGTGCCGATGATGCGCGCAACCCGCTCGAGCGCAACGCGCTGCTCGGCGAGCAGCGCGAGATAGGCCGCGCGCCGCGCGATCGCCTCGATCAGATCGAGCCCGCGGGTCAGCGTGGTGTCCGGGTCCGCGGTGTCCGCCGCCACCGACGCCAGCGCGGGGACCAGTGCGTCGAAGCGCCGGCGCGAGTCGGTCGGCAGCAGCGCGTAGCGCTGGCTCGCGCGGATCGACATCAGCCGCGCAGCGGCGGCGTCGGCGTCGCGATAGCCGAGCGCGGCGAGCGCGCGCACCACCGCGTCGCGATCGTCCTGCCAGACGGCGGGCCCGGTGCCTTCCTCCGACTCGGCGAGCGTCGCCTGGAACTGCTGCGTCACGCTCGCGCGCACCGCCTCGATCTGCGGCTCCAGCGCGGCCCAGTCCGGCGCGCTGGACATTGCGGCGATGCGCGCGCGATCGTCGGGATCGACCGGCAGGCGGTGCGTCTGGCGGTCGTCGAGGTACTGCAGGCGGTGCTCGAGCCGGCGCAGGAAGTCGTAGGCCTGCGACAGCTCGCGCAGGGCCTGCGCCGGGATCAGGTTGCGCTCGGCCAGCCGGGCGAGCACGGTGAGCGTCGGGCGCAGGGCCAGCGCGGGGTCGCGTCCGCCGCGGATCAGCTGCAGCGCCTGGGCGATGAACTCGATCTCGCGGATGCCGCCCGGTCCGAGCTTGATGTGATCGGCCAGCTCGCGGCGCGCGACGTCGCGCCGCACCTCCGCGTGCAGGCGGCGCATCGCGCCCAGCGTGGCGTAATCGAGGTACTTGCGGAACACGAAGGGGCGCACGATCGGCGCCAGCGCCTCGTGCGCGGCGTTGTCGTCGCCGGTGATCGGCCGCGCCTTGATCCAGGCGTAGCGCTCCCACTCGCGGCCCTGGGTGATGAAGTAGTTTTCCAGCGCTTCGTAGCTGCACACCAGCGGCCCCGACTCGCCGTAGGGCCGCAGGCGCATGTCGACGCGGAACGCGAAGCCGTCCTCGGTGACCTCCGACAGCAGCGCGATCAGCTTGCGCCCGAGCCGCGTGAAGTACTCGTGATTCGACAGCGGTCGCGCGCCGTCGCTGTCGCCTTCCTCGGGATAGACGAACACCAGGTCGATGTCCGAGGACACGTTGAGCTCGCCACCGCCGAGCTTGCCCATGCCGACCACCACGAAGGGCTGTGCCGCGCCGCTGGCGTCGCGCGGCACGCCGTGCGTGCGCAGCAGCTGCGCCGCGCTCCAGGCCTGCGCGGTGGCGATCGAGGCGTCGGCCAGCGCGCTCATCGTGCCGCAGACCTCGGCCAGGTCGGCGCGCCCGCCAAGATCGCGTGCCATCACGCGCAGCAGCACGCGCTGGCGCAGCTGGCGCAGCCGCCGCTTGAGCGCGCCTTCGTCGTCGTTGCCGGCGTCGGCCAGCGCGGCGTCGATCTCGGCGCGCGTGAACGGCGCGGGGTCGTCGAGCCCCTCGGCGAGCGCCGGCCGGCTGGCGAGCAGCGCGACGGCATAGCGCGAGGGCGCCAGCGCGGCGGGCACGCCGGACGCGTCAAAGACGGGCGGGTTCACGCGGGCAAGGTCGGAATTCAGGCGGGCGTTCGGGTTTAAAATGCATGTCCGGAACCACGTAGTGCGGCGAATTTTGCAGAACGTCTATCGCCGCAGGGCCCCAAAGGACCATGGCGTACGGACCGGACGAGATGCAGCGTCAGCGCCGTACAGCGAATAGTGGGGCAACACAGGCCGCGATGCAATCCGAGACTCCGACCCAGGCCGCGCCGGCGCCGCGCCGCCGCGCGCAGGCTGCGCGGCGCGGGCTGTGGCGCATCCTCGAGACGCTGGCCTGGTTCGCGCTGCTGCTGTTCGCCGTCTCGCTGCTCGCGCTGCGCTACTGGGTGCTGCCCAACATCGAAGCGCATCGCGAGGTCGTGGTCGGCGCGTTCTCCCGCGGCCTCGGCCTGCCGGTGCGCGTCGGCGGCATCCAGGCGGACTGGCAGGGACTGCGCCCGCGCGTCACCCTGAGCGACGTCCGCGTCTACGATCGCGACGGACGCGAGGCGCTGGTGCTGCCGGCCGTGCACAACGTCATCTCCTGGCGCTCGCTGCTGTTCGCCGAGCTGCGCATGCGCTCGCTGATCATCGACTCGCCGCGGCTCGCGATACGGCGCGATGCGGCCGGGCGACTGTACGTCGCCGGGCTCGAGCTCACCGCCGACGGCAAGGGCGAGCGCGGCGGCAGCGCCGCCGAGTGGATCCTCGGCCAGCGCGAAATCGAGGTGCGCAATGCCGAGATCGAGTGGATCGACGTGAAGCGCGGTGCACCGCCGCTCAAGCTGAGCGCGCTGAGCCTGCGCCTGCGCAACGCGGGCGGCGTGCACGCGCTCGGGCTGAACGCGCGACCGCCCGAGGGCTTCGGCAGCGCGCTCGTGGTGCGCGCCGAGCTGAAGGGCGGCAGCGTCACGGTGCCTTCGCAATGGAGCGGGCGCCTGTACGCCGAGTTCGGCGGCACCGACCTCGCCGCCTGGCAGCCCTGGGTGGATTATCCGTTCGAGCTCAGCCGCGGGCGCGGCGGGCTGCGCATGTGGGTCACGCTCGGCGCCGGCCAGCGCGTGCGCACCACGCTCGACGTGCAGCTCTCGGAGGTCTCCGCGCGACTCGCCAAGGACCTGCCGCGCCTC
>LJTQ01000153.1 GCA_001303445.1 Betaproteobacteria bacterium SG8_39 | reverse complement strand
GAGCACCCCGGTGGTGTGCAGCGCGAGTGCCAGCGTGCCGGGAAATGGTCCGAGCCCGGCGGCGATCACCATGAGGGCGGCAAACACCAGCTCGGGCACCGAGCGCAGCGCGTTCAGCACGAAGCGCGCGGCGAGACGCGGCGCAAGTCCGAAACGGCCGGCGGCCGGCACCGCGATCAGCAGGCCGGCAATGGCGGCGAGCAGCGTCGCAAGCGCCGAGATGGCGAGCGTCTCGAGCGTTCCGCTCCACAGCTTGATGAGAAACGGTCCCGAGGTGTCCGGCGGGAAGAACTGCGCGACGTAGCGCCCGAACGAGGCGAGCGTTGCCAGCGTGAACAGGCCATCGGTGTCGAACTCGAGGTAGGCGACGCTCATCCACAGCAGGCCGCCGAGCACCAGCAGCGTGAGCAGTCCGCGCGCGTTCATGCCAGCCAGCGCCGGAACAGCGCCGACACCGCATCGGCGAGCAGGACGAGCAGCAGAAACGTGAGCAGGATGGTGCAGGCCTCGGCACCGTTCAGCATGCGCATCGACAGCTCGAGCTGCTGGCCGAGGCCGCCGGCGCCGACGAAGCCCATGATGACCGAAGCGCGCACCGCGCATTCCCAGCGGTACACGGTATACGAGACCATCTCCGGCAGGGCCACCGGCAGCACACCGTAGAAAAACGCCTGCAGGCGTCCCGCACCCGCCTGCATCAGGGCACGGGCCGGTTGCGTGGCGCTCGACTCGTAAATCTCGGCGTAGACCTTGCCGAGCATCCCGCCGTAGGTGATGGCGAGCGCGAGTACGCCGGCGGTCGGGCCGAGGCCCACGGCCCGCACGAAGAGCAAGGCCCAGACCAGCTCCGGGATGCCGCGCAGAAAGATGAGCAGCGCGCGCCCGGGGTAGCGCAGCGCGCGGCGCGCTCGCCAGTCGCGTGCCGGGCCGATGGCGGACTTCGACAGCGCATTGCTCGTGAGGAGCGAGAGCGGAAAGGCGATGAGGAAGGCGAGCGCGATGCCGACGTTGGCGATCGCGAGCGTCTCGAGGGTCGACCTGCCCACCAGGCGCAGAAAGTCGGGCGCGGTGGCCGGCGGCACGAACTGGCGCAGAAAGCGCGCCATGGTGTCCGCGTTGCCGGGCTCAAACAGTACTGCCGGGTTGAACTCGGTAATGCGCAACGCCGGCCAGAGCGCAGCTAGCGCGAGCAGCGTGAGCGCGAGGCGTGGCAACGCCGCCGGATCGCGGCGCGCGGGCAGCGGCGCGGCGGCGCTCAGTTGCACCGCACGGCGCGCGGCGTACGAACCCGGGGCAGGGTCAACTCGCGACCCTGAACGGGCAGCACGCCTTCCTGGGCGTAGAGCGATTCGAGCCGCGCCTCGTCGACTGCAGCGGTAGGCAGATCGAAGGCCACGCGGCCGTCGCGCAAACCGATGACGCGCGGGAAATGCGCCAGCGCGAGGTCGACTGCATGCAGGCTCGCGATCAGGGTGACGTTGCGCACGCGCGCTTCGTCAACCAGCACGCTCACGGTGTAATTCGACAGCGCCGGATCGAGGGCTGAGACCGGCTCGTCGGCGAGGATCAACTCGGGCTGCTGATAGAGGACGCGCGCGATCCCGACACGCTGCGCCTGGCCGCCGGACAGGCGATCGCAGCGGTCGTAGACCCGATCCGAAAGGTCGACGCGCGCCAGCGCGGCGCGCGCGCCCTCGACGTCGGCCGGGTAGGCGAGCGAGGCGAGCGCGCGTGACAGGCTCCAGGCGCCGAGGCGGCCGGCAAGCACGGCTGTCACGACCCGCTGGCGCGGCGGCAGCGGGGGGCTTTGGTGGATCAGGCCGATGCGCCGGCGCAGGCGGCGGCGCGCGCCGGCGCCGAGCGCCCAGGGATCCTCGCCGAGCAGGGCCAGCGTACCGCTGCTCTGGCGCAATGCCGTGGTGCACAGCTGCAGCAGGGTCGTCTTGCCCGCGCCGGAGGGACCGATGATGGCCACGCGCTCGCCGGCACGCACCGAAAACGAGATGGCGTCGAGCGCAATGCGCCCGCCCTCGTGGACGAGGGACAGGTCCTGCGCATGTGCGGCGAGCGGAGTGTCCATGCCTGCGGTGTTCGCAGCGCGGTGCGCGGTGGCGCGCGCGCCGCGGCCGTCGGGTCTACTTGAGGATGCCGACTTCGCGGCCCACCAACTCGATGGTCTTGTAATTCCCGACCTGGGTCGGGATGAAGCGCGAGGCGCGCTGCAGATCGAGTATCTGCTTGTGCGCGGGGTTGGCAGGGTCCAGCGCGAGGAAGGCGTCGGTCAGTTTCTTGACCAGGGCGGGCGACAGGCCGCCGCGCACGGTCCAGTTGTAGTCGTAGTAGGGCGGCGTGGTGTAGATGACCGTTACCTTGCGCAGGTCGATTTTCTTCGACGCGACGAGCTTCTCCCATACCGAGGCGTTCAGGGCGCCGGCCTCGACGCGGCCGGATTCGACCCAGGCTGCGGTGGCGTCATGGGCACCCGAAAACGCGATGCGCTTGAAGTCGCTTTCCGGATTGATGTTGTTCTGCTTCAGGTAATAGCGCGGCATCAGATGGCCCGAGGTCGACGACGGCGAGCCGAAGGCGAAATTCTTGCCCTTGAGGTCGGCCAGCCCGTTGACGCCGGACGCCGTGTTGGCAATGAACTTGCTCGTGAACTTGGCGTCCTCGGCGCGCTGCACGATGGGCACCGCGTCCCCGGTGCGCAGCCGGGCCTGGACGAAGGTGACGCCGCCGAGCCAGGCGAGATCGACTTTCTTCGCCGCCAGAGCCTCGACGACCGCCGGGTAGTCGTTCACCGGCGTCCACTTAACCTTCATGCCGGTCTGCTGCTCGAGATAGTTTCCGAGCGGCGTGAACTTGCGCAGCAGTTCGGTCGGTGATTCATCCGGAATGGCGGAGACGCGGAGGGTGTCCTGCGCGTTCGCGGCGGCCAAGCCACCGAGACCGAGCAACAGCACCACTGCGCGCGTCAGGCTGCGATGAGGTACGAGCATGGCGATCTCCTCAGGGTTGGATGCGGTGCCCCGCCGACGCGGCGGAACGGCCGCAGTGTGCGACGATCACTGCGTCGAAGTAAACCTCGGCTGCATGGCAATGCCCATGGCTGCAGGGCGGGCATTTCGCATGCCGGTACGCGTCT
Source organism: Betaproteobacteria bacterium SG8_39 (assembly GCA_001303445.1). Classification (GTDB taxonomy): domain Bacteria; phylum Pseudomonadota; class Gammaproteobacteria; order Burkholderiales; family SG8-39; genus SG8-39. The sequence continues at coordinate 4,387 of LJTQ01000153.1, read as the reverse complement.
CCGGGTCGGAAAATTTCGCGACTGCGGGCCCGCGCTCAGACGGCGTCTGGATCGAATGCGAGTTGGCGGCAGGCCGCGCGGTAGCGTGCGATGAGGTCGGCGGTGCTCGTGCCGCCCATGTTGAGCACTGCATAGCGGTAGCTGCCAAGCCATTTCATCTCGCGTGCCAGCGCCGTGCCGTGCTTGAGGTAGAGCATGAGCTTGGCGTCGGGCTGCTCGGCGGCAAAGCAGGCGACCTGTTCCGGACTTGGCGTGCGCGCGAGCGCACGGCCGTCGAACTTGCGGAACACGAAGCTGGTCGCCCGCGCGAAGCGTCCTGCCCCGCGCTCGAGCGTGGGCGCCTCGCCGAGCGCGAGATCGAGCAGCAGCTGATACGGATTGGTGCCGTCGACGCGCGCGTAAAGGTCCGCGAGCTGCGAGGCGAGGCGCGGATTCATCTCGATCAGGCGCAGCGTGTCGCGCTCCGGGTCGTAGCAGAATTCGACGTTGAACGCGCCGTGATCGAAGCCGATCGCATCGATGATCTGCCGGGTCAGCGCTTCGACGCGCGCCTGCAGCGACGCCGGGATCGCGCTCGGGTACTCGAACCGGCGAAAGGCGTTGGTGCCCGGATACATCACACAGTCGACCACGCCCAGCAGCTCGACGCGGCCGTGGCAGGCGATGCCGTCAACGTTCAACTGCACGCCGCGCATGATCTCCTCGCCGATCATGTGGTGCGCGTCGATGCGGAAATCCGTGAATTGGCGGGCGAGCCGGTTGAACGGGCTCACCAGCCGCTTGATGATCAGCGTCTCCAGGGGGCTGAAGCTGAGATGCCGGCGCAGCTCCGCGAAGCTGCCGACCTCGCGCGCCAGGACCGAATAGGTCGCCTTCACTGGCTTGACGTACATCGGAAACGGCAGCGCGATCGCCTCGGCGGATCGCACGTCGTAGGGAAACGCGGCGTAGCGCGGGGCGGCCTCGGGCACGAGGCGCGAGACGACCTCGCGCGCATAGAACTTGTGCTGCGCAAGCGCAATCGCGCGCGGCTGCGCACCGGGCAGGCCGAGGCGGTTGGCGACGACCGACGCGATCAGTGCGCCGAAATGCTCGTTGTTGGAGACGACGCCGTCGATGCCGATGGCGTGATACTTCTTGACCAGACGCTCGATCCAGCGCGGCGCGTCGAACGCCAGCAGGCGCAGGTTCTCCGGGAAGCGATGAACGTCGAAGCCTTCGAAATAGAACCGGTACGCGCCCCGGTAGCGGGGCTTGCTGAGCTCGTACAGGTCCCAGTCCTTGGGGAACAGGACGAGGATTTTTTTCATGTTTCGTGCTCCAGGATCGCGTCGTTACGCCGTGCCGGGATTTGGTCGTCCCGGCGCGGCGATCCTGACAGGAAACAGCGGCGGGCGGCGTCTATTCCGCCCGGGGTCGACGGCGGGCCGGCTACTGCAGCTTCACGTACTGGTAATCGAGCGGCTGGTTGTTGATGCCCCGGTCGGGCGGTGCAATCCAGGCCGCCATCTTGCCGGGCTCGGCGACTTTCTGCATCAGCGAGCGGACGAACGCCTTATCGGCCTCGGTGGGGATCCAGTCGCCGATGAGCTTCGCGTATTCCTCGGCCGAGACGATCTTGCCCGCCGGCGTGACCGGCTGGTCGACCCAGGCGCCGATGCTGCGGCGGAAATGGGGCGAGGGCAGGGCAAGGCGGAACGCATGCCCCGCGCGCTCGATGCCGCGGTTCCATCGCCGCAGGCCGATTTCACAGTCCTTCAGGTAGGACGCCCGCATCACCTCATTCAGCGCATTCAGCATCGGCACCTGCTCGGTCCGTACGCTGCCATGGCCGTCGGGCGATTCCATGGCGAAGCTTGCCTCGCGCAGCACGTGGTCCTCGTACTGGGATTCGTCCGGACGGCCCTTCAGGCCATTGGCGAAGTTCGACGCCGCGTTCGACGAGATCTCCGAGCCGAACAGGTCGAGGGACGACGAGCACCAGAAGTTGAGGTACTTCTGCAGCAGCGGCAGATCGACGGCGCCCTGCGCGCGGATCGCCGCCGGATCGTCGGTGCCGAGTTCCTTCATGACCTCGAGCGTGCGCTTGATGACGCGGCCGATGCCGGTCTCGCCGACGAACATGTGATGCGCTTCCTCGGTGAGCATGAAGCGGCAGGTGCGAGACAGGGGGTCGAAGGCCGACTCGGCGAGGCTCTTCAGCTGGTACTTGCCGTCGCGATCGGTGAAGTAGGTGAAGCAGTACAAGGACAGCCAGTCGGTGATCGGCTCGTTGAAGGTCGAGAGAATCCTCGGCTTGTCGGCGTCGCCCGAGTGGCGCGCGAGCAGCTCCTCGGCCTCCTCGCGTCCGTCGCGCCCGAAGTAGGCGTGCAGCAGGTACACCATGGCCCACAGGTGCCGGCCTTCCTCGACGTTGATCTGGAAAAGGTTTCTCAAGTCGTAGAGCGACGGGCAGCTGTGTCCGAGCAGGCGCTGCTGCTCGACCGAGGCGGGTTCGGTGTCGCCCTGGGTCACGATCAGGCGGCGCAGCGTCGAGCGGTATTCGCCGGGCACCTGCTGCCAGACGGGCTCGCCCATCGCATCGCCGAAGCCGATGGTGCGGTCGGCGACCGCGTCGGCGAGGAAAATCCCCCAGCGGTAATCGGGCATCTTGACTGCGCCGTACTGCGCCCAGCCGTCGGCATCGACCGAGATCGCAGTGCGCAGGTAGACATCGGCCTTCTCGAAGTCCGTCGGCCCCATCTCGTGCCACCACTGCAGGAAATGCGGTTGCCAGTGCTCGAGTGCGCGCTGCAGCGTGCGCTCGTTGGTCAGGTTGACGTTGTTCGGGATCTTTTCGCTGTAATTGATGCTCATCGACAACTCCAAATTTCGGCGACCTCGGGGTCAGACCCCTTCCGACAAATACCGTTCGACTGGGAACTCACGGAAGGGGTCTGACCCCAATGTCGCGCCTTAGTAGGTTTCGACATGATAACGGCCGCTGGCGCGCAAACGGTCGCGCAGCGCGGACCAGTCGAGGCCGTGCGTCCGGCAGATTTGCGCGAGCGCGTTCTCGACGCCGTCTTCCATCTGCTTGTGGCCGCAGATGTAGACGTAGCTGTTTTCGTCTTCGAGCAGCTGCGTCAGCTTCTGGACGCGGGTGAGCATGCGGTCCTGCACGTACTCTTTCGGCTTGTCGGCGAGCCGCGAGAAGGCGAGCTGCACATCGATCAACGCGGGCGGCAGTTTCTGCAGCGGCCCGAAGTACGGCAGCTCCTCCGGGTTACGCGCGCCGAAAAATAGCAGCAGCTCGCCGCCTTCCTTGAGCGCGAGCCGTCGTCGGCGGCGCTCGGTCATCGCGCGCATCGGCGCCGAACCGGTGCCGGTGCAGATCATGATCAGGCTCGAGCGTGGATGGTTCGGCATCAAAAAGCTCGAGCCGAACGGCCCGGCGATCGCGACCTGGTCGCCCTTTTTCAGGTCGCAGAGGAAGTTCGACGCGACACCGCGCACCGGATTGCCGTTGCGGTCCTCGGTAACGCGTTTCACCGTGAGTGCGACGTTGTTGTAACCCGGACGCTCGCCATTGCGCGGGCTGGCGACTGAATACATGCGGACGTGCGGTGGCCGGCCTTCGCCGCTCGGCACGATCACCGCAAGCGATTGGCCCTCCAGCACCGGGAACGCGGTCTGGCCGAAATCCAGCACGATGTGACGGATATCGCTCTGGGCATCCGGTGCGGTGAGGCGCAGGTTGCCGCTGCAGGTGGCGAGCGCCGGCTTGCTGAGGGTGTACAGGCCGACGTAGGGATGTGCGGCCGACCACGGCGGCGGCGCCAGGCCACCCTGGCCCTCTGACGCGAGCGCACTGAGGCGGGCGACCTCTTCCGGGATGTCGGCCTCGTGCACTGCGTCCTCGCCCGGCGTTTCCTCGGCCGGCAGCGCATCCCAGCCGAACTGCGCTTCGATCGAGAACGGCGTGGCGACCCGCCGCCACGAGTCAATCGCGCCGGTCGGGCAGGGCGCGATGCAGTCGCTGCAGTTCTCGCACAGCCCGGGCTTCACCACGTAGTTGTTCGCGTCGTGCGTGATGGCGTCGCGCGGACAGGTCTCCTCACAGGTATTGCACCGGATGCAGATCTCCGGGTCGATGAGGTGCTGGCGCAGTAGTTCAGTCGTAGTCATGGTTCATTGCGACCTGCGGGGTCAGACACCTTCCATAAGTTCATGACTTGCTACGGGTTGCGGGAAGGGGTCTGACCCCAAGGTCTCCAAGGGTCGCCCCTAGCCAAACCGTACGTATTCGAAGTCGACCGGCTGCTTGTTGATGCCCTGGTGCGGCGGGGCGATCCAGTTGGCGAATTTGCCCGGCTCGGTGACACGGCCCATGAGGGAGTGCACGAAG
>LJTQ01000152.1 GCA_001303445.1 Betaproteobacteria bacterium SG8_39 | reverse complement strand
GCCGCAGCATGGTCGGCAGCGACAGCAGCCCCATCGTCACCACGGTCGCGCCGACGATGCCCGTCGACGCCGCGAGCAGCGCACCGACCACCGACACCGAGATACCAAGCCCGCCGCGCAGGCGGCCGAAGAGCTGCCCCATGGTGTCGAGCAGTTCCTCCGCGACCTTGGATCGCTCGAGCATCATGCCCATGAAGATAAACAGCGGCACCGCGATCAGCACCTCGTTCGTCATCACGCCGTAGATGCGGTTCGGGAAGACACCGAGGAAGTCCGGGTCGAAGGCACTGAACGCCATGCCGATGAGCGCGAAGATCAGCGCCGTGCCGGCGAGGGTAAAGGAGATCGGGTAGCCGAGCAGGACGAGCACGCACAGCGAGACGAACATCGCGAGGTCGAGCCACTCCTTCAGGTGCCCCATCATGTGCCGCCACCCTCCGTATTGCCGTCGACGCTGCCGCGCGACGGTGTGGCGCCGGCAAGGAAAAGCGCCGACTGCAGCACCAGCGACACCGCTTGCAGCAGGAGCAGTGCGGCGAACATGATGATCAGCGTCTTCAGCAGGTACACCGCCGGGATGCCCATGCGTCCTTCCTGTGACTCCTCGAGGATCGCCCAGGACGCCGACACGTATGGCCAGGCGACCCAGATGACGAGGATGCAGGTCGGGATCAGGAACACGAACGTGCCGATGATGTCGATGATCGCCTTGGTGCGCGGGCTCGCTGCGCCGTAGAAGATGTCGCAGCGCACGTGGCCGTTGTGCGCGAGCGTGTAACCGGCGCAGACCAGGAACACGATTGCGTGCATGTACACGACCGACTCCTGCACCACGGTCCAGCCGAGGCCGAATACGTAGCGCAGCAGCACGACGGCAAAGGTGACCAGCACCATGAACAGGGTCAGCCAGGCGAGGCAGCGCCCGACCCAGTCGTTGGTTCGGTCGATGAGCGTAGCGAGTCGCTTCAAGGTGCCCATGGGAGCGTTCTCAGAATGCACACCGCAAGGTCATGGCACCGGCACCCGCCGGCCGCTGCGGTGGTCTGGTCGACGCGCCTCCCGGCGGGGCACCGTGCCCCGCCGGCCGGTCGGCGTCAGATTCCCTGCGTCAGGGCTTGAGGCTCAGCGAGCGGGCGTTCAGGTAGCCCTGCTCGCCCAGCGCGCTCCAGCCCGCGAGCTTCTTGCGCGCGCTGATGAAGCTCTCGTAGACCTTCTTGGTAAAGGGATCCTTGTTGCCCACCTCGGCTACGACTTCTTCGGACGCCTTGTAGAAAGCCCTGAGCATGTCGTCGGAGAAGTTGCGCAGCTGCACGCCGTGCTTGTTGAGCAGCACGTCGAGCGCGTCGGCGCTCTTGTAGTTGAACTCGGCGAACTCGAGGGTCGATTCGGCCTGCACTGCGACGCGGATGATCTCCTGATGCTCCTTGGAGAGGCCGTTCCAGACCTTCTTGTTGACCAGCACCTCGCCCGTGGTGTTCGGCTCGTGGAACCCAGGCCAGTAGTAGAACTTCGCCACCTTGTAGAAGCCGAAGGCGAGGTCGTTGAACGGCCCGACCCACTCGGTGCCGTCGATCGTGCCCGCCTGCAGCGCTGGGAAGATCTCGCCGCCCGGCAGATTGACGACCGTCGCGCCCAGCTTGCGCAGCACTTCGCCGCCCAGGCCCGGCATGCGGAACTTGAGGCCCTTGAAGTCGTCGAGCGACGTCATTTCCTTGCGGTACCAGCCGCCCATCTGCACGCCGGTGCTCGCGCGCATGAACGGCACGACGCCGAACTGGTCGCAGAGCTCGGTCCACAGCTTCGTGCCGTCGCCCCACAGCATCCACGCGTAATGCTCGTCGGCAGTGAAGCCGTACGGCACGGCAGCAAAGAAGTTGAACGCCGGGGACTTGCCCTGCCAGTAGTACGACACGGAGTGGCTCATCTCGGCCTTGCCCTGGGATACCGCGTCGAAAGACTGGAACGGGGGTACGAGTTCGCCACCGCCGTAAACTTTGATTTGCAGCTTGCCCCCCGACATCGTGCCGATGCGCTGGGCGAGGCGCTCGGCTCCGGTGCCCAGGCCCGGGAACTTCGCGGGCCATGTCGTCACCATCTTCAGCTGCTTGATGCCCTGCGAGATGGCCGGCGCCGATACGGTTGCGGCGGCGGCTGCGACCCCGCCGGCGGCGGCGCCTTTAAGGAACTTACGACGTTTCATGTTGTGGTCTCCTCAGGTCCAGTAATAATGTCGGGATTCGGCAGAGACATGCGGAATGCTGCCACCGCACATGGTAAAGCCTCCCCGCTCCCACGGCTCAATTTTCGGTTGTTTCCCCGGCCCATGTTCCGGGCGGAATCGCCTCCTGCGTCCGCTCGGACTGGCCGCGACCGAAACGGAAGTATAGGGCAATGGCGCGGGCGGCTTCCCGGGGGACGCCAGGCACCGCAGCGGTGCCCAGTGCGCGCATCCCGGTGCTCGAGTGCGGACGCATTGCGCGCGACACCCTCGCCACCGGCGCCGACGGTGTGGTGTGCGCGACATTCAGGCGCAGCTGCTATCTGGAATTTGCCGGTCGGCGAACGATTTGCGTGGGTGAGCGTGCGCTGGGCCGGGGTCCGCTCAACGTGCGGATCGACGCATTCGAGCCGCCGGGCCTGGGCGAGGTGCTCGGGCTGAGCGCGGACGATGCCGCGGTCTGGCAGCCGCCGATTCGGCTGGCACGTCCGCGCCGCGCGGCGCTCGAGGCGCTGCGTGCGGCGGCGCACACGCGCATTCCGACCGACGGATTGGGTGGGCTGGTCTGCGGGGTCTCCGGGCCGCTGATCGAGCATGCGCGACCGGCGCTGACCGCGCTCGAGCGTTGGCAGGCGGGCGGCGTTCTGAGTCGCGACGTGGAAATGCTTCTCGGTCTCGGTCCCGGGCTGACTCCATCGGGAGACGACTACCTGGGTGGCGTGTTGGTGGCGCTGCATCTGTTCGGCCGCACGGCGGACGCCGACGCGCTGTGGGCATGGCTTGGCCCGCGGCTGCCCGCACGCACCAGCCTGATCAGCGCGGCGCACCTGGCCGCGGCCGCCGAGGGCGAAGCGCACGAAGCGCTGCACGCCAGTCTCGATGCCCTGAGCGAGGGTTTGACCACGGGCTGGCACGCACGGCTCGAATGGCTGGCGGCGGTCGGTCATTGTTCGGGCTGGGACGGCCTGGCCGGCGCGATGGCCGTGGCGCAGCGCGTGGCGGTCTAGCCGATTGGAGCCGCGGCGCGCAATCCAGTAAAGTCGCGCGCTCCGGCGACGCGCTCACGGGCAGGGGCAGATGGAATTCGACTTCGACACGCCGATCGATCGCGCCGGCACCTGGGCCTCGCGCTGGGAGCGCTACGCCGGGCGCGACGTCATCCCGCTCTGGGTCGCCGATACCGATTTCCGTGCGCCGCCCGCGGTGCTCGAGGCCTTTGCAGCCCGCGTCACGCACGGCGTATTCGGCTACAGCGCGCCGCCCGACGCGTTGCGAACGGCGATCGTCGAGCGCATGCAGCGCCTCTACCGCTGGGCGATCGAGCCGAGCTGGATCGTATTCCTGCCGGGCGTGGTGCCGGGCCTGCATCTCGCCGCGCGTTACCTCTGTGCGCCCGATGAGCATGTGCTCGTTCCCACGCCGATCTACCAGCACTTCAAGCGCGCCGTTCAGCTCGCGCCGCGCGAGCACGACGACATTCCGCTGATCCTCGACGGCGGGCGCTGGGTGTTCGACGAGGCTGCGCTCGAAAGTGCGCTGCGGCCGAATTCGAAGCTGCTGTTCCTGTGCAACCCGCAGAATCCCGGCGGGACGATCTTCACCCGCGCCGAGCTGACGCGCCTGGCGGCCTTCGCCGAGCGGCACGATCTCGTCATCTGCTCGGACGAAATTCACGCCGACCTGCTGATGGACGAAGGCAAGCCGCACCTGCCGATCGCGAGTCTCGCGCCCGAGGTCTCACGGCGCACGGTGACGCTCATGTCGCCGAACAAGACCTTCAACTTTCCCGGTGCGGGCGTCGCCTTCGCGATCATCGAGGATCCCAAGCTGCGCGTCGCGTTTTCGGCTGACCATCACGCCACGCTGCATGATGCGTCGGTGTTCGGCTATATCGGCGCGCTGGCCGCCTACCGCGACGGCCAGGACTGGCTTGACGCGCAGCTTGCCTACCTGCGCGCCAACCGCGACCTGGTCGAAGCGATGGTGGCCGACACGCCGCGCCTGGTCATGGCGCATACCGAGGCGACCTACCTCGCCTGGATCGATGCCTCGGCGCTCGGCGTCGAGGATCCGTGCGCGCACTTCCTCGCGCACGGTGTCGCCCTTTCGCCGGGCGCCCAGTTCGGCAGCCCGCCTTTCGTGCGCCTCAATTTCGGCACCCAGCGCGTGCGCCTGGTCGAGGCGCTCGAGCGCATGAGGCGGGCGGCGATGGGGTCAGACCCTTGCGGGTAAGTCCTCGCTGCCCTATTTAGACGAAAGCGTTCGCGACTTATCCACAGGGGTCTGACCCCAAAGTTCCTTCGCGCGCACGAGCACCCGATCGAGGTGCGGATCGCGTACGCCGAGCTGGCGCATATGCGCCAGCGTTTTCTGCAGGTAGTCGACGTTGTGTCCGCGGCCGCCGCGACCCTGGGCGACGAGCCGCGCCGTGCGCTCGACATCGAGATCGCCGGCGAACTGGGAATGGGTCTGGTCGCTCACGAAGGTGAGCGCGCGCACGCTGCGCCCGCCGCCGAGGCGCGCGGCGACAAGCCGCGGCAGGTAGACGTAGTTGCGCATTTCACGGCGCCACAGCGCGGCGAGGATCTCGCGTTGCCGGCGCGTCGCCAGATGGTAGACCATGCCCCAGCAGGACCCGCCGCGGCATAGCCCCATGACGAGTCCGGGGCGCTCGCGCGTGCCGCGATGGCGATGCGAGTAGATGCACAACGCCCGGTGGTAGCCGTAAAGGAACCCGCGCTGCTTCTCGCGGTAGGCAAACCCGGGCGACCACATCAGCGAGGCGTAGCCGAACACCCAAAGCTCGCCGGGCGGCAACAGTGCAAGAAACTGCTCGAGCTTCAACGCGGCAAGGCGGGGACCTGCTGCGCGCCGGACGGGGCGACCGGCGCGATCGTCAGCCAGGGCTTCCTGTTCATGGTCGGCGGCGCAATTATAGGGGCGCCTGCGCCCGGGCCCCACCCGGACGTCAACCGCGCGGAATGATCGCGCGTTTATGTACGGGCGGCGCGAGGGCGCGCCGACACGCTCATTCGGAGGATTCCATCATGCTGAAGCAAAAGGTTCTCGCGGCGCTGCTGGCGGCCGTGTTCTCCACCACGCTGTATGCGCAGGCCCAGCCTGCAACGCCGGCCACACCGGCGACGCCCGCGCAGCCCGCGGCTGACCAGCCGAAGGCAGAGCAGAAGAAGTCGAGCAAGGAGAAGAAGGCGACCCAGGAGAAGAAGGCGAAGAAGGAAAAGAAGACCAAGAAAGCGAAGAAGGCCAAGAAGGCGAAGAGCGCCGGCTGATCCGGCAGGCGCGGAGCGCTCGCTCTCCCGCGGGCGGTATCGGTATCATGCGGGGCCCGGCCAGCGCCGGGCCTTTCTTTTTCATGATGCGCCTCGTTCGTCTGTTAATCGCCGCGATGCTGCTCGCGCCGCTCGGCGCTGCGGCGCAGGCGCTGACGCCCTGGTCCGGCGGCGCGACGCCGCCGCTCGTGCTCACTGCGCTCGACGGACGGCAGCATGCCCTGACCGACTATCGCGGCCGGGTGGTGCTGGTCAATTTCTGGGCGACCTGGTGTGCACCCTGCCGCGCGGAAATGCCGAGCATCGAGCGGCTGCGGCGCTCGCTTGAAGGTGAGCCCTTCGCGGTGCTCGCGGTGAACGTGAGCGAAGACGCGGCTGCGGTGCGCGCGTTTGCCGATCGCGTACCGATGGGCTTTCCGCTGTTGCTCGACCGCGATGCGCAGGTCACCCGCGCGTGGCGTGCGCGCGCGCTGCCGATGACCTTCATCATCGATCCCGAGGGACGAATCCGCTATCAGGCGATCGGCGAGCGCGACTGGGCCGATGTGGACATCCGGTCCCGGTTGCGTGCGCTGATGCCGGGCGCACGCCCGCTCGAATCCGCACGGCTCGCGCAATGATGCTTCGCACAGCATTCTGGATCGTTGCGGCGTTGAGCGTCGCGGGTACCGCCGGTGCGCAGACTGCCGAGGTTGCACCGCCGTTCGTCACCACACCGCCCGAGGTCGTCGAGCGCATGCTGGCGCTGGCGGAAACCCGCGGCGACGATGTCGTAATGGATCTCGGTTCAGGCGACGGGCGGATCGTCATCGCGGCGGCAAAGCAATACGGCGCGCGCGGCATCGGCGTCGAGCTCGATCCCAAGCTGGTTGCCGCGGCGCGCGAAAACGCGCAGGCGGCCGGCGTGGCGCAGCAAACCCGCTTTCTGAACGGTGATGTGCTGAAGGCAGACCTTTCCGGCGCGAGCGTGGTCACGGCCTACCTGCTGCCCTGGCTGATGGACGCGCTGCAGCCGAAGTTCCTCGCCGAGCTCGCGCCCGGCACGCGCATCGTGTCGCATGCGTTTGCGATGAGCGGCTGGGAGCCGGATGCGACGCGCGAGTTCCCCTTGAGCGGAGAACACGCAGGGCGCACTGCCACCCTGTACTTCTGGGTGGTTCCGGCCGAGGTGCGCGGCGAATGGTACGCCGCGCAACCGGAGGGCGAGTGGCGACTCGAGATCCGGCAGAACTTTCAGCAGATCGAAGTCGAGGGTGCGGTCGGCGACGTGCCGTTGCGGACGTCGGGCGCGGTGCTGCGCGGCACGCACATCGGGTGGCAAGGCGAGGGCGAGGGCGAGGGCGGGACGGGTCGTTTCGAGGGCCGTGTGCTGACGTTTCAGATCGTCGGTACGTTAACGGCGAACGGCGCGAGCCGATCGATCGTGTTCGCGCGACGCCCGTGAGCCGACTCCGCCGCGTCCTGGCGGCGGTGGCGCTCGGCTGCGTTGCTGGCGCAGCCGCGTCCGCGCCCGAACCGGGCGACCATCGCTTCGAGCTCAGCGCGGACGGCATTGCGCGAAGCTACATCCTGCACCTGCCGGCGCAGCGCGGCCCGCAGCCTGCCGTGGTGCTCAATTTTCACGGCGGCGGCGGCAACGCGCGCCAGTACCAGGCCTACGTGCAGATGGACGCGCTCGCGGATCGGGAGGGTTTTCTGGTCGTGTATCCCAACGGCAGCGGGGCACTGAGCGGGCGGCTGCTGACTTGGAACGCGGGCGGCTGCTGCGGCTTCGCCGCGCGCGTGAATGTGGACGACGTCGGCTTCGTGCGCGCGCTGCTCGATGACCTCGGGGCGCGCGTCGCCTTCGACCCGGCTCGGGTCTACGCCACCGGGCTTTCGAATGGCGCGATGATGAGCTACCGTCTTGCCGCCGAGCTTCCGCAGGCGATCGCGGCGATCGCCCCGGTCGCCGGTGCAATGATGCTCGGCTCCCGGCCGCCGGCACACGCCAAGCCGGTGCTGCATATCCATAGCGTCGACGACCCTCGCGCACTGTACGCCGGCGGTCTCGGCCC
>LJTQ01000151.1 GCA_001303445.1 Betaproteobacteria bacterium SG8_39 | reverse complement strand
CCCCAGCGCGGTAAACAGACGAAACTGATCGGGGGTATGGCTCGATGTCACGACCTCCAGGGCACTGCCGCCGGCCGCGCGGAATTCGTCCAGCAGCGCATGCAGCGCGCCGGCGCTCAGGCGGTAGCGTCCCGGGTGCGCGAGCACCGCATGTCCGCCCGCGCCACGAATCCAGCCGACGGCGTCGCGCAGTGCCGCCCAGGCGTGCGGCACGTAGCCCGGCTTGCCCGGCACGAGGTAGCGCCTGAAGGCCTCGGCCGCGCTGCCGACGACACCGATCGATGCCAGATGGCGCGCAAAATGCGCGCGACCGATCATCGCGGGATTGGCGGCATGGCGCAATGCACCCTCGAAGCTGCCCCCAATGCCGACCGCGTCCAGACTGCGCGCCATCGCCTCGGCGCGGCGCGTGCGTCCCGAGCGAACCTGCGCCAGGCCGGCCGCAAGCGAGGCGTCGTCGGGATCGATGGCGAGTCCGACGACGTGCACCGTGCTGCCGCGCCAGGTGACCGAAACCTCGACGCCGTGGACGAAGTCCAGACCGAGCTCGTGCGCCAGCTGTTCGGCCTCGGCGAGGCCTGCGAGCTGGTCGTGATCGGTCAGCGCCAGGAGATCGACGCCCCGCCCCGCCGCGCGCCGCACCAGCTCGGACGGCGTCAGCGATCCGTCCGAGACAGTTGAATGACAATGCAGATCGACCTGCTTCATGCGTCGGCGAGAAAGTCCTCGATCAGCCGTGCGACCGCTTCGGGCTGGTCATGGTGCAGCATGTGTCCGGCATCTTGCACGGTCACGTGACGCAGCCGCGCGAAGGCGGCCCGTCGTGCCGCGTGATCTTCGGTCGATATCTTGGCGCGTCGCAACAGCGGCGTGTCGCTGGTATCCACCCAAAGCACCGGCGCCTTGACCGCGTTCCAGCACGCGCGCACCTCCGCGTACTGGTACAGCATCGGATTGATGATCTTGTGCGCCGGATCGCCGCGCAACACCACCCTGCCATCGTGCGTCGATCGTCCCCAGTGCTGCGCGAGAAAATCCGCGCGCGTGCGCGAGAGCCTCGGATTGCCCTTTTGCATGCGATCGGCCAGTGCGGCGAAGTCGGCATAGGGTTTGAGGCTCGGCGGCGCATGCAGTTCGTCGAGCCAGCGCCGGTAACGCCCGGGCGCCTGCTCGGGCGAGGTCGCCGCGAGACCGAAACCCTCGAGATTCACCAGGCGCGCGACCCGCTCAGGACGAATTCCGGCGTACAACGCAGCCACGTTGCCGCCGAGACTGTGACCGACCAGGTTGACCGCTGCGTCGGCGTGAAATGCCGCGAGCAGCGCCTCCAGATCGGCAATGTAATCCGGAAACCAGTAGCAGTCCGAATGCCCCCAGTCCGTCAATCCATAGCCCCGCCAGTCCGGCGCGTAGACATCCCAGTGCCCCGCCAGCGCGTCGACGAGAAACTGAAACGACGCCGACACGTCCATCCAGCCGTGCAGCAGCACGATGCGCCGCGCAGGATCGCCCGGCCAGTGGCGCACGTGGTAGCGCAGGCGCCGGATCTCGAAAAACAGGGATTCGCTCTGCCGCATCGGCTTCGCCCCGACGAGGGACGCGGGTCAGCCTGCCGCTCGCTCGGCCAGCGGCACGGCCGCCTCGCGCCCGGAGACCAGATCGGCCAGCGCCTGCGCCGAGCCGCAGGCCAGCGTCCAGCCGAGGGTGCCGTGGCCGGTGTTGAGAAACAGGTTCTCGTAGCGCGCGCGCCCGACGATCGGCACGTTGCTCGGCGTCGCCGGGCGCAGGCCCGCCCAGGTCTCGACCTCGCCGGCGATCGCGAGCCCCGGGAACAGCCGCTGGATGCGCTGTACGATCGCCGCACAACGCACCCGATTGATCGAAAGGTCGTAGCCCGTCAGCTCGGCCGTGCCGGCCGCGCGCAGGCGGTTGCCAAGGCGCGAGATCACGATCTTGCAGGCTTCATCGGTCAGGCTCACCGTCGGCGCCGCTGCCGCGTTCTCCCTCAGCGGAAGCGTGATCGAGTATCCCTTGAGCGGAAACACGGGCAACCGGATGCCGAGCGGCGCGAGTACGCGCGGACTGTAGCTGCCGAGCGCGACGACGGTTGCGTCCGCCGTGACGACCTCGCCGCGCGCGAGACGCACGCCGCGCACCCGGCCGCCGCCGAGCTCGATCCCGCTGATCGAAGCGCCGTAGCAAAAGGTCACGCCGCACTGGGTCGCTCGCGTCGCCAGGGCCTGCGTGAAACGCTGCGCGTCGCCCGACTCATCGGACGGCGCGTAGACGCCGCCCGCGATCGGGACCTCCGATCGGCCGAGCGCCGGCTCCAGCGCCACGCACTCGGCCGCGCTCAGCACCTTGCGGTCCGCGCCACGCCGCCTCATGGTCTCCGCATGCCGCGCCAGCGTGTCGAACTCTCGCACGTCGGTGCAGAAGTGCAGGATGCCGCGCTGCAGGCAATCGTATTCGATGCCGGTGCGCTCGCGCACGGCGACAAGCTGCGCGTGGCTGTAGCGCGCCAGCTCGGCAAGCCGCTGGACGTTGCGCTCGAAGCGCCCCGGCAGACACTCGGCGAGAAAGCCGAAGGCCCAGCGCCACTGGGCCGGATCGGCGCGCCAGCGAAACAGCATCGGCGCATCCTCGCGCCCCAGCCAGCGCAGCAACTTGGGCAGCACGGAGGGCTTGGCCCAGGGCTCGGCGTGCGCCGCGGCAATCTGCCCGCCGTTCGCAAAACTCGTCTCCAGCGCCGGTCCGGGCTGGCGCTCGACAACGACGACTTCGTGCCCGGCTTCGGCGAGGCACCATGCGCTGGTGACGCCGATCACGCCCGCGCCGAGGACCAGGACTTTCATGCCGCTATGATAGCGGCCCTCGTCCACTCGAATCGGGCTGCCTGTAATGCCGCTGTATTCCTTCGAAGCACGCCAGGTGGAGCTGCGCGGCGCACAGCACTACGTCGCGCCGGACGCGACGGTTCTCGGCTCCGTCGTTCTCGAAGAGAACGCCAACATCTGGTTCAACGTCGTCATCCGCGCGGACAACGACCGGATTCACATCGGCGCGGGGACCAACGTCCAGGACGGCTCCGTGCTGCATGTCGATCCCGGCTATCCCTTGACGCTCGGAACACGCGTTAGCATCGGCCACAAGGTCATGCTGCATGGCTGCACGATCGGCGACGGCACGCTGATTGGCATCAACAGCGTCATCCTGAACGGCGCGCGCATCGGCCGTGGCAGCCTGATCGGTGCCAACACCCTGATCGCAGAGGGCAAGGAAATCCCCGACGGCGTCCTGGTACTCGGCTCGCCCGGCAAGATCGTGCGCGAGCTGACGGCCGACGAGCGCGCCAACCTGCTGCGCATCGCTGACGGCTATATCGAACGCGCCCGGCGCTTCAAGACGCAGCTGCGCGAGCAGCCGCTGCCCGATTCGGCGCGCTGAGCGCCTGTCGAGCGCCTCCGCCGCGCTTACTTCGGCGCCATCCGGATCGCGCCGTCCAGCCGGATGGTCTCCGCATTGAGCATCTCGTTCTCGATGATGCTGCGCGCGAGCTGAGCATATTCGACCGGTCGCCCGAGACGCGACGGAAACGGCACCTGCTTGCCGAGCGATTCCTGGGCCTCCTTAGGCAGCCCCATCAGCATCGGGGTCTCAAAAATTCCCGGCGCAATCGTGCACACGCGAATACCGCTGCGCGACAGGTCGCGCGCGATCGGCAGGGTCATGCCGACCACGCCGCCTTTGGACGCCGAATACGCCGCCTGCCCGATCTGGCCGTCGAACGCGGCCACCGAGGCGGTGTTGATGATCACGCCGCGCTCGCCTGCAGCGTTCGGCCCGGCCTTTGCCATTTCGAACGACGCCAGCCGGATCATGTTGAACGTCCCGATCAGGTTGACCGTGATGATCTTGGTAAACGAAGCCAGCTTGTGGGGCGCCTCTTTGCCGAGGGTGCGCTCCGCGGTCGCGATGCCGGCGCAGTTCACCAGGACCTGCAGCCCGCCAAAGGCCTTCAAGGTGGCGTCGACCGCGGCCTTGCCGTCGGCTTCCGCAGTGACGTCGCATTTGATGAAGCGCGCATTCGCGCCGAGTTCCTTGGCGAGCTTCTCGCCGGCCTCGACCTGCATGTCGGCGATCATCGCCTTGCCACCATTTTCGACCGCCATCCGCACGGTCGCCGCCCCGAGGCCCGACGCGCCGCCCGTGACCAGAAATACGCTGTCCTTGATTTGCATGTCTGTCTCCCGCTAGAGGCGGCGGATGGTATGCGTTTTTGACGTCGGCCGGCAAGCATGGCGCCGCCGCTCGCCCAGGGGCCTTGGCTATAATCGTTCGGATAGTTTGGTATCCAAACCATTTGGACGATCGCATGACGTTGCGCCTCGCCTTCGGGCTGGATTTCGCCGATCTCTACGCCCGCGATGGCCTGCTGCGGCTCGATGCCCGCTTCGCCGAGTTCCTGCAGGCCTCGGCCCCGGACCTGGCGGCGCGCCTCGGCGCCGCGCGCGGCGCACCGCAGGCGCTCGACGCCAAGACGGAGGCGGCGTTGCTGGTCGACGTGTCTCCGCACCTGGAGGATTTTCTCGCCCAACTGTTCGGCATCGAGGCGGACGTCCAGGCCTTGGCCGCCCGGCACAACGCGCTCGCGCCGTTGTACACCGTGAAGCGCCAGTTCGTGCAGCGCCGCGCGCTGCACAAAGTCAAGCCTACCGAGGCCGCGCAGGTCGACGGGCCGGCGCTGGAACGGCAACTCGCCGCCGCGTTCGGCGAGGCGTTTTCCGAGCTGGCGTTCGCTCGCCATGTCACCGCCTGGCAGGCCGACGAGGCTGCGAACGCGGAGCGGCTCGAGCTCGCCGCGCGCTACGCGGCCTGGGCTGCGACCAGTCCCGCCGGCCGTGCCCGCAGCGCCGCGGGCGTACTGTTTAAGGCGCCGCGCAAGCTCGACCTGATGCAGCTGGTGCCGGTGCAGAGCGACACGGAGGAAGGCTACTGTCGCCACAGCCTGAATCGGGGCCACCTGCGCCGGCGCGAAGGCTTTGCCCTTACCGACCCGGGCACCGATCTGGTCGGCGCGCTGGACGAGACCCATTACTGCATCTGGTGCCATGAGCAGGGCAAAGATTCCTGTTCCAAGGGCCTGAAGGACAAGGCACCGGCGGCCGGCTATCGCAAGACGGCATTCGGGGTTGCGCTCGCCGGCTGCCCGCTGGAGGAGCGCATCTCCGAATTCCAGATGGTCAAGTCGCGCGGCCAGCCACTCGCCGCGCTCGCCATCATCTGCGTCGACAACCCCATGGTGGCGGCGACTGGACACCGGATCTGCAACGATTGCATGAAGTCCTGCATCTACCAGAAGCAGGATCCGGTCAACATTCCGCAGGCCGAAACGCGCACGCTCAAGGACGTGCTCGAGCTGCCCTGGGGCTTCGAGCTGTACTCGCTGCTGACGCGCTGGAATCCGCTCAACCTGCGCCGGCCGCTGCCGCGCGCGCCGAGCGGGCGGCGCGTGCTGGTGGTCGGCCTCGGACCCGCCGGCTTCACCCTCGCCCACCACTTGATGAACGACGGCCATGCAATCGTCGGCATCGACGGTCTCAAGATCGAGCCCTTGCCGGCCGAAATCTCGGGCGTCGATGCGCACGGGCAGCGGCAGCCTTTCGCTCCGGTACGCGACGTGCGCGGCCTGTACGAACCGCTCGATGCGCGCGTCATGGCCGGCTTCGGCGGGGTCGCCGAGTACGGCATCACGGTGCGCTGGGACAAGAATTTCCTCAAGCTGATCCGGCTGCTGCTGGAGCGCCGCGCCGCGTTTGCCATGTTCGGTGGCGTACGCTTTGGCGGCACGGTCACGCTGGACGGAGCCTGGGCGATGGGGTTCGATCACGTCGCCTTGTGCGTCGGCGCGGGCAAGCCGACGGTGCTCGACATTCCGCACGGACTGGCGCGCGGCGTACGGGCCGCGTCCGACTTCCTCATGGCGCTTCAGCTCACGGGCGCGGCGAAGGCCGACGCGATCGCCAACATGCAGTTGCGTCTGCCGGTGGTGGTGGTCGGCGGCGGGCTCACCGCGATCGATACCGCCACCGAGTCGCTCGCCTACTATGTGGTGCAGGTCGAAAAGTTCCTCACGCGCTTCGAGATCCTGGCCGCCGAGCATGGCGAGGACGCGGTGCGCGAAAGTTGGGACGACCAGGAACGCGAGATCGCCGAGGAGTTTCTCGCCCATGCGCGCGCCATCCGCGCCGAGCGCGCAGCCGCCGCGGCCGAGGAGCGTGCGCCGCACATCATCGAGCTGTTGCAGAGCTGGGGCGGTGTGACGATTGCCTACCGCCGGCGCCTGGTCGACAGCCCGTCGTACACCCTGAACCACGAGGAGGTCGAAAAGGCCCTCGAGGAAGGGGTCGTGTTCGCCGAAGGACTGTCACCGCGCGCAGTCGACATCGACAACTACGGCGCGACGCGCGGCGTGCAGTTCAGTGTCCAGCGACGGGACGCCGACGGGCGCTGGCAGAGCGCGGCAGAGTGCTGGCTGCCGGCGCATACCGTGTTCGTCGCCGCTGGGACGCAGCCGAATACCGTTCTCGCACGCGAAGACGCCGCCCATTTCACGCTCGAAGGTCGCTACTTCGCGGCCTGCGACGAGGACGGCAAGCCGCTCACGCCCGAGTACGCCTCGTCCAAGCCGGCGGCGGCCGAGGTCCTGCTCGCGCGCAGCGCGGATGGCCGCTACGTGAGCTATTTCGGCGATGTTCACCCCTCCTATTTCGGCAACGTGGTCAAGGCCATGGGCTCGGCGAAACAGGGCTATCCGAGGGTGAGCCGCGTGCTGGCCGGGCGCCCCCCGGCCCTGGCGCTCGATGACGCCGGCTTTTTCGCGCGTCTGAACGGCGCGCTGCGCGCCCGGGTGCATTCCGTCGCGCGCCTGACGCCCACCATCGTCGAGGTGGTGGTCCACGCCCCGCTCGCCGCGCAGCGCTTCCAGCCGGGGCAGTTCTATCGCCTGCAGAATTACGAAAGCCTCGCGCCGGCGGTCGGCGGCACCCGCATGGAGATGGAAGGTCTCGCGCTGACCGGTGCCTGGGTCGATCGCGCCGCCGGACTGGTCTCGACGATCGTCCTCGAAATGGGCGGCTCGAGCGACCTGTGTGCCCAGCTGCAGCCCGGCGAGCCGGTCGTGCTGATGGGCCCAACGGGCGCACCGACCGAAATCCGCGGCGCTGAAACCGTGTTGCTGGCCGGCGGCGGGCTCGGCAATGCCGTGCTGTTCTCGATCGGCCAGGCGTTTCGCGCCGCCGGCTCGAAGGTGTTGTATTTCGCCGGCTACAAGAAGGTGGAAGACCGCTACAAGGTCGAGGAAATCGAAAAGGCCGCCGACGCCGTCGTCTGGTGCTGCGACGAGGCCCCCGGATTCACCCCCAGCCGCCCCCAGGACCGCAGTTTTCTCGGCAACATCGTCCAGGCGATGGACGCCTATGCCTCGGGCCGCCTGGGCGAGGCGCCGATCGCCATGCAGCAGGTCGACCGGGTCGTCGCTATCGGCTCGGACCGCATGATGGCCG
>LJTQ01000150.1:1803-9437 GCA_001303445.1 Betaproteobacteria bacterium SG8_39 | reverse complement strand
TCGGGGCGGTGGTCTTCGGCCACGGCGAGATGCAGAAGGCAATCCAGGCAATCCACGAGCTGGCCGAAGTTGCGGCAAAGCCGGCGTGGGACTGGCAGCCCTCGAGCCGCCACGAGCCGCTCGTCGAGCGCGTCGTCGCGCTCGCGCAGACGGACCTGGTCGCGGCCTTCGAGATCAAGCAGAAGCAGTCGCGCAACACGCGGCTGTCGGAAATCCGCAAATCGACTCTGGCCACGCTGCAAGCGGAAGCCCAGTCGCGCGGCGAGGCGATTGACGAGCAGGCCGTCAAGGACCTCTTCTACGAGCTCGAAGCGAAGATCGTGCGCGGCAAGATCCTCGATGGCGAGCCGCGCATCGACGGGCGCGATACGCGCACGGTGCGGCCGATTTCGGTCCGTGTCGGTGTGCTGCCGCGCACCCATGGCTCGGCGCTGTTCACGCGCGGCGAGACGCAGGCGCTGGTGACCGTGACCCTTGGGACAGGGCGTGACGAGCAGATCATCGACGCGCTGGCGGGTGAATACCGCGAGCGCTTCATGATGCACTACAACATGCCGCCCTATGCCACGGGCGAGACCGGCCGTGTCGGGTCGCCCAAGCGCCGCGAGATCGGCCATGGCCGGCTCGCCAAGCGCGCACTGGTCGGCTTGCTGCCGTCGGCGGAGGAGTTCGGCTACTCGATGCGCGTCGTATCGGAGGTTACCGAGTCGAACGGTTCGTCTTCAATGGCGTCGGTGTGCGGCGGAAGCCTGGCGCTGATGGACGCCGGTGTGCCGATCAAGGCGCCTGTCGCGGGCATTGCGATGGGCCTCATCAAGGAAGGCAATCGCTTTGCGGTGCTCAGCGACATCCTCGGTGACGAGGACCATCTCGGCGACATGGACTTCAAGGTTGCCGGAACGACGAATGGCGTGACGGCGCTGCAGATGGATCTCAAGATCGAGTCCATCACCAAGGAAATCATGCGTGTGGCGCTCGATCAGGCGCGCGAGGGCAGGCTGCACATCCTCGAGGTCATGGGGGGCTCCATCGAGGGCTCGCGCACGGAGCTGTCGACGTACGCGCCGCGCATCATCAAGATCAAGATCAACCCTGACAAGATCCGCGACGTGATCGGCAAGGGTGGGGTGGTCATTCGCGGCATTCAGGAAGAGACCGGCACCACCATCGAGATCGAGGATGACGGGGTGGTGAGCATTGCGTGCGTTTCGGCCGAAGGCGGCGAGGCCGCGCGCAACAAGATTCTCGAGCTCACCGCGGATGTCGAGGTCGGCAAGGTCTACGAGGGTACGGTCCTGCGCCTGCTGGATTTCGGCGCCATCGTGCAGCTGTTGCCGGGGCGGGATGGGCTGCTGCACATTTCCCAGATCAGCCACGAGCGGGTAAATGCGGTGGCGGATCACCTCAAGGAAGGGCAGGTGGTCAAGGTCAAGGTGCTCGAGGCCGACGACAAAGGGCGGGTCCGTCTTTCGATGAAAGCGGTCAGCCAGCCGGAGGCCGCTGTCAAGTAGAGCTGAGATTTCAGCCGGCCGAAACAAAAGGGGCGCCGCGGCGCCCCTTTTTCGTTGCGCGATGCGCGCGGGATGCTACTTCGCGACTTGGCGCTCGCGCATCTCGTCGAGCGTCTTGCAGTCGATGCACAGGGTCGCAGTGGGACGCGCCTCGAGCCGCTTGAGGCCGATTTCCACGCCACAGCTCTCGCAGTAGCCGTACTCGTTGGCGTCGATCCGGGCAATCGTCTCGTCGATCTTCTTGATCAGCTTGCGCTCCCGGTCACGGTTGCGCAGTTCGAGCGCCATGTCCGATTCCTGGCTCGCACGGTCATTGGGGTCGGCGAACACCGTGGCCTCGTCCTGCATGGTGTGCACGGTGCGATCGATCTCCTCAGACAGCTCCGCCTTGAGCTGTTCGAGGATCTTGCGGAAGTGCGTGCGTTGCCGGGCGTTCATGTACTCCTCACCCTTCTTCGCTGCGTAGGAAGGGACGGCCTTCCTCGGAACTTGTGCTGCCATGTGGCTCGAGGCCTCAATTGGAAAAGGCGCTTTGTAGCAGAAAGCCCCCCGCCCGGCAAGGGCGCAAATCCCTATTTTTCACGTACTTGCGTTGATGCCCGGCGCCTGCAGAGGTATCATTGGCGCCCTTTCTCGGGGTGTGGCGCAGCCTGGTAGCGCGCTTGCTTTGGGAGCAAGATGTCGGGAGTTCGAATCTCTCCACCCCGACCAGGATTGGAGTGCGCTGCGTCCGGACTGCCCGTAGCTCAACCGGATAGAGCACCAGCCTTCTAAGCTGGGGGTTGTGGGTTCGAGTCCCGCCGGGCAGGCCAAGCCCGGTGTGAGCGTGGGGCGATGCTGCGCAGATTTTGCCGGTGGTGGCGGTAGCTCAAAGGTAGAGTCCCGGATTGTGATTCCGGTTGTTGGGGGTTCGAGTCCCCTCCGCCACCCCAATTAACCTTCCTATCCCGTTCATGCCGATCGAGCGCGAGCTCAAATTCCGGTTTTCGGAAACGCATTCGGCGACGGAACTCTGGCGTCTGCTCGGCGCCAAGCCGCGCCGGCGGCGATTGAACGCCACCTATCTCGACACCCGCGACGCTGTGCTGCGCCGTGCACATGCGGCGTTGCGCATGCGGCGCAGTGGCCGGCGCTGGCTGCAGTGTTTCAAGGCCGAGCCGCGCACCGGCGCCGTCCTGCTCGGGCGCCACGAATGGGAGTTCGCTGCGCGCGGCGGGCGCCTGCGAATCGGCGCTTTCCCGCTGGATCAAATTCGCGCCACCTCCGGCATCGACCTCGGCGCGTTGCAGGATCGGCTGCACGCGGTGTTTACGACGCAGTTCGACCGCAGCACGGTCGAGCTGCAGGCACCCGGGGCGCGTATCGAAGTCGCCTTTGATCGCGGAACGATCGCAGCCGATCGACGTCGCGAGGCGCTGCGCGAGATCGAGTTCGAGCTGCTCGAGGGCGACTTCCTGGTGCTCCTCGAGCGGGTGCGTGCACTGATTCCCGGGCTGGCGCTTGAGCTGGAGGTCGGCAGCAAGGCGGAGCGCGGCTATCGGCTGGCCAGCGGTCAGCGTGCCAGGCCGGTCAAGGCGCGCCGGCCGTCCATCGACGCGCAAGGGGATCCGCGCGACGCGATCGCCGCGATCGTCGGCGCCTGCGTGTCGCAAGTCGCGGCGAACGCGGGCGGCACGTCGGCCGCGCGCGATCCCGAGTACCTGCATCAGCTTCGCGTCGGGCTTAGACGCCTGCGCTCGGCGTTACGCCTGTTCCGTGCGCTGCTGCCGCCCGAGCGTACGCAAGCGCTGGTCGACCGTCTGCACGCCGTCTTGCCTGCGCTCGGGGTGGCGCGTGACTGGGACGTGGTCACCGAACTTCTTGAAAAGCGCATCCTGCCGGCGGCCGGCGAGGGGATCGACCTTGCGGCGACGCTGCGCTGGGCGCGGCGCCGACGCATGCGCGCTCGGCGCGACGCGCGCGCGGTCACGGCATCGAGCGCATTCCAGCAGCTGCTGATCGATGCCATGATCTGGGCGGAGCAGGCAGGCAGGGCCGATGGCGCGGCGCCGCTGGATCCATCCGTACGAGCGCGTACGCTCACGGCGTTCGCCAAGCGCAAGGTCGCGCGGCTGACGCACCGGGTCGAGCAGCACGGCGACGGCTGCGATTGGTCGGACGGCGCCGCACGCCATCAGGTCCGCATTCGCCTGAAGCGGCTGCGCTACGCGTGCGATTTTTTCACTGCGTGCTTCAAGCGCAAGCGGGTGCGCCGCTATCTCGACCATCTCGAGGCGCTGCAGGACCTGCTCGGAGAGCTGAACGACCTCGCGATGGCACGGCAGCTATTTGCGGAAGCTGCCGGCGGGACGGGGGTTCAGGGCGCCTTCATCAACGGTTGGCTGGCCGCGCGCGAGGATGCCCTGATCGCGGCGCTGGCCGACGCCTGGCGCGTGTTCCGGGAACAGGCGCGGCCGGCCTGAGCGGGAACTCGGCGCGCTCAAGCAGAAATACGTGGTCTGGCCCGGCCGAGGTCTCCGGCCACAGGAACGGCGTTTGCGGGTAGCTGCGTTCGAGCGCCGGGCGATTGTGGCCGATCTCGCATACCAGAACGCCTTGCGCTGTCAGGTGGCGGGGCGCATCGCTCAGGATGCGTCGGACGATGTCGAGCCCATCCATGCCGCCAGCCAGGGCACGGCGCGGTTCGTGTCGATATTCGGTTGGCAGGCGGCGCATCCGCCCGGCGGTCACATAGGGCGGATTGCAGAGAATGAGGTCGTAGCGCCGACGCATCAGGGCCGCGAACAGATCCGAGTGAACGAGGCGTACGCGGCGCTGCATGCCGTGCAACGTGACGTTGCGCTCCGCAACCGCGAGTGCCGCGCGCGAATCGTCGCTTGCATCGACCCGGGCATCGGAAAACGCGTGGGCCGCCAGGATGGCGAGACAGCCGGAGCCGGTGCACAGATCGAGAATGCGCCGTACCGGGCGATGCACCCACGGTTCGAGCCGCTCGCGCAAGAGCTCGGCGATGAACGAGCGGGGCACGATGACACGCCGATCGACGTAGAAGCGGTGTTCGCCCAGCCAGGCTTCGTGCAGCAGGTAGGCGGCAGGCACACGGCTGCGGATCCGCTGCGTGAGGAGCTGCTGCAGGCGCTGCGCCTGCGGAGCGCTGAGCCGGGTTCTGCGGTGCGGCGCCAGCGATTGCGGTGGCAGATCGAGGACGTGCAGGATGAGGAACGCGGCCTCGTCGCGCGCGTCGTGGGTGCCGTGTCCGTAATGCAGGTGGGCCTGACGCAGCCGGGCGACGGCGTGTCGAAAGGCGGCCCCTACCGTGATCGCGTCGCCGCCCGCGCGTCGCATGCTTACAGGTTCACGCAACCAGGCGACGCAGGATTTCGAGGTATATCAACGGCAGCTCTTCGAGCGCCTCCAGCGCGATGTGCTCGTCGATCTTGTGGATGCTCGCATTCACGGGCCCGAGCTCGACGATCTCCGGACAGAGGGTCGCGATGAAACGCCCGTCGGAGGTTCCGCCATCGGTCGAGAGCTTTGGACGGCGCCGGGTGCGAGACTCAATCGCGTCGCTGACCGCCGAAACAAGGGCGCCGGGCTGCGTAATGAAGGGCCGGCTGAGGCCTGTCCAGGCAATCGCGTAATCGAGCCCGTGGCGCCGCAAGATCGCCTCGAGGCGCTCGCGCAAAGACTGCTCGGTGCTCGCGGTGGAAAAGCGGAAATTGAAATCCAGCTCCACCACGCCCGGAATCACGTTGGTGGCCCCGGTGCCGGCATGCAGATTGGAAACCTGCCAGGCCGTGGGAGGAAAGAAATCCGTGCCGCGATCCCACTCGGTCGCCGTCAACTCGGCGAGCGCGGGCGCGAGCAGATGAATCGGGTTGCGTGCCAGATGGGGATAGGCGATGTGTCCCTGGGCCCCGCGCACGGTCAGGCGTCCCGACAACGACCCGCGACGTCCGTTCTTGATCGTGTCGCCGAGCGACTCGCCGGACGTCGGTTCGCCTACGATGCAATAGTCGATTTTCTCCTTGCGCGCGCGCAAGTGCTCGATCACGCGCGTCGTGCCGTCGACGGCAGGGCCTTCCTCGTCCGACGTCAGCAGCAGCGCAATGGAGCCACGGTGATCCGGGTACTCGCGAAGGAAGGCCTCGATCGCAACCACGAATGACGCGATGGACGCTTTCATGTCCGCGGCACCGCGCCCGTACAGCTGTCCGTCGCGGACGGTCGGCTTGAAGGGGTCGCTGCGCCACTGCTCCAGAGGCCCGGGGGGCACGACGTCCGTATGTCCCGCGAAGCACAGCAGCGGAGCGCCGAGGCCGCGGCGTGCCCATAGGTTAGAGACGGCGCCGAAGGGCAGCGCCTCGCAGCTGAACCCGGCGCCGGCGAGGCGCTCGGCCAGCAGTTGCTGACAGCCGGCATCGGCCGGTGTCACCGAACGCCGGGCGATCAGATCCTGAACGAGGTCAAGTGCGCTTTGCATGGCGGGGGCAGATCAAGCGTACCCCGCACGCGGCGCCCTCCGAATGACGCTCGAGGGGGCGGGGAGGCCGCTTGAATGCGGTCAGCCGGAGGTGGCGTCAATCTTGATATCGGTGAAGTCCATGCCCGGCGAGGTGTTGGCGAGCGCTTGCTGGGAGCCGGTGATATCTGCCACCGTCGCCGGGTGCGCAGCCCCCGTCGTCGGCTGGGTGAGTTCGCCCGCGGTCGCCTGATTGATGAGCCACAGCATGTTGGTCGGTGAGTCTGCGTTGGCCATGGCTTCGTCCTGCGAGATATGTCCGTCCATGAACAGCCTGAACAACGCCTGTTCGAACGTCTGCGAGCCCGGCGCCATGCTTTTTTCCATGGCGTCCTTGATCTCGTTGATCTCGCCCTGCTCGACAAGCTCCGAAATATGGCGGGTATTGAGCATGACCTCGACCGCCGCTTTGCGCATGCCGGACTTGGTTCGCACCAGACGTTGCGAGACGATCGCCTGCAAGCTCGCCGAGAGGTCGAGCAGCAGCGTGGGGCGGTTCTCGAGCGGATAGAAGGTGATGATGCGGTTCAGCGCGTGATAGCTGTTGTTGGCGTGCAGCGTCGCCAGGCAGAGGTGGCCCGACTGGGCATACTGCAGCGCCATCGACATCGTGTCTCTGTCGCGGATCTCGCCGATCAGGATGCAATCCGGCGCCTGGCGCAGCGCATTGCGCAGCGCGACCGGAAACGCCTTGGTGTCAGTGCCGACCTCGCGCTGGTTGACGATCGATTTCCGGTTCTGGAAGACGAACTCCACCGGATCTTCCAATGTCAGGATATGACCCGACTTTTCGCCGTTGCGGTAGTCCAGCATCGCGGCGAGCGAGGTCGATTTGCCGGAGCCGGTCGCACCGACCATCAGCATGAGCCCGCGCTTCTGCATGATGATGTCCTTGAGCGCATCGGGCAGGCCGAGTGTGTCGATGGGGGGCACCGCGCCGGGGATGTAGCGTACGACGACCGCCGGGGTGCCTTTTTGTCGGAAGGCGCTGATCCGGAACGTGCCCACACCCTCCAGCGTGTAGGCCGTGTTCAGCTCGAATTCTTCCTCGAACTCCCGGATCTGGCGCTCGGTGAGGACCTCGTGCAGCAACTGCCGTACGGCGTCCGAGTTGAGAACGGTCTGATTCACCGGCATCGCGACGCCGTTGATCTTGATGTTGATCGGCGCGCCGACCGACAGGAAGATGTCCGAAGCGTTTTTCTCGGACATCAGCTGAAACAGGCGTTTCATCGCAGACATGTCGGTTTCTCCCGATTCAAAGGGGCTGCTGTAGCAGCGTCTCAGTCGCTGCGCAGCAGATCGTTCAGACTGGTCTTGGCGCGCGTCTTCGCGTCCACGCGCTTGACGATGACCGCACAGTACAGGGCACAGCTGCCGTCGCCGGAGGGCAGGGTGCCAGGCACCACCACCGATCCGGCCGGCACCCGGCCATATAGAACCTTGCCCGATTCGCGGTCAAAAATCTTGGTGCTCTGGCCGATGTAGACGCCCATCGAGAGCACGCTGTTCTCCTCGACGATCACGCCTTCGACGACCTCGGAGCGTGCGCCCACGAAGCAGTTGTCCTCGATGATGACGGGATTACCCTGAATCGGCTC
>LJTQ01000150.1:0-1771 GCA_001303445.1 Betaproteobacteria bacterium SG8_39 | reverse complement strand
TCGGCTCGAGGACCCCGCCGATTCCGACGCCGCCGGACAGATGCACGTTCTTGCCGATTTGCGCGCATGACCCGACGGTTGCCCAGGTATCGACCATCGTTCCCTCGTCGACATAGGCGCCGATATTGACGTACGACGGCATGAGCACGACGTTGCGCGCAATAAATGCCCCTCTCCGCGCCATCGCCGGTGGCACGACGCGCGTGCCGGAGGCAGCGAAGGCAGACGCATCGTACGCACCGTACTTGGCAGGCACCTTGTCGAAATAACGCGTCTCTCCGCCTTCGATCACACGGTTGTCTTCGAGACGGAACGACAGCAGCACGGCTTTCTTCAGCCACTGGTGCGTCACCCAGGCGCCTTGGCGCTTCTCCGCCACACGCAGGCGCCCGCTGTCCAGCCCCTCGATCGCTTGCTCGATCGCCGCCTTCAGCTCCGCACCTGCCGTGGCCGGACTCAGCTTGGCGCGCGCCTCCCAGGCCTTGTCGATGACGTCTTGCGCAGATTCCATTTGCTGTCAGAGTCCTTCGGCGAACCGGTTGATTCTTTCCACCGCCTCAACGCATTCGGCGTGCGTCGCAACCAGTGCGATGCGCACATGATTCTTGCCCGGATTTTCGCCGTCCGCGTCTCGTGCAAGGACGCTTCCCGGCAGCACCAGGACATTATATTCACGGTACAGCGCGCGCGTGAATTCCATGTCGTCGATTGGTGTCGTAATCCACAGATAAAACCCACCCTGCGGCATGAAGGTGGTCAAGGGGGGTTGCAGGCGCGGAAGCACCGCCCGGTACTTTTCCGCATACTGGCGGCGGTTATCGCGCACATGCGCCTCGTCGCGCCATGCCGCGATCGAGGCGTGCTGCACCGGCGGGCTCATGGCCGAACCGTGATAGGTGCGATAGAGCAGAAACTTTCGCAGGATGGCGGCGTCCCCTGCGACGAATCCCGAGCGCAACCCGGGCGCGTTGGAGCGCTTCGAGAGGCTGGAGAACACCACCACGCGCCCGAAATCTGTGCGCCCCAGCCTGTGCGCGGCCTGCAGCGCGCCGAGCGGCGGCGCCGACTCGTCGTAGTAGAGCTCCGAATAGCACTCGTCCGAAGCGATGACGAAGTCATGCGCATCCGCCAGATCAAACAGCCGTGCCCAGTCGTCGATGCCGAGCACCGTACCGCTCGGATTGGCCGGCGTGCAGACGTAGAGCAATTGAACATCGCGCCAGCTGTCCGCGTTGAGTGCCTCGAGCGGCATGCGGAAGCCGTTTGTAGCGGTGGTATTGAGATACACGGGCTGCGCACCCGCGAGCAACGCGGCACCTTCGTATATCTGGTAGAAGGGATTGGGCATGACGACCTTGGCGCCGCGCAGCGAGCCGTCGACCACGGTTTGCGCAATCGCGAACAAGGCCTCGCGCGAGCCATTGATGGGCAGAACCTGGGCCAGCGGATCCAGCGTTACCGCATAGCGTGATGCGATCCACCGGGCAATCGTCTCGCGCAACGCCACCAGCCCCGCGGTCGGCGGGTACTGCGCCAGTCCGTCGAGTGACTGCGTGAGGGCGTCGCGAACCAGGGCGGGCGTGGCGTGTTTCGGCTCGCCGATCGAGAGATTGAGCGGTGCGTAGGCCGCCTTCGGTTGTACGCCGTCGAGCAGTGCGCGCAGGCGCTCGAACGGGTAGGGCTGCAATTGCGCCAGGCGTGGATTCATGGGCGTGCCGCGCGTCGCTTGCGCGCTAGCGTATCGATGGGCCGATCACGCGCCGCCGCGCGG
>LJTQ01000014.1:26602-37237 GCA_001303445.1 Betaproteobacteria bacterium SG8_39 | reverse complement strand
GGCGGCACGCCGGCTGCGCTTGCGGCGAAGAAGGCAACGACTGCCATTCCGGTCGTTTTCTGCGGCGTGACGGATCCGCTCGGCTCGGGGTTGGTCTCGAGCCTCGCCCGGCCCGGAGGCAATCTGACGGGCATGGCAAATCTCAACTCCGAAGTAGTCGGCAAGTGGCTCGACCTGATGCGAGACATCGCACCCGGCATGAAGACGCTCGCCTTCGTCACTGACACGGGCAATGTCTCCTCGATGGGCGCGTTCCACAGCCTGCGGGACGCCGCGCACCGGATCGGCCTCGACGCGCGTGCGTACGATGCGTCACGCGCGGAAATTGTCACCCAGGCGTTCCGCGCGATCGCAGACGAGCGAATCGACGGCGTGGTGGTGGGCGCCTCCGGGCGCATGCTCCCGCACCGGCAAGCGATCGCCGATGCCATTGCCCGCCTTCGGCTACCCGCCGTGTACGCAACGCCGCAGTACCCGGAAGTTGGCGGCTTGATGTCGTACTCTGCGGACCACCTCGCGCTCTGGGCGCGGGCCGCCGAGAAGGTGCACCGCATTCTCGAAGGCGCGAAACCCGCGGATCTGCCGGTCGAGCAGGCGTCGACGTTTCTCCTTGTCGTCAACCTGCGCGCCGCGAAGTCGATGGGGATTGCGATTCCGCAGTCAATTCTCTTGCGCGCCGACCGCGTGATCGAGTGACCGCTTTTTACGGATACCGGCCGCCAGTGACATGACCCTTGCCGCGTTGAGGCCGCCCTGCACGACGCCGCATGGCGTTATGATGGTCGCGTCGGTCAACGCCGTCGAAGGAGGCACTCATGGCTTTCGTACTCGTTCGTCACAAGGTCAGGGACTATGCCAAATGGAAGCGCGCCTACGACGCGCATGCGCCCATGCGGCGGAAAGCCGCGCTGAGGCAAAAGGCGCTGCTGCGCAGCGTCAGGAACCCGAAGGACGTGCTGATTCTGTTTCAGGCGGCAAGCCTGTCGAAAGCAAAGGCATTCACGTCCAGTGCGAACCTGCGCAAGGTCATGAAGGAAGCCGGCGTGGTGGGCAAGCCGGAGATTACGCATCTGAAGTAGCGTCGCGCATCACGCCGCGACTCTTGGTTTTGCCGCGCGCGCGGGAGCGTCTGGCGCTTTTTAGTTAGAGGTCAGTCTCAAGCCGGGTCGGGGTTATCCGACCCGTGGCGCGCGGCGAACGCCGTCAGCGCACGCTGGTATTCGTCCATCGCCGCCGCGCTCACTGGCGTGCCGCACTCGTAGCAGCAGTTGTTCATCCGGTCGAACCAGCGGCAGCCGCATTCGTCGCAGGCCAGCTCGGGCGCGCCTGCAGGGTTATAGAACACCATCGTGCGCTAGCGGCAGGTGCCGAGAAACGGCAGCCCGAGCGCCTCGAGAAATTCGATCCAGCCGCGCTCGCGCAGTTCGTCGCGCGTGCGCAGCACCATGAACAGCACCTGATTGCGGCGCAGCAGGCGCTTCAGTTCGCTGAAGGGCCGCTCGTGCGCGAGTGCCGCCTCGAGCGCGCCGTCCTCGGCGATGAGCAGCACATCGGAAGCGAGCGACGCGAGACCGGCGAAGATGCTTTCCCGCACGCGCATCGCCTGCGGCTCGCGCAGCCAGAGCCGCATCGGCACCGGGTCGGTCTTCGGCATGACGTTGGCGCGGCGTTGACCTTGGGCGTCGATACGCCAGCGCGGCACCAGCGCCGCGCTCGCGCCGGGCACGAGCGGTTCGAACAGCCCGACATGCGCGTCGAGCACCGGCTGCCAGTCGAGCGCGAGCTGGGGCAGCGCGGCCATCAGATGCGCGCCCCGAGCCGGTAGCCTTCGTGGATCGCGGCATCCATGCCGCGCGGCATCAGCGCGTCGCCGCAGCCGTGCAGCTCGTCGACCATCCATTCGAACTCGGCGAACAGCGCCTGGTTCGCGACGCGCGGCGCGGCGGCGATTACCGTGTCGGCGGGCAAGGTCGTCTCGACGCCCTTGGCGTCAGCCACGACCGCGCCGTCGTCGGTGACGCGCAGGAGGCGCGTCGAGGTGAGCACCGGGATCTCGAGCTCCTCGACCCAGGCGGTGTGGCGCCACTTGAAGGTCGGCATGACGTCGCCCGCGATGCGCTTGTCGGCCTCGACCAGCGTGACCTCGGCACCGTCCTTCTTCAGGAACTCGGCGACGACCAGGCCGATCTTGCCGGCACCCACGACCACCACGCGGCGGCCGACTTCGACCCGGCCCGCCGCCACCTCGAGCGCATCGACCAGGCGCTCGCGCCCTGGCATGCCGTCGTACGCGCCGAGATCGATGCGCGCGCCGGCGGCGACCACGCAGACGTCGTACTGGTGCAGCACCGAGCGCATCAGCTTGGCGTTCGCTTCGGTTTTGAGCTTCATCTCGACGCCGAGCTTGGCCGCCATCACCTCGTAGTGCCGCACCACCGACAGCAGATCGTCGGGCCGTGCCAGGTCGCGGCTCGCGTAGCCGAGCAGATTGCCGCCGATGCGCTCGGCGCGGTCGTACACCGTGACCTCGTGCCCGCGGCGGCGCGCGGTGATGGCGAACTCCATGCCCGCCGGCCCCGCGCCGATCACCATGATCTTTTTCTTCACTGCCGCCGGCGTGACCGCGTACTCGGGCTCGACCTCGTGGCCGAGCGCCGGGTTCATGGTGCAGCTATAGGGCAGGTCGCGGAATACGCGCGAAAGGCAATTCAACGAGCCGATGCAGCGGCGCACTTCGTCGAGCCGGTCCTCGGCCGCCTTGTGCACCAGCTCGGGGTCCGCGAGCATCGGCCGGCAGACTTCCCAGTAGTCGAACTCGCCCTTCGCCAGGCAGTCGTTTGCCATGCGCGGATCCGGCAGGCGGTTGCCGAAGGCGATGAGGGTGTCGGGGCACTCGCGCTTGGCGCGCGCAGCGAGATAGTTCCAGTACCCGGGCGCGACGTCGCGGCCGATCGAGGATTCCGGCGCTTCCTGCCAGCCGACGGTGACGCTGATCATGTCGACGCCGCAGCCGGCGGCCTGCTTCATCAGTTCGAAGCACTCGTCCTCGCTGTTGCCGCCCCACTGGTCCATCAGCTCGGCGCCGTTCAGGCGGACGATGAACGGATGCTCGGGCAGCGCCTGCTTCACCGCGTCGATCAGCTCGCGCATGAAACGGCCGCGGTTCTCGAGCGAGCCGCCGTACTCGTCCGTACGCTGGTTGGTGAACTTGGAGTTGAACGAGGCGAGCAGGTAGCCCATGAAGCTCGTCACCTCGACGCCGTCGAACCCGGCCTTGATGGCGCGCCTGGAAGCGTCGACGTGCTCCTGAATGCAGCGCCGGATGTCGTCCTTCGACATCTCGCGCGGCGGGCGGAAATGGGGCAGGGTCTGCGGTACCACTGAGGGCTGCACGCAGTAGCCGAGGTCGATGCCGCCGTAGCGCCCCGCGTGCAGGATCTGCTGGATCGCGACCGCGCCGGCCTCGTGGATGTAGCCGGCGATGGTCTCGAACTGCGGCAGGAACTTGTCGTCGTACAGCGCGACCATGCGGAAGTACGACTTGCCCTCGCCTTTCGCGTCCGGATAGGCGCCCTGGTTGGTGATGATGCCGCAGCCGGTATTGGCGATCACCCGGGTGCGCGCCAGCTCACGCGGCGTGATGTAGCCGTCGCGCGTGTTGTAGTTCGACACGCAGCAGGCGCCGTACTTGATCGAGTTCCTGGTCGGATAGCGGCCGAGCCGACCGGGTTTGAACAGATGGGGAAGCTGGGCCTCCCCGGGGCGTTGGCTCATGCGCGTCTCCTTGCGTGGGGCTCAGTGGCTGCGTTTTTCGGCGGCGAGTTGGGCGGCGATGCGCTCGCGCAGCTCGCGCTTGAGGATCTTGCCGACCGGGCTGGTGGGAAACGCGTCGACGATCTCCAGCCGCTCGGGCAGCTTGAAGCTGGCGATGCGTTTCGCGCGCAGGAAACCGATCAGCTCGTCGAAGCCGAGTGTCTCGCCGGGCCTGGGAATGACGAAGGCGCAGGCCTTCTCGCCGAAGGTTTCATCCGGCATCGCCACCAGCGTCACGGACTTCACCTTGGGGTGGCCGAAGATGTAGTTCTCGACCTCGTCGCAGCTGATCTTTTCGCCGCCGCGATTGATGATGTCCTTGCGCCGGCCTTCGGTGTAGAGCTGCCGCCCGCGCTTGCGCACGATGTCGCCCATCCGGTAGAAGCCGTCGCGCGTGAACCCCTCGCGGTTCTTCTCCGGCGCGTTGTAGTAGCCGCAGATGGTGTAGGGGCCGCGCACGCACAGCTCGCCCGGCGTGCCGTCGGGCACCTCGCGGTCGTCGTCGTCGAGCACGCGGATCTCGTCGTCCTCGCAGATCGGCAGGCCCGAGCTCTCCAGCACCGCCTCGGCATCGGCGTCGAGGCGCACCATGCTGATCAAGCCCTCCGCCGTGCCGTAGATCTCCTGCGCGCGGCAGCCGAGGCGCTGCTGCAGCCGGGCGCGCAGCTCGGGCGCGAGCCGCGCGCCGCCGTTCTGCACCACGCGCAGCGAGGACAGGTCGTGGCGCTCGGGGACCTGCGAATTGAGCCAGGCCGAGATCAGCGGCACCGCGGCCGGGATGACCGACACGCGCTCGCGCTCGATGAGCGGGAACACGGTTTCCGCATCGCCCGCGGGCGCAAGCACCACGCGACCGCCGGCGTACAGCGCCGCCATCAGGCCGGGCGAGGCCAGGTTGTAGTTGTGCGCCAGCGGCAGGATCGGCATCAGCACCGTGTCCTCGCTGAATCCGGCGAGGCGACCGCACTGCTTGGCGTTGTAGACATAGTCGTCGTGCGTGCGCGGGATCAGCTTCGAGAGCGAGGTCGTACCGCCCGAGAGCAGCATCAGCGCGACTTCGCCCGGGTCGAGCGAGACCGCGTCGAGCGTTGCGCGGGCGTCGGCCGGCGTCATCGGCGCATCGAGCATCTCGGCGAGCGAGACCTGGCCGGCAAGCGGCGCGCCGGCGACGAACACCTGCTTCAGTGTCGGACAGGCGGCGCGTATTTCCTCGGCCATCGCGCGGTAGTCGAAGTCGCGCAGCCGATCAGGAATCACGTAGCCCACCGCACCGGCGGAGGTGATGAAGTGCTTCACCTCGGTGTGGCGGTGCGCACGCAGCGCCATCACCGGGATCGCGCCGGCGCGGATCAGTGCGAAGTAGGCGTAGACGAATTCGGGAACGTTCGGCAGCTGCAGCACCACCCGGTCGAGCGGCTGGAGGCCGGCGTGCACGAAGCGCGCCGCGAGACGCTCGACCCGTTCGACGAGCTGCGCATAAGTCAGGCGCTCATCGCCGTGCACCAGGGCAACCTTGTCGGGGCGCACGGCGGCCGCGGCGGCGAGCGCGCCGGGGATGGAGATGCCCTCCCAGTAGCCGCGCGCGCGATAGCGACGCGCGAATGTTTCAGGCCAAGGCGTGCAGCCTGCGAGCATGAACCCCTCCCGGTGCCGAAGGCCCACGCTGCCAGAGCGCTTTGCCGGGGCACTTGAGCTACATCAAGCGCCCCGCCGCCGCCCGTTCAGAACACGAAAACGCCCTTGCCCGTGGTCTGGGTGTCGAACAGGCGGTAGGCCTCGGCGGCCTGGTCGAGTTTGAAGCGGTGCGTGATCAGCTTGGCGAGCGGGATCCTGCGCTCGGCGACGAAGCGTGCGCATTCGCCCTGGCCGACGCTCGAAAAGGTCCACGAGCCGATGAGGGTCAGCTGCCTGCGCAGCATGTCCGGGCTCACCTCGAGCGTGACGTCGCCGCCTTCGCCGACGAAGCACGCCGTGCCCCAGGTCTTGGTACTGCGCACCGCCGCGACGCGCGCCGGCGCCGCGCCGCTGCAATCGAGGGCCAGATCGACGCCTTCGCCGCGCGTCAGCGCCTTCAGCGCCTGCACCGGGTCGGTCGATTTCGAGTTGATCGTCGCATCGGCGCCGAAGTCCTTCGCCAGCTTGAGCCGCTCTTCGCCGACGTCGATCGCGATGACGCGCGCGCCCATCGCCGTGCCGAGCAGCACCGCCGACAGGCCGACCGGTCCCTGGCCGAACACCGCCAGGGTGTGGCGTCCGCAGGTCTGCATGCGGCGCAGCGCACCGTAAGCGGTGCCGGTGCCGCAGGACACTGCGGCGCCTTCTTCGAATGACAGTTCATCCGGCAGCGGCACCAGCGTGCGCGCCGGCACCTTGAGGTACTGCGCGTGGCCGCCGTTTCCGGTGACGCCGTACACGGTGATGCCCTTGCCGCAGAGCTGCGACCAGCCGACGCGGCAATGCGGGCAGATGCCGCAACCGCTGTAATGGTGGTCCATCATGCGCGCGCCGATCGGCGCCTCGGCTTCGGGCACCCCGGGACCGCGCGCCGCGACGATGCCGCAGGGCTCGTGACCCGCGATCACCGGGCCGCCGCTGCCGCCCAGGCCGAGCGCCCCGGCCATGCCCGAGCCGCTGCGCGCCGCACGGTAGGCGTGCAGGTCGCTGCCGCACATGCCCGAGGCCTTCATTTCCAGCACCACCTCGCCCGGCCCGGGCGTCGGATCCGGGAACTCGCGAATTTCGAGCTCACGCTCACCCAGAAAGACCACGCCGCGCATGTCGCCCTCCTCCGGTTTCGATGTCGCCGATTCTAGCGGAGCGCGGCAGCCGGTAGACTCGCGGCCGGGGCGGTGCGTTGCCTAGCGGCGCGCCGCCGTATGCACCCGTGACAGGAGAACCCGCATGGCCGGTAAAGCAAAGTACGTTTTCATCGCGAGCATGGACGTCGACCCCGAGAGAGAAGCGATCTTCAACGAGGTCTACGACACCGAGCACATCCCGCTCATTTCCAAGGTGCCGGGCGTCGTGGCGGCGCGGCGCAACGTGCTGGTGCCGCTGAAGATGTTCATCGGCGGCGAGGTGAAGGCCATCGTCGCCGAAGGCGAGCCGAAGTACAGCGCGATCTACGAGCTGGAGAGTCCCGACGTGCTGACCAGCGAGGCCTGGGCCAAGGCCGTCGATGCCGGCCGCTGGCCGAGCGAAGTGCGGCCCTACACGCGCAACCGGCGGCACACGCTGCGCAAGCTGACGGACGCTTGAGCCGGCGCGCGACCCGACTGCGAGCGGCATGGCCTCACTCAAGCTGACGCGCGAAAGCATCCTCAGCGGCGCGCTGCACGACTCGGCGCGCGCGCTGCTCGGCGCCGGGACGCGCTTCATGACGGCCGAGGAGCGCCAGCGCCAGATTCACGAGGTCATCGCGCGCGCGCCGCAGCCGGAGCGCGTCTGGGTGTTCGGCTACGGCTCGCTGATCTGGAACCCGGCGTTCCATTTCGTCGAGCGGCGTACCGCGCGCGTGCACGGCTACCACCGGCAGTTCTGCCTCTGGGCGCGCGCCGGGCGCGGCAGTCCGGAGAAACCGGGCCTGATGCTCTCGCTCGAGCACGGCGGCAGCTGTCACGGCGTGGCCTACCGGCTGCATCCCAAGCACGTTGCGACCGAGCTCGACGTGGTCTGGCGGCGCGAGATGCTCACCATGGCCTACCGCCCGGTGTGGGTCACGCTGCGCACGCCGCGCGGCCTCGAGCATGCGGTCGCCTTCGCGGCGAACCGCGCGCACGAGCGCTACGTGCGCGAGCTGGGCGAGGCGGCGACGGCGCAGTACCTCGCCACCGGCGCCGGCCCGCTCGGCTGCTGCGCCGACTACCTGTTCGACACCGTCGAGCATTTGCGCGAGCTGGGCATCCGCGACCGGCAGCTCGAGGCGCTCGAGCGGCGGGTGCGGGGCCTGCTGCCGGGCCCGCGAGCGGCTGACGCGGCGTGCGTGTCGTTGCCTCAGCTTAAGGCGCGCGCGCCGGTACCAGCTTCCAGACCTTGCCGGTGTTGCCGACCGGGATGCCCTGCGCGGTGGTGAGCAGGTAGAGCTCGCCGTCGACGTCCTCGGCCAGGCTGTGCAGGCGGGCATCGAGTCGCAGCAGCGGCGTGATTTGCCAGAGCGCATCGCCGGTGGCCGGTGTCGCAGCGAACAGCTGGCCCGAAGGCTTCATGATCGTCGCACTGAAGTCGCCGAACATCAGCGTGCCGTGCAGGTCGGGCAGCGCCTTGCCGCGGTAGACGTAGCCTCCGACGTTGGCGGTGCCCATCGGCTCCACCTTGACCTTCGATTCGCGCCGCTTGACCGAGCCGTTGGCGTACTCGACGACCGGGTCGCGAATCGGCTCCGCGCGTGCACCGACGCGCGGGCAGTCCTGCGGCGGATCGAACATGCGTGCGCGGTCGAAGCAGTGGGTCCCCTCGCGGATCGCCCAGCCGTAGTTTCCGGGACCGTCGACGCGATAGATCGTTTCCCAGAACGATTCGGCGACGCCGTTGACGTACAGGTCGCCGTTGCCGCTGCGATCGAAGGCGATGCGGAACGGATTGCGAAAGCCCCAGGCGTAGATCTCCGGGCGCTGTTCTGACCGGCCGTGAAACGGATTGTCCCGCGGAATCGCGTAGCCCGGATGGCCGCGGTCGACGTCGATGCGCAGGATCTTGCCAGTCAGCCGGCCGAGGTCCTGCGCGTAAGCGTCGTACGTGTGGAAGCGCTCGGGAATCTTGAACGGGTCCTCCGGAATCTCCTCGGCATGGCGGTTCGGGTCATTCGAGCGCGGCGCGACGTAGATGTCGGGCACGCCATGTACGCCGCCGCCGTCGCCGACGCCGACATATAGATAGCCATCGGGGCCGAAGGCGAGGCCGCCGCCGTTGTGCTTGCGGTTGACCCAGTCGAGCTCGAGCAGCACGCGCTCGCTTGCACGGTCGGCGCGGTTCGGGTCGTCTTTCGAGACCCTGAATTCCGACAGCCGCCAGGTGTACGCGGTCTTGCCGCTAAAGGGTGATTGCGGCCGCCGCTTGGCGCTGTAGTTGACGTAGAAAAGACCGTTGCGCGCGAAACTCGGGTGGAAGGCGAGCGCGAGCAGACCGCGTTCGTCGAAGGCCTTGAGCAGAGGCACCATCTGATCGCGCAGGTCGATGAACGGCATCTCCCGCGGCCTGCCCTCCGCGCCCAGGACGTAGACCACACCCATCTGCTCGCCGAGGAAACGGCGCCCGCTGCCGTCTGGCGGCGCGACGAGAAAGATCGGTGCGTTGAAACCCTCGGCGACGAGGTCGACGGCGACCGTGGGCAGCGACTCGCGCGCCGCTGCGCTGCCTATGGCGCAGAGCGCGACAACAGTGACAAGCAGTGGGAATCGTGTCATTTCCGTCATCCTTTGCGAAGATCCGCATCCTGCAGGGCGCGCCAGACGCGCTCCGCGGTCGCCGGCATGTCGAGCTGCGTCACGCCCCGCACCGCGAGCGCATCGAGCACCGCGCTCACCACTGCGGCGAGCGAGGCGGTGCAGCCCGACTCGCCGCAGCCTTTCACGCCGAGCGGATTGGTCTTGCAGGGCACCTCGTTGCGTGCCCAGCCGAACAACGGCAGTTCCGCCGCGCGCGGCAGGCAGTAGTCCATGAAGCTGCCGCTGAGCAGCTGGCCGGAGTCGGGGTCGTGCAGCAGCTGCTCGAACAGCGCCTGGCCGATGCCCTGCGCGACGCCGCCGTGCACCTGGCCTTCGAGCAGCGGCGGATTGACGACGACGCCGAAATCGTTGACCGCGCTGTAGGCGACGAGCGCGACCTCGCCGCTCTCGGGGTCGATCTCGACCTCGCAGGCGTGGCAGCCCGACGGGAAGCTGTAGGCGGTCGGCTTGTAGAAGTCGCTCGCTTCGAGCCCGGGCTCGATCCCGGCGGGCAGATCGTCGCTGTGGGCCGCGCGCGCGACGGCCCCGATCGTCACGCGACGGTCGGTGCCGGCGATGACGAATGCGCCGCCGATGTCGTCGACGACGAATTCGATGTCGGCCGCCGGCGCCTCGAGCCGGTGCGCGGCGATGAGGCGCCCCTTCTCGACGATCGCCTGGGCGCAGTGCACGAACGCGGTGCCGGTGACGGTGGTTTCGCGCGAGCCGCCGGTGCCGGTCGCCACGCCGACGCGGTCGCTGTCGCCCTGCACGACGCGGATGCGTTCTGCGGGAAGCCCGAGCTTCTGCGAGACCATCTGCGTGAACGTCGTCACATGGCCCTGGCCGTTCGCCTGCGCGGTGGTGTACAGGCTCAGCACGCCGTCGGCGTCGAAGGCGGCGCGCACGTGGCTGTCGTAGTAGCCGTCGGGTTCCTGGTAGACCGCAAATCCGTAGCCGCGCAGCCGGCCGCGCGCTGCAGCCTGGGCGCGGCGCGGCTCGAAGGCCGCGTAGCCGGTCAGCGCCAGCGCGTCGTCCATGTTCTTGGCGAAGTCGCCCGAATCGAACACCAGGCCGACCGGCGTGGTGTAGGGCATCGCCTCGGCGCGCACCAGGTTGAGCCTGCGCAGCGCGGCGCGGTCGCGCCCGGTCTCGCGCGCCGCGGCGTCGACCAGGCGCTCGATCAGGTAGGTGAACTCGGGCTTGCCGGCGCCGCGGTAAGGCGCCACCGGCACCGTGTTGGTGTAAGCCACGCGCGTCTCGAGGTGGTAGCAAGGCAGGGCGTAGACCCCGGTGATGCAGCGGCTGCCGCCGGTGGTCGGAATCGTCAGCGCGCTCGCCGTTGCGTACGCACCGGTGTTGGCCATGACGCGCGCGCGTACTGCGAGAAAGTGGCCGT
>LJTQ01000014.1:0-26546 GCA_001303445.1 Betaproteobacteria bacterium SG8_39 | reverse complement strand
CCGCCATGACGTGGTCGCGCCCTGCGCCGTCCGCGAGAAAGGCTTCGCTGCGCTCGGCGAACCAGCGTACCGGTCGGCCCAGCGCGCGCGCGGCGAACAGCACCGCGACCTGTTCGGGGTAGGCAGGGATCTTCATGCCGAAGGAGCCGCCCACCTCCGGGGTGCGCACGCGCAGCGCCCCCGGATCGTCGACCAGGCCGGTCGAGGCGATGTCGCCCTGGATCGCCTTGCTGCCCTGCGTCGGCGCGGTCAGCGTGAAGCGGCCGCTGGCCGGATCGAATTCACCGAGCGCGCCGCGCGGCTCGATCGGCGCCGCCGAGACGCGGTTGACGACCAGCTCGAGCCGCGTGACGTGCGCCGCGCGCGCGAACGCGGCGTCGACCGCGCGCGCGTCACCGCCCTCCCAGTCGAGAGCGAAGTTGCCGGGCGCCTGCGGATGGACCTGGGGCGCGCCCGGCGCGAGCGCCGCGCGGGCATCGCTCACCTGAGGCAGTGGCGCGTAGTCGATGCCGATCCGCTCGGCGGCGTCGCGCGCCGCATCCGGCGATTCGGCCACCACCAGGGCAACGGCCTCGCCGACGCAGCGCACCGCGCCATCGGCGAGCACCGGACGCGGCGCGGCGAACGGCGCCGAGCCATCGCGGTTGCGCTGCGCGATCGTCGCGCGCATTGGCCCGATGCCCGCGGCGCGCAGGTCCTCGGCGGTGAACACCCCGAGCACGCCCGGCGCGCAGCGCGCCGGCGTTGCATCAATTGCCCGGATGCGGGCGTGCGCGTACGGCGCACGCAGGAAGACCGCATGCGCGGCATTCGCCGGCATGAGATCGTCGATGAAGCGCGCGGACCCCGTCAGCAGGGCCGGGTCTTCGAGCCGTTGCACCGGCTGGCCGATGCGCAGCTGACCCGAAGTGCGCGACAGGTTCTCGTCGGGCACGGGACACTCCGAAAACTGCTTGAGTGCCAATCATAGGGCTTTGAGTTCCAGCACGGTTCTGCGCTTGCCACGCCGGGGGCGAGCGGATACCGTGCGCCCTCCCGAGCACCCCGTCCCATGAAGACACCGCTCTATTACGGCTACCACATCGTCGCCGCCTCGTTCCTCATCCAGGGCGTGACGATTGGCGGCAATTTCGCCTACGGCGTGCTGTTCAAGGAACTCGAGGCCGAGTTCGGCTGGTCGCGCGCGACGATCGCGGGCGCGTCGTCTGCGAGCCTGCTGGTGATGGGTTTCATGGCGGTGCTTGCGGGCCGACTGAACGACCGGATCGGGCCGCGCTGGCTGCTCACCGCCTCCGCACTGTTCTATGGCCTCGGCTACCTGCTGTTCGCCCGTCTGCAGGCGCCCTGGCAGCTCTACGTGGTCTACGGCTTGCTGGTGGGTATCGGGTTGAGCACGCACGACGTGGTGACGCTGTCGACGGTCGCGCGCTGGTTCACGCGGCGGCGCGGCATGGCGTCGGCGGTCGTCAAGGTCGGCACCGGTTGCGGCCAGCTTCTGGTGCCGCTTGCCGTGGCGGCGCTGGTGGCGGGGTTCGGCTGGCGCACCGCCTGCGTGGCGTTCGGCGCGACGGCGCTGGTGCTGCTTGCCGCGGCCGCGCAGGCGATGCGCCCCGATCCGGAGAGCATGGGTCTGCGGGCCGACGGCGCGACCGCAGGCAGCAATCCCGCGCAGGCGAAGCCCGATCCCCATGCGGGCCCGGCCGCCCGCTCGCCGCTGTTCTGGATCCTGTGCTGCTCGCAAGCCATCGTCTTCACCTGCCTGATCACGGTCACCATCCACATCGTGCCGCACGCGACCGACCTCGGCGCGCCGCGGGCCGTGGCGGCGGGCGTGATTTCCGCAATCGGCGGGATCAGCGTGCTGGGCCGCCTTGCAGTGGCGCGCTGATCGGCTGCTACGCCGCGCTGCTCGCCAGCCTGGTCTGGCTGCAGTTCGCCACCGCCCCCTGGATGCTGTTTGCCTTTGCCGCGGTGTACGGCGTCGCGCATGGCGGATTCTTCACGGTGATGTCACCCACGGTGGCCGAATTCTTCGGCACGCGCGTGCACGGCGTGCTGTTCGGCACCGTGCTGATGTTCGGTTCGATCGGCGGTGCGATCGGTCCGCTGGCCGCGGGCGCGGTGTTCGACGCGACCGGCAGCTACCGCCTCGCGTTCGGCGCGCTGCTTGGTCTGGCGCTTGTCGGGCTCGCCCTGGTCAGCCGTCTGCCGCCGATGCGCGGGCCGCGCGCCGCGGTCGCGGCGCCCTAGGCGCGCCCGCCTCACGCCACCCGGTAGCGGCGCAGCACGTCCGGATCCGGGTCTGCGCCGAGCCCGGCGCCCTGCGGCAGCTCGAGCACGCCGTTCACCGGATCGAGCAGGCCGGCATAGGGCATCGCCTCGGGCCAGAGGTAGAAGTACTCGAACCACGCCGGTTCGGTGTACGTGGCGAGCAGGTGCAGCGTGGCCAGCGCGCCCGGGCCAAAGTAGGGCGAGTGCGGTGCGAGGCGCACGTTGTGCGTCTGCGCGAGCGCCATGACCTTGAGGAACTCGCTCACGCCGCCGACCTTGGTCACCGAGGGCTGGGCGTACTGCACTGCGCGCGCTTCGAACAGCGACTGGAACTGGGTCGCAAAGCAGGCGTTCTCGCCCGCGGCGAGCGGCAGGCCGCAGGCCGCGCCGA
Organism: Betaproteobacteria bacterium SG8_39; assembly: GCA_001303445.1. Taxonomy (GTDB): domain Bacteria; phylum Pseudomonadota; class Gammaproteobacteria; order Burkholderiales; family SG8-39; genus SG8-39. The sequence goes on along the minus strand of LJTQ01000014.1, from coordinate 23,884 downwards.
CCTCGCGCAGGGCGCGGAAATCCTCGGGCGGGAACACCGGTTCCTCGAACCAGGTCAGGTCATGGGCGCGGAATTTCCGCCCCGCCTCGATTGCCTCCGCCGGCCGCCACTCGCAGTTGACGTCGAGCAACAGCGGTACGCCGGGACCGAGCGCGCCACGCGCTGCGGCGACCGCGGGCTCGGTGATCTCGTGCAGCTTGATCGCGGCGAAGCCTTCGCGCTGGGCGCGCGTGCTGTACTCTGCGACGAGCTTCGGCTCGGCGTAGCGCAGCAGGCTCGCGTAGCACGCCAGCCGGCTGCGCACCGCGCCGCCGATGAGACGGTGCAGCGGCAGGCCGGCTGCCTTGCCGGCGATGTCCCACAGCGCGATGTCCAGGCCCGACAACGCGAAGGCGGTGATGCCGTAGCGGCCGAAGATGTGCAGCTGCTTCTGGATCTTCGCGGTCAGACCGGCGATGTCGCTCGCGTCGTGGCCGAGGGCGAGCGGCGCAATCATGTCGTTGACGGCCGCGACGCTGGCGCGCCGGCAGGTGTAGGCGAAGGCTTCACCCCAGCCCGTGATGCCCTGGTCGGTGTCGACGCGCACCAGGCAGAAGTCGAGCTGCTTCCACGCACCGGTGCCGAGGGTCATTGCCTCCGCGCCGTAGGTGAAGGGGATGGCGAGCGGAACGGCTTCGACGCGGGTAATCTTCACGGCCTTGCCTCGAGGTTGCGAGCGGGAATTCTATCGGCCGCGCGTCCGGGGCGGCGCAAATCCACGACGGAGAGAACGACGTGATACGCAAGGTCGGAATGGTGGGGGTTGGCATCATGGGCTCGCGCATGTGCGCGAACCTGGTCAAGGCGGGGTTCCAGGTGACGGCGTTCGACCCCGGAGAAGCGGCACAGGCGGCGGCGCGCGCCTGCGGCGCCGATACGGCGCCCGGCCTCGAAGCGCTGGCGCGCAGCGCCGACGCGGTGCTCTCGAGTCTGCCGGATGCCCCGCAGCTGAGCGCGGTCGCCGACGCGCTGCTGCCGAACCTCGGCACGGGCGCGCTGTGGTGCGACACCAGCACCGTCGATCCGGCCACGGCGCAGCGCGTGAGCGAGGCTGCGCGCGCCAGGGGCCTCGGCTTTCTGGACTGCCCGGTCAGTGGCGGGCCGGCGGGCGCGGCGGCGGGCGCGGTGACGATCATGGTCGGCGGCGAGGCCGCGGTGCTGGAGCGCGCGCGGCCGCTGCTCGAGGCGATCGGCAGGACCCTCGTGCACTGCGGTGCGGCGGGCAGCGGGCAGGGCGCCAAGCTCGTCAACCAGGCGCTGGTCGCGGCGCATACCGTCGCTGCGCTCGAAGCGCTTCTCGTCGGGCGAAAATGCGGGCTCGAGCTCGACACGCTGGTTTCCATCCTCAAGGCGAGCTCGGGGCGCAGCTGGATCCTCGAGAACCATCTCGACCGCTACGCGCTCGCCGGACAGTTCGAGCCGGGCTTCGCGCTCGACCTGATGTTCAAGGACCTGCGACTGTTCGTCGAAACGGCGACGCAGGCGCGCGCGCCGGCGCCGGTCGCCGCGACCGCGCTGCAGCTCTACAACGCGGCGCGCGCCGCGGGGCAGGGCGCCCGGGACCAGACCGTGGTCGCCAAGGTGCTCGAGCAGATGGCAGGGGCCACGCTCGGCACGCTGACGCCGGGCGGCTGATCAGCGCGCGGCGTGATGCGCGGCGCGCGGGCCGCGCATCCAGTCGCGCACGAAGCCCGGCACGGCGCCGTTGTCGAGCAGGCGCTGAACCAGCTCCGGCAGGCCGCGCGCGCGGCCGGTGTCGACGCGCACCGTGACGGTCATCCCCGCGCGCAGCGGTGGATCGCCCGGCGCCAGCGCGATGCCGAGCTGCACCGGTATGCGCTGCACGATCTTCACCCAGTTGCCGGTGGCGTTCTGCGGCGGCAGTACGGCGAACTCGGCTCCGGTTGCCGGCGAAATGGTGCGCACCGTGGCGCGCCATTCGTGATCCGGATAGGCATCGGCGACGATCGTCGCGGCCTGCCCCTCGCGCATGTGGGTGAGCTGGGTTTCCTTGAAGTTGGCCTCGACCCAGAGCGGCGCGTTCTCGATCAGGCTGAACACCGGCACGCCTTTCGTGACGTGCTCGCCGGGCTGCAGCTTCATGTTGCTGACGATGCCGGCGGACGGTGCGACGACCCGGGTGCGCGCGAGGTCGAGCTGCGCCGCGTCGCGCGCGGCCTTTGCCTGCTGATAGCGCGGATGCTGCTCGAGCGCGCGGTCGAGCTCGCCGCCGAGGCTGGCGACGATGCGCGCCGCGCGCTCGTTCACCGCGTCGAGCCGCTGGCGCGCGGATTCCAGGTTGAGCCGCGCCTCGTCGTACTGCTCCTCGCGCGTCATGCCGCGCTCCTTGAGCTGGGCCTGGCGTTCGACCTGGCGCCGCAGGAAGCGGATGCGCGCTTCGGCTTCCTTGGCCTCGGCCATGGCGACGCGGTAGTCGGCGCGCAGCGATTCGATCTCGGTCTTGACGACCGCCATCTGGGCCTCGGCCCGCTCGACCTCGACCTGGAACGGCGCCGGATCGATGCGAAACAGCAGCCGGCCGGCGTCCACCTGTTCGTGGTCGCGCACGCCGACGTCGACCACCGGGCCGGCCACATCGGCGCTCACCGCGACGATGTTCGCCTTGACGTAGGCATTGTCGGTTTCCATGTGGCGCCCGCCGCGGGCATAGACGGCAAGGCCCACCGTGACCACCAGCAGCGGCACGATGATCAGCAGCACGAACCTCGACAGGGTGCGCAGGCGGGCGATCGCTGCGGTCATTGCCATGTCAGCGTCCCCGCTCGCCGTTGCGCACGCCGTTGCGCGGTCCGCCGTCCGGGCGTTGCAGGTTCGACTTCACGGCGATCAGCAGGTCGACGAAGTGCTCGCGCTCGTCCGCCGACAGCCCCGCCATCGCGTCGCGCCGCACCTCGGCGGCCACCGCGCGCATCGTCTTCATCGCCGGTTCGGCCGACTCGGACAGGTAGACGCGCCAGGCCCGGCGGTCCTTGGCGTCGTGCTCGCGCCGCACCCAGCCTTTCGCCTCCAGCCGGTCGAGCAGGCGGCCGAGCGTCGGCTTTTCGATCTCGAGCACCTCGGCGAGCTCGGACTGCGTGACGCCCTGCGCGCGGAACAGGTGCGTCAGCACCCACCACTGCGAGCGCGTCAGGCCGAGCGCCTTGACCCGCCGGTCGTAGGTCGTGCGCAGCAGCCGGGCGACGTCGTTGAGCAGGAAGCCGAAATTGCGCGACAGGTCCTCGCGAAACATCCCGTCATATTAGTTGCCTAGCTTACGATAAGCAAGGCAAAGGTAAGCCTGCCCGGCGCTCAGCGCCGCGCGCCGCGGTTGGCGAGCAGCAGCCCGGGAAACACCAGGGCCGCGCCGAGCGCGTGGTACCAGCGTACCGGCTCGCCGAGCAGGCCCCAAGCGATGCCCGCGGTGTACAGCGGCGTCAGGTACAGCACCAGGCCGGCGCGCGCGGCGCCCAGCTCGCGCACCAGCCAGGAGTACGCCTGGTAGGCGCCGAAGCCGGGCAGCAGGCCGACCACGACCGCGGCGAACAGCGCGCGCCATTCGAGCGGCGGCACGCCGACCAGCTGCGATTCGGCCAGCGTGAACGGCGCGAGCACCAGGATCCCCGCGGCGGTGATCGCCGTGAGGCGCAGGAAGGGATCGAGCGTCGTCGGCCGGTGGCGCAACAGCACCGTATAGACCGCCCAGCAGCCCGCCGCGGTGAGCGCCCACAGGTCGCCGCGCGTGAAGGCGAGCCGCAGCAGGCTGCCGGGATCGCCCTTCAGCACGATCGCCAGCACGCCGGTGAGCGCGATGATCGCCCCGGTGAGCTGCGCGCCGCTCAGCGGCTCGTGAAACACGCGCGCCGAGAGCAGCATCACCAGGATCGGCACGCCGGCATAGATCAGGCCGATGTTGGTCGCGCTCGTCGTCTCGCCGGCGATGTAGACGAAGGCGCCGCAGACCCACATGCCGAGCGCGCCGAGCAGCAGCAGGTCGCGCCATTCGCGCCGCAGCTCGGCGCGCCGGCGCCAAAGCACCGCGCCGCACAGCGCGAGCATCGGCAGGAGCGCGATCGTCCAGCGCCAGAAGGCGAGCGCGTGCGGCGGAAACCAGCCCGCTGCCCAGCGCGCGACGATCATGTTCGCCGACCACAGCCCTGGGGCGAGCAGCAGCAGGGCGTAGGCGAGGCGCGGGCCGTGGCGTGGAATCAAGCGGCGATGCGACGGCGCGCGGCTAGCGCGCGAGGACCGCCCGTGCGTGTGCGATGACCGTCTCCGGAGCCACCGGCTTGACCAGATAATCGGCGACGCCGTGTTCCTCCAGGATGGTGCGCAGCGTGCGGTCGTGTTCGGGAACAAGTACCACCGCCGGCAGCCGGCTCCAGGCGAGCGCGACGCGCAGCCGTTGCAGCATCGCCAGGCTGTCGCCGTTGGCACCGACGTCGAGGTCGACGATGACCATCACGACGTCTTCGTTCTCTTCGACGAGCCGGCGGGAGGACTCCGGATCGTCCGTCGCATGGACCTTGAAGCGGGCGTCGCGCAATGCGGCCGCCAGGGCCTGCGTGTCGTCTGGGTTGGTCTCGAACAGCAACACGCTCGCGCCGCTGCTTGGCGCCTCCTCGCTGCCGAGCACGGCGATTGCACGCGCCGACAGCGGTCGCTGGAACTCTCGCGCAAGCTCCGTCCAGAAGCGTTGCCCGATCACGCGCATCGCTTCGCGTGCGGTGGTGTATCCGGAAATGACGCGCCGCGCTGCCGTGCTGGCCATCGAGGAGAGGGGGCCCTGGGAGAGCTCTCCCAGCTTCGCGATGTCGGTTTCGCCGGCCACGATGGCGCGTCCCAGCTCCGGGGTCATCTCGACGATCTCGGTGACCGGCAGCCGGCCGTGATAGCCGCTGCCGTCACAGGCTTCGCAGCCGACCGGACGATAGGCGGGCAGCTCCCCCGTCAGCTCGCTGAACACTTGCTCGTCGGGCAGCAGAGGTGCCACGACCGGTGCGCGGCAGCTCTCGCACAGCCGACGCAGAAGGCGCTGCGCCACCACCCCGGCGATTGCGTCGGCGAGCACGGTTGGCTGCACGCCGAGATCGATCAGGCGCGGGAACGCGGTGAGCGCATCATTGGTGTGCAGTGTCGACAGTACAAGGTGCCCGGTGAGCGCGGCCTGCGTTGCGATCTCCGCGGTCTCGCGGTCGCGAATTTCGCCGATCAGCACCACATCCGGATCCTGACGCAGGATCGAGCGCAACGCGCTGGCGAAGGTGAGTCCCGCCTTGGCATTGACTTCGACCTGCGAAATGCCGGCGACGCGGTATTCGACCGGGTCTTCGACCGTGATGATGCTCACGCCCACCCGATTGATCTCGGCGAGCATCGAGTACAGCGTCGAGGTCTTGCCCGAACCGGTCGGACCGGTCAGCAGTACGACGCCAGACGTATTCATGGCGAGGCGCCGCAGGGCCTGCAGCGCCGCGCTGGACAACCCCGCTCCGCTCAGGCGATAGACCCGGGTTTGATCGAGAAACCGGATGACGAGGCGCTCGCCCCGGCTCGCGGGCAGCACCGACAGACGCAGATCGTAGTCGCGGCTGCCCAGCACGAGCGACATGCGACCATCCTGCGCAACGCGGTCGTTGGTGGGATCCATGCCGCCCTGTGCCTTGAAGTAGCGCACGATCGCCTCGAGTACCGGGCCGGGGATGAAGGCGAGACGCCGCAGGATGCCGTCGACGCGAGCGCGGACCATGCCGCCGCCGGCGAAAGGTTGCAGGTGCAGGTCCGAGGCCCGTGCCTCGATGGCCTCGAGCAGCAGCGAGCGGCCCAGCCGTACGACCGCGCTCTGCTCGGTCGCCGAAGCCGAAACCGTTTCGCCCTGCTCCGTCCAGCGCAGCGTGCCGATCGCGTTGCCCTGCTGCTCCGCCGCGCGCGAATACGCAGACGTAATTGCCGTTTCGATGTCTTCGGGCGGCGCGACCAGCACCTCCAGCTTCCGGTTCGACACGAACTGCGTGCGCCGCAGCCCGCCGCCTTCGATCGGACAGGCGGCGGCCACCACCAGCCGCCCGCCTTTTTCGCGCAGCGGCAGGATCAGGTGCTCGGCGGCAAGCTTTTCCGGTACCAGCCGCGTCGCGAAGGGATCGGCGGACGTGAGGTCGCTGGCGACGGCGAGGTCGAGGTCCTTGGCGATGGCACGCGCCAGCGTCCAGACGTCCACCCCGGCGGCCGCGGCGAGCTGCTTCCATGTCTCGCGCACGGATGTGCCGACCGTCAGGGACGTCAGTTCAGCGCGTGCCGGAAAGGCGCGCTGCGTGATGGCGCGCAGTCGCTCGGTTGGCGAGAGTGAAAAATCGGGGGTACGCACGGTGATTTCCCTTCAAACCGGATTTTGGCGAAAATCGGGTCCGCCCCGATTATCCCATGCGATGTTTTACCGAATCGTGGCGCATTCCAAATGCCATCGAGACCCGACCTGCAAAGTTTGGCGCAACAGGCGCACGAGGAAATCCGCCGTACCGGGGAGTCGGGGCGGCGCGCATCCGGGGAGGCAAACATCGGTGGCGGCTGGCGTACGCTCGGTGCCTGGCTTGTGCTTGTTGCAATCGTGGTTTTTAGTGAGATGCACATCACGGAACTGGAGGCCGTGGCGCGAATCGTGCTGCCCTCGCATGCGGCGAAGCGCAAGCAGGCCGAGCTCGAGCAGCTACTCGAGCAGGCGCGCGACGCGCTCGAGGCTTCACGCGACGAAGACAACGGGCTGCCTGAGGCGCTGCCGCACGCCGCGCTGGCCGCCGTGGTTCGCTACGAGCGCAACGACGCGCACTACCGACTGGTTGCCTCGAGCGGGGATGTCACCGTGGCAATGGACGCCGATGGCAATCGCGAAGTTACCGTGGGGAAGAACTAAATGCCGCGGACACTCACGATGCAACGCTTGAGTCGTCGGTGCGGCTTTACGCTGCTTGAAATCCTGTTTGCGGTGGCGATCATCGGCATTCTCATCGCGATCGCCTACCCTGCGTATCGCGACTACCAGTCGCGCGCGCGCGCGGCGGACATCGTCGTGAAGTACGACGCGCTCAAGGAGGCCGTCGGCGCCGACCTGACGTCCGGGCCAATGGACAGCTGCGCCGAGCTCCTGTCGCGGGTCAGCCAAGGCAACTTGCAGGACGCGTACGCGAAACTGGCCATCGGCTTCGAGCAGTCGGTGGGCGGCTATCGTGCGGTGTTCGCGGTGTGTGCCGACGAGGCGCACCAAGGCGTGCGCGGCGTATCCGTGGCGCGCGCGGCACACGAGATTTTTGCCAAGACGAACCGCATGGAAAAGGGCGCGGTGCTCGGCAACACACTGGTGAGCTTTGCCGTGCCGCTCACCGGCGCCGATGCGGTGGCTTGCCGCACAGCGCCGGCGAATCCGGCGGCGCAATGTGGCGGCGCGCCCGTGCAACCCGCCACCGCGGTGCAAGGAACGGGAGCCCCGCTGAAGCCCGCGGCGGCGCAGCCTCGCACCACTTGCGGGCCTGACGAGGACAAGCTCACCGTTCCCGCGCCGGGCGGGATGGCCGAGATCTGCACGAAGAAATGCCCGTCCGGACAGACGCGCGATCCGGTCAACTGGGCCAAGTGCGTGGCGCAGGCGGCGCAGTCCACGACCGGGAGCGGCACGCCGCAGGGCCAGACGGGTGCCACGGTGCCGCCCGCGCAGACGGTCCAGCCGGCCCAGGCACCGAGCGCTGGCGGCGCCGCCGTGCAGGCGCCGGGGAGCTCGCCCCAGCAATGCCTGGACGACTGCCGCGCGCGCTTCCCGCACGGCAACAGCCGCGCCTATCGCGACTGCCTCGCGGCCTGTCGTTAGTTCATCCCTAAGGCTGTTGTGGTGCCGGCAGCGCCCGCACCCGCGGCACGTGGCCGATGTCCCAGTGCGCCAGCGCCCAGGGCAGCAGATCGTCGGGCGGCAGGTCGACCGGTGGCGGGTGACCGAGAAACAGCAGCGCGCGCGCAAGCGCCGTGGCCGCGTGCGCGCCGTCGATCGGCACCGCGCCCGTCTGCTTGCTCAGCTTCTCGCCCGCAGCGTTCACCGCCACCGGGATGTGCGCATAGCGCGGGGTCGGGAAACCGAGCTGCCGCTGCAGGAGAATCTGGCGCGCGGTCGAGTCGAGCAGGTCGGCACCGCGGACCACGTCGGTGATGCGCTGATCGGCGTCGTCGACGACAACCGCGAGCTGATAGGCGAACAGGCCGTCGGCGCGCAGCACGACGAAATCGCCCACTTCGCGCTCGACGCTTTGCAGGCATTCGCCTTGGATGCGGTCGACGAAGCGGATCGGTTCGGCCGTGGTGCGTACACGGGTCGCGCGCGCGGGCTTGCCGGGTGGCAATCCGTCGCGGCAGGTGCCCGGGTAGACGTGCGCGCCGTCGATGCCGAGCGCGGAATCGGCGATCTCGCGGCGCGAGCAGCCGCAGGGATAGGTCTGCCCGGCGCGCGTCAGCTGTTCGAGCGCCGCGCGGTAGCGCGCCGCGCGCGTGCTCTGGTAAAGCACGGATCCATCCCAGGTCAGGCCGAGCGTGTCCAGCTGGCGCAGGATCGCGTCCGCCGCGCCGGGCTGCTCGCGCGGCCTGTCGAGGTCCTCCATGCGCAGGAGCCAACGGCCACCCGCGGCGCGGGCATCGAGCCAGCTTGCCAGCGCGGCAACGAGCGAGCCGAAGTGCAGCGGTCCGGTGGGCGAGGGCGCGAAGCGTCCGATGCTGTCCACGTCAGGTTTCGGGAAATGCGGCGACGAAGCCGCGTTATAGTGCCAGTTTCTCAATCGGGGGCCGGGATGGCGACAGTCGAACTGAACAAGGGCAATTTCGAGTCGACGATCAATGACAACGGGATGGTGATCGTAGATTTCTGGGCGCCGTGGTGCGGCCCCTGCAAGGGCTTCGCGCCGATCTACGAGCAGGCCTCGGAAACGCACGACGACGTCGTGTTCGCCAAGCTGAACACCGACGACGAGCAGGAGATCGCGGCGGCATTCAACATCCGTTCGATCCCCACCCTGATGGTGTTTCGTGACAAAGTGATCCTGTTCCAGCAGGCCGGCGCGCTGCCGGCCTCAGCGCTCGACAGCGTGATCACCCAAGCCAAGTCGCTCGACATGGCCGAGGTGCACAAAGAGCTCGCCGCGCGCGACCCGGGCGAGGCGTCGGCCTGAGGCGGGGAAGACCGCGCCGTTCGAGGGGTTGAAACCGGCCGGCGTGGCCTGACCTCGATCGGATCGCATTCGAGGGGACCGACGATGCTCGAAATCCGCAAGGCCGCAGAGCGCGGGCACGCCAACCATGGCTGGCTCGATTCCTGGCACAGCTTTTCCTTCGCTGACTACCACGACCCGCGGCACATGGGGTTCGGCGCGCTGCGCGTGATCAACGAGGACCGCATCCAGCCGGGGATGGGCTTCGGCACGCACGGGCATCGCGACATGGAGATCATCAGCTACGTGCTCGAGGGCGCGCTGGCGCACAAGGACTCGATGGGCAACGGCTCGACCATCGAGCCGGGCGACGTGCAGCGCATGAGCGCGGGGCGCGGCGTGCTGCACAGCGAGTTCAACCACGAGGCCGCGGGCGAGACCCACTTCCTGCAGATCTGGATCGAACCGAGCGTGCGGGGCATCGAACCCGGCTACGAGCAGAAGCGCTTCGGCCCGCAGGACAAGCGCGGGCAATTGCGCCTGGTGGCCTCGCGCGACGGGCGTGACGGCTCGGTGACGATCCACCAGGATGCGTCCGTCTACGCCACGCTGCTCGATGGCAGCGATCGCGTCGTGCACAGCCTGGCCCCGGGCCGCAGGGCCTACCTGCACCTGGCGCGCGGGCGCCTGCGCGTCAACGGCAAAGCGCTGACGGCCGGAGACGCCTTGAAGGCGACCGACGTGGCGGAGATCGTCCTCGAGCAGGGCGCGCAGGCCGAGGCACTGCTGTTCGATCTGCCCTGAGCGCTGCGTCGGGCGCTGTCACCCCGCGCGGCGTGGTTCCGCGAGGGCCTGTTCAAGTGTGGCGATCCGCTCGTGCAGCGGCTGCAGCACGGCCTGCAGCTCGGCCTCGCTGTAGCGCGGTGTGATGTGCTGCGGACAGTTCCAGTCGAAGGCTTCGACCGCGATTCGCGCCGTGCGCTCGACGCGTGCGCTGTAGCCCGGCAGTGCGAGCGCGGCCGCGAGCGCGGGCGGCGTCTCGCTGAGCGCCTGCATCGTGAGCCGGCCGAGCAGCTTGAGGCGTCGCCGGCCCGCGTAGTCCATGAGGAACAGCGCGACGCGGTCGTTGCCGGTGGCGTTGCCGACGCTGACGAACTGACGGTTGCCACCGAAGTCGGCGAACGCGAGTTCGCGCGGCCCGAGGACTTTGAGAAATCCGGCGGGCCCACCGCGATGCTGCAGGTAGGGCCAGCCGGTCTCCGATACCGTTGCCAGGTAGACGCTGTCGCGCGCAGCGATGAATTCGGTCTCGCGCGCCCCGAGGGCGTCGTTCGGCCCGCCGAGCTGTGCCAGGCGCGCCATCTGGGCGCGCGTGCCAAAGCGGGTCTGCGCCGCCTTGACGGCGTCGGTGAAGGCAATGTCGGCGAAGCGGTGCGTCATGTCGGCGTCGTGTCGGTCGGTACGGGACGCAGGATGCCGGGTGCATGAAAAGGAATAAAGAGCACGTATCGAACAAGATTAATTCGTAACTTGCAGTAATATCGGGTGGTGGACAAGCTTCGTGCGATCACCACCTTCGTCCGCATCGTCGAACGCGGCAGCCTCACCGCCGCCGCCGCGGCCCAGGACATGTCCAGCCCGGCGGTTGTGCGGCAGTTGGCCGGCCTCGAGCGCGCGCTCGACGTGCGCCTGCTCAACCGCACCACGCGCCGCATGGCGCTGACCGACGAGGGGCGCGACTACTACGAGCGCTGCAAGCGCATCCTCGCCGAGCTGGAGGAGGCCGACGCCGCGGCCGGCAACCGGCGGGGCAGGGTGCGTGGCGAGCTGCGCGTGACCGCGCCGGTGCTCTTCGGGCGGATGCACGTCGCGCCGCTCGCGGCCGATTCCGCGCGGCGATATCCGGACCTGGCGATCGACCTGCTGCTGGTCGACCGCGTCGTCAGCCTGCTCGACGAGGGGCTCGACGTCGGCGTGCGCATCGGCGCGCTCGCGGATTCGTCGTTGGTCGCGCGCCCGCTGGGCGAGGTGCGGCGCGTGATCTGCGCCAGCCCGCGCTACCTCGCGCGCGCAGGCACACCGCGTTCGCCCGGCGAACTGCGCGAGCACGCCTGCCTGCGCTTCGCCGGCCTCGGCTCCACCCGCGAGTGGACGTTTGGCGCCGGCGCGCGGCGCATGGCGGTTCCGGTGCGCGGCCCGCTCTCCGCGAATCACGCGGACGTACTGATCGAGGCCTGCGTCGACGGGCTCGGCATCGGCAATTTCCTGTCCTATCAGGTTGCGCCGCTCGTCGCGAGCGGCCGTCTCGTGCTGCTGCTCGAGGAGCACGGGCCGGCGCCGGTGTCGGTCAGCATCGTGTATCCGCATGCGCGCCTGCTGCCGGCGCGCAGCCAGCGCTTCATCGACTGGCTGCGCGAGCGCGTTCCGCAACGCATTGCGCTGAGGCCGCCGCGCCGCCGCCCGTCGCGGGCGGGATGACGCGTTCGGCGCGGTGCGGCGACTGCTAGACTTCGCCTCGCCATGTCGGTCGTCGTTCTGATATCGGGCCGCGGCAGCAACATGCGGGCCCTGCTCGACGCGGGCCTGCCGGTCAGCGCGGTGGTCAGCAACCGCTCCGATGCGAAGGGTCTCGAGATCGCGTCGGCGCGTGGCATCGCAACGCGCGTCGTCGAGCACAAGGCGTTCGCGACGCGCGAGGCATTCGATCAGGCGCTCGCCGGGGTAGTCGACGGATTCAGGCCGCGCCTGGTCGCGCTCGCCGGCTTCATGCGCATCCTGACCTCGGCGTTCGTGCAACGCTTCGAAGGACGGCTGATGAACATTCATCCGTCGCTGCTGCCGGCGTTTCCCGGACTCGACACGCATGCGCGTGCGCTCGAGGCGGGCGTGAAGCTGCATGGCTGCACCGTACATTTTGTTACAGCGGAACTCGACCACGGGCCGACGGTCGTACAGGCTGCAGTGCCGGTACGCGACGATGACACCGAAGCCACGCTCGCATCCCGCGTGCTCCAGGCGGAGCACGCCATCTACCCGGCGGCGGTACGCTGGTTCCTGGAGGGGCGTCTGCGCGTGGAGGGCCTGCGCGTGACCGGTCGCGACCTCGACAGTGCGGACGACGTGCTGTTTTCGCCGGATCCGCAACGATGATCCGCTGGGCGCGCGCGGAGCGTGAGGCGCTGCTGCGTCGCATCGCCTGGGCCGGCGTGCTGTCGGCCGTGGTTCACACGCTCGTGCTGGCCGTCATCGAGCTGCCGGATCCCGAGCCGATGCCGCGCGCAGACTGGCCGCAGGTCGATGTCAGATTTGCCAGGCTCAGCCCGCGTACGGTGTCCGAGAAGCCCGTGCCGGACGAGCCCTCGTCCGCCGCGCGCGTGCCCGAGGTGTTCGACGCGGCCGCTGCCGCGCCGCGCAGTGCGGCTGCAGCCAAGACCGTGACCGAGCCACGCGCCAAGCCGGCGCCACGGGCACAGCACCGTGCAAAGTCCGCGCCGCGGCGTGCGCCGCAGCCCGCACGCATCATGGCGCAGCACGTTCCGGTGCCGCCGAGCCCGGACGGCGACGCGGACGGAGCGGCCGGCGCGGCACCGGACGTTGAGCCGAGCGCGGCGGCGAACGCGTCGAGCGCGTTCCCGCGGGCGCTGGAGCTGGAGTACAGCGTCCAGGAAGCCGAAGGCCAGACGGTGCTCGGCTGGATGGTGTACCGCTTCGCGCGCGAAGGCGATCGCTACTCCATCCGCGCTGCGATTGACGCCATCGGCGTAGCCTCGTTCTTCGTCAAGGGCCGATACGTGCAGCGCAGCGAGGGACGCCTGACCGCCGGTGGGCTGCAGCCCGAGCAGTTCATGGTGCGGCGTGGGCGGCGCGAACGCGTCGAGCGCGCGAGCTTCGACTGGCAGGCGCGGCGCGCGACGCTGACGGACGAAAAAGGCTCGCGCGAGGTCGCCCTGCAGGCCGGCGCGCAGGACCAGCTTTCGCTGGCGCACCAGATCGCGTTTCTGCTCGAGACGGGCGAGGCGGCGCGGGTCCCGGTAACCAACGGGCGCCGCTTCGAGACCGCGCGCATCGAGGTCGTCGGGCGCGAGACGGTGCAGACCGAGCTCGGGCAGATGGAGACCGTTCGGGTGCGCAGCGATCTCTGGCAGGGCGCCCGCATCCAGCTCTGGCTGGCGCCGGAAATCGGCTATCTGGCCGCCCGCCTGCGCCTGCGCGACGAGCGTGGCCGCGAGGCGCAGCTGGTGCTCGCCAGCGTGAAAGCAAAGTGGTGAGCGCGGCGGCGCGCTGGGTCTGAGAGGACCGGCGCATGAAGCTCCACGCCGCGCTGCTGCGCCACACGGAGGCATTGCTCGCCGAGCTGCTGACGTTTTCCGCGCCGGCCGATCAGGTCGTGTCGCGCTATTTCCGCAGCCACCGGGCGCTCGGTCAGCGCGATCGCGCGTTCATCGCGGAGACGACCTTCGCAGTCCTGCGTCGCAAGCGTTCGCTCGAAGCGGCGGCCGGGCGTGCGCAGCCGCGGGCGCTCGTGCTCGCCGCCCTGGTGCGAATCCAGGGGCTGTCGCTGCGCGCGCTCGGCGAGCGACTTTCGCCGGATGATCGGGCAGTGGCGGATCGCGCCCGGCGTGCGCCGGCCGAGGCGCTGGCGGACGCCGAGCGGGCCGATCTGCCCGACTGGCTGTGGGCGCGCCTGCTCGAGGCGCACGGTCTCGACGAGGCGCTGCGCATCGCGCAGGGTCTGCTCAACCCCGCGCCGCTCGATCTGCGGGTGAACCTGGCGAAGATCGACCGCGAGAGCGCGCTCGCCCGGCTCGCGCAGGACGGCATCGAAGGACGCGCAACACCCTATTCGCCGGCCGGTATCCGTCTTGCGGAAAAGCCCGCGATCAACCGCCATGCGTTGTTCACGCAGGGTGCGATCGAGGTGCAGGACGAAGGCAGCCAGCTGCTCGCCTATCTGCTCGCGCCGCGGCGCGGCGAAATGGTCGCGGACTACTGTGCCGGCGCGGGCGGCAAGACGCTCGCGCTGGCGATGCTGATGCGCGGCACGGGGCGGGTCTACGCGATGGACGTGTCGACCCGGCGCCTCGCGGCGCTCGCGCCGCGCGCGGCGCGAGCGGGCATCTCGAACGTGCACACGATCGCCCTGGCGGGCGAGTCCGACGCGCGCGCCAAGCGGTTGGCGGGAAAGATCGATCGCGTGCTGGTGGACGCGCCGTGCAGCGGTTTCGGCACGCTGCGCCGCAATCCCGACCTCAAGTGGCGGCACGATGCCGCCGCCGTGACGCAGCTCGCGGAGAAGCAGGGCCGTATCCTGGCCGCCGCCGCGCGGCTGGTGAAGCCCGGCGGGCGGCTGGTCTATGCGACCTGCAGCATCCTCGGCGACGAGAACGAGGCGGTGGTCGAGCGCTTCCTGCGCACGTCCCAGGGCTTCAACGCTCTGTCCTGCGACCTGCTGTTTGCCGCGCAGCGCATCGCGCTCGACACCGGACCGCAGCTGCGCTTGTGGCCGCACCGGCACGGTACCGACGGCTTCTTCGCCGCGGCGTTCGAGCGCACCTAGGCGCCGCGCAGCCGAAACGCGACCTACTCGCGGTCGCGTTTCGGCTGCGCGGCGTAGGGCTCGTGCAGGTGCACGGGCTTGGCCGCGCGACGCTTGCGCAGGCGCAGGTTCAGCATCTCGACGGCGACCGAGAACGCCATCGCGAAGTAGACGTAGCCCTTCGGCACGTCGTGATCGAAGCCCTGCGCGATCAGCACCACGCCGACGACGACGAGAAAGGCGAGCGCGAGCATCTTGATCGTCGGGTGATCGGAGACGAAGCGCCCGATCGGGCCCGCGAACAGCATCATCAGGCCGACCGAGGCGACGACCGCGGCGATCATGATCTCGATCTCGCGCACCATGCCGACCGCGGTGATGATCGAATCGAGCGAGAACACCAGGTCGACGACCATGATCTGCGCGATGACCGCGCCGAAGGTCGCGCGCACGGCCGCGGAGCGCTCGCCTTCGGTGCCCTCGAGCAGCTGATGGATCTCGCCCACGCTTTTCCACAGCAGGAACAGGCCGCCGCCGATGAGGATCAGGTCGCGGCCGGAGATCTCTTCGCCGAGCAGTGTGAACAGCGGCGCCGTCAGGCCGATGATCCACGCCAGCACCAGCAGCAGGCCGATGCGCATGAACATCGCCCCGAACAGTCCCAGCCGGCGCGCGAACTCGCGCTGCGCGCGCGGCAGCTTGTCGACCAGGATCGAGATGAAGATGATGTTGTCGATGCCGAGCACCAGCTCGAGCGCGGTCAGCGTCGCGAACGCGATCCAGGCCTGCGGGTCGTTCAGCAGCGCGAGCATGGGGTGGAAGTGGCCGTTTTGTCCTTGATGCCTGCGGCGATGCGCGCCGCCTGCGGCGAAACGCTTCGCATTATCCCAGAGGCGGAGCGGCGACCACGCGAGAAAGCCTTTTCGACGAAGGGGTTAGCGCGTGCCCGCGAAGTCGCGCGGCCGAGCGTAACCCTGCGTCAAATAGGGGTTCGCGGGTATGGATGATTCGCGTAGAATGCGACGCAATTTAGACCACCCGAGAAATTATCCAACATGTTGTTTTCTGGCGTTTTTGATCTGCCTTGGTGGGGCTACGTGCTCGCCGCCCTCGGCCTGACGCACGTGACCATCGCCTCGGTGACGATCTTCCTGCACCGTTGCCAGGCGCACCGGGCGCTCGAGCTGCACCCGATCGCTTCGAATTTCTTCCGCTTCTGGCTCTGGATGACCACCGGCATGGTGACCAAGGAGTGGGCCGCGATCCATCGCAAGCACCACGCCAAGTGCGAGACGGCGGAAGACCCGCACAGTCCGCAGATCGTCGGCATCAACCGTGTGTTGTGGGGGGGCGTATTCCTCTATGTGAAGGAATCGCACAATGCCGAGACCATCGAGCGTTACGGGCACGGCACGCCCGACGACTGGCTCGAGCGCAATGTGTATGCGCGGTTTCAGGTGCTCGGCATCACGCTGATGGGTGTTACCAATGTGATGCTGTTCGGCATCGTCCCGGGACTGCTCATCCTGCTCACCCAGATCGTGTGGATCCCGTTCTGGGCGGCGGGCGTGATCAACGGCATCGGACATTACTTCGGTTACCGCAATTACGACTGCGCCGATGCGAGCGTCAACATCGTGCCCTGGGGCATCCTGATCGGAGGCGAGGAGCTGCACAACAACCACCACGCCTTCGCCGCGTCGGCGAAGCTGTCGAGCAAGTGGTACGAGTTCGACATCGGCTGGCTGTACATCCGCATCCTGTCGGCGCTCGGATTGGCGAAGGTGAAGAAGGTGGCGCCGACGCCGCGCTTTGCCGAGCCGAAGGCAACCGCGGATGCGCAGACGCTGCAGGCGGTGATCACGAATCGTTACGACGTGCTGTCGCGCTACGCGAAGTCGCTGAAGGACATCTACGCGCAGGAGGTCGAGCGGCTCGGCCACTGGTCGAGTGAAGCACAAACGCTGAAGCGCTTCCGCGATGCGATGCTGCGGATGCAGCAGCTCTCCGATGCCGAGCGCGCGCGGCTCGGCGACGCGCTGAAGAAGTCGCGCGTGCTGGCGACGGCGCTGGCCATGCGCCAGGAGCTGGTCAGCCTCTGGGAGCGCTCCAACGCATCGAAGGAGCAGCTGGTGCGCCAGCTCCAGGACTGGTGCCGGCGCGCCGAGGCGAGCGGCATTCCGTCGCTGGTCGATTTCTCGCAGCGCCTGCGCTCCTACGCCTGACCGGCCACGCGGCCGGAAACGAAAAAGCCCGCGCAGGCGCGGGCTTTTTTTATGGGTTGCCGAGCGGTGCTCGGTGGCGCTGCCGCTACTTCAGCTTGGTTTCCTTGTAGACGACATGCTTGCGCGCCTTCGGATCGAATTTCTTGATCTCGAGCTTGTCGGGCGTCGTGCGCTTGTTCTTCGTCGTCGTGTAGAAGTGGCCGGTGCCGGCCGTCGATTCGAGCTTGATCTTGTCTCGCATGTGAACGCCCCCTTCAGGCTGCCTTACGTGCCTTGATTTCGGCCAGCACGGCCTCGATCCCCAGCTTGTCGATGCGCCGCAGCCCGGCGCTCGACACGCGCAGGCGAACCCAGCGGTTCTCGCTTTCCACCCAGAAACGGCGGTAGTGCAGATTCGGCAGGAACACGCGACGGGTCCTGTTGTTGGCGTGGGAAACGTTGTTTCCCACCATCGGCCTTTTGCCGGTGACCTGGCATTCTCTCGACATCGGATGCTCCGGTACGCGCGCACTGCGCGGAAAGGCGCGGATTATAAGGGAAATCCGGCGGGGTGCTCAAGCCTCAGATCAGCCCGCGCTCGGCGAAGGACAGGGCGCGGTCGGCCGCGACCACGAAATGGTCCAGCAGCTTTACGTCCACCAGCGCAAGGGCGTCCTTCAGCCGCCGGGTCAGCAGCTCGTCGGCCTGGCTCGGTTGCGCGACTCCGGAGGGGTGGTTGTGCGCGACGATCACCGCCGCCGCGTTCGCCGCCAGGGCCGCCTTGACCACCTCGCGGGGATAGACGCTGGTCTGCGTCAGTGTGCCGCGAAACAGCTCTTCGACGCGCAGCACGCGATGTTGTGCGTCGAGGAACAGGGCAATGAAGACCTCGTGCGGACGCGCGCCGAGCGAGAGCTGCAGGTAGTCGCGTACGGCGGCGGGCGCGCCGAGCGCGGGCCCGGCGCTCAGCTGCTCGGCGAGGCAGCGCCGCGCGATCTCCAGAATCGCGGCCAGCTGGGCAACCTTTGCGGCACCGAGGCCCCTGACGGCGCGCAGGGCGGCCGGGTCTGCCGACAGCAGGCCGCGCAGACCGGAAAACCGGGCCAGCAGATCGCGTGCGAGGTCGACCGCGCTTGCCCCTGCAGCCCCGCTGCGCAGGCAGACGGCGAGCAACTCTGCATCGCTCAGGCGCAACGGCCCGTGCGCGAGCAGCCGCTCGCGGGGTCGCTCGGCTTCCGGCCAGTCGCTGATGGCCATGCGGATCCCTGCGAATTCCCCTAGAATTCTCCGATCGTTCAACCGCTTAATGCGCTGCGGGTCACGGGAATTAACGTTGCCGCCGCGCGGCCGATGACATGACTTCGACTCCCGGACGGCGCGTGCTGCTCGGCATCACGGGCGGCGTGGCCGCGTACAAGGCGGCGGCGCTGGTGCGCCTGCTGCTGCGCTCGGGCATGGACGTGCGCGTGGTGATGACCGAGGCCGCGACCCGCTTCATCACGCCCCTGACCCTGCAGGCGCTGTCGGGCCAGAAGGTCTGGACCGATCTGTGGGATGCCGGCATCCCCGATCACATGGCGCACATCGAGCTGTCGCGCGACCGCGATCTGATCGTCGTCGCGCCGGCGACCGCGGATTTTATCGCCAAGACGGCGCTCGGCCTGGCCGACGACCTGCTCTCGAGTCTTGTCCTGGCGCGCGAGTGTCCGCTGCTCGTCGCCCCGGCGATGAACCGCCAGATGTGGGAGCAGGCCGCAACCCAGCGCAACGTTCGCACCCTGCGCGGCGACGGCATTCTCGTGGTGGGGCCGGCGGTGGGCGATCAGGCCTGCGGCGAGACGGGGCCGGGGCGGATGGTTGAGCCGGAGGCGCTGCTGGAGGAAATCGAGGCGGCGTTCCAGCCCAAGGTGCTCGCCGGCAAGCGCGTCCTGGTCAGCGCAGGGCCGACCGAGGAGCCGATCGATCCGGTGCGGGTCCTGACCAATCTGAGCTCGGGCCGGATGGGCTACGCGATCGCGCAGGCGGCGCGCGAAGCGGGCGCGCAGGTGACGCTGGTCAGCGGGCCGGTGCAGCTCGCGACGCCGGTCGGGGTCGCGCGCGTGAACGTGCGCACCGCGCGCGAGATGTTCGAGGCGGTGAAGACCGCCGTGGACGCCAGCGACATTTTCGTTTCGGTCGCAGCGGTTGCCGACTATCGCGTGAAAAAGCCCGCGGGACAGAAGATCAAGAAGGGCAGCGCCTCCCTGCGCCGACTCGAGCTGGAGGAGAATCCGGACATCCTGGCCTGGGTCGCATCACGGCCACGCGGCCCGTTTTGCGTCGGCTTTGCGGCGGAGAGCGAAAATCTCGCGGCACACGCCAAGGCGAAACGCGAGAAAAAGGGCATTCCGCTGATTGCGGCCAACTTGGCCCAGGACGCGCTCGGCGCGCAGGACAGCGCCATTACGCTATTCGATGCGCGCGGGGCGCATCCGCTCGGCCGAGCGCCGAAACTGACGCTGGCGCGCAAGCTCGTGCTGCACGTCGCCGGGATGCTGGCGAGCCCCGGCCGGACCCGTGGTCGTCGTCCGGCGCGCGCTGCCAAGCGCCGCAAACCGAGGACGCGGTGAGGACGCTGCAGGTCCGCGTTTTGGACGCGCGTGTGCGGGACGCGCTGCCGCATTACGCGACGCCGGGCGCAGCCGGCCTCGATCTGCGTGCCTGTCTCGATGCGCCGCTGACGCTCGCGCCGGGCGACAGCCAGCTGGTGCCGTCGGGGATTGCGATTCACCTCGGCGATGCGTCGCTCGCTGCGGTGGTGCTGCCGAGATCGGGGCTGGGTGCCAAGCACGGCATCGTTCTCGGCAACCTCGTCGGCCTGATCGACTCGGACTACCAGGGGCAGATCTTCGTCTCGGTCTGGAACCGCGGCCGCAGCGCTTTCACCATCGCGCCGCTCGAGCGCATCGCGCAACTGGTCGTGGTGCCGGTGGTGCAGGTCGCGCTGCAGGTGGTCGATGCGTTCACGGCTTCCGACCGCGGGGCGAACGGCTTCGGCAGCACCGGCCGCTGACGACGGCGGGTGCAGGGCGCGCCTTTTATGGCGAATTAACCCAAATCAATTGCGCATCTCGGCCGAATCCCTAGGATCGCTCCGGTCATAGACGATGTGCGAGATACGGTCAGCGCTGGGTGCCCTGGTGTGCGTGCTGCTCCTCGCGGGGCCTGCATTGCAGGTGCGTGCGGACGAAGTGAAAGCGCTTGCGCGCGCGCAGGAGATCGTCGGCGGACGCTGCTTCCTCTGTCACGGCGCCCGCGGCGAGGCGGCGAGCGAGCTGTTCCCTCGCCTCGCGGCGCAAAACGCGGAATACATCGCGAAGCAGCTTGCCAACTTCAAGAGCGGCGCACGCAAGAGCGACACGATGAAGGGCATGGCGGCGGACCTCACGCCCGAGGACATGCGTGCTCTGGGGCTGTTTTTTAGCCGGCAAACCTCGCCGCCGCACTCGGTGAGCGACCCTTCGCTTGCGGAGGAGGGCGGGGTCCTCTACGCGAAGGGTGGAGCCGCGATCGAGGTCTCGGCCTGCGCAGGCTGCCATGGGCCGCGCGGCCACGGCTCGACGACGCTGCCGCGACTTGCGGGCCAGGTCGCGTCCTACCTGGAAACCCAGCTTAAGCAGTTCGGCACGCGCGAGCGCACCAACGACAATGCGGTGATGCATAACATCGCAGAGAAGATGACCGAGCGCGAGATCCAGGCAGTCGCCGAATATCTCAGCACGCTCGACTGAGGCGGCTGGAAAAGAAAACGCCCGCGGTCGCGGGCGTTTTGCACGGTGGCGTCCGACTCGGACTAGCCCAGCATGTCCGCCCAGATGTTCTGCGCCCAGCTCCAGGCGTAGTCGGCCTCCAGCCGGTTGCGCGCCGGGCTGAGCCCGCCGGCGCCTTTCACCGGGACGATGGTCTTCTTGTCCTTGTCCCACTGGTGCACCGAGGCGACGTGCACCACCTCGCTCGCGGAGACGAAGCTGTAGCAGGTATTGTTGACGATCGGGTTCGGATTCGGCGCGTCGCCGTTGATCCGGGCGATCACCGCTGCCGCGCAGACCTTGGCCTGCGAGTTTGCCATGTGGCCCGACTTGGGCATGCCCGGTGCGCCCTGCGTCGCGTCGCCGATGACGTGGACGTTCTCGGCGGCGGTCGATTCGCAGGTCAGCCAGTTCACGCCGCACCAGCGGTTGTTGACGTTGACGAGCCCCGCCTTGGCCGCGATGCTGCCCGCCATCTGCGCCGGCACGACGTTCAGCACGTCGCCGCGCACGTCGCCGAACTCGCCCTTGACGGTCCGCGTGCGGGCATCGATGCCGATCGCCTTGCTCTGCGGCCGGTACTCGATCAGTCCCTTGTAGAGGCTGTCCCAGGCTTCGCGGAACAGCTTGCCCTTGGACACGATGTTCTGGTTGGCGTCGAGCACCAGGATCTTGGAGCGCGGCTTGGCTTCTTTGAGGTAGCTCGCAACCTGGCAGATGCGCTCGTAGGGTCCCGGCGGGCAGCGGAAGGGCATCAGCGGAATCGCCATGACGAAGACCCCGCCGTTGCGCATCAGCTCGAGCTGGGTGCGCAGCGCAACCGTCTGCGGCCCGGCCTTCCAGGCATGGACCACGGCGCCCGCCTGCATCGCCGCTTCGTAGCCCTCGATCTCATTGAACATGAAATCGATGCCGGGCGACACCACGAGCCGGTCGTAGCCCAGGTCGCCGCCGCGCTGCAGCTTGACCACGCGCTTCGCGGTGTCGACGCTCAGCGCCTCGTCCTCGACCACCTTGACGCCCCATTTGCTCTTCAGGGTGTTGTACGAGCGCTGGAGCTCGTCGATCCGGCGCGAGCCGCCGATCACCAGGTTGGAGGTCGGGCAGGAGGTGAACTGGCGCAGCCGCTCGACCATCACCACCTCGATCGAGGGATCCCACATGCGGATGTACTTCGCCGTGGTGGCCCCGCCGAAGCCGCCGCCGATGACGACGACGCGCGCCCGGGTGCCTTCGGTGGCCGCACAGCCGGCGAGCGAAAGCGCCGATGCCGCACCCGCGAACTTGAGAAAGTCGCGACGCTTGAATTGGTAGCTGGACATGCTCTCCCCCTATTTCTTCTGCTCGGCCAAGTAGCCGGCAATCATCTCGATCTGCTGGTCGCTGTAGCCCTTCGAGATCTGCTGCATGATCGTCGCCGGCTTCTTGCCGGTCTTGAACGCCTGCATCAGCTCGACGATGCGCTCCTTGGGGCGCCCGGCGAGCGGCTCGACGGTCTTCGTCACGCTGTGTCCGGACGTGCCGTGGCAGGCCGCGCAGGTCGCGGCCATGCTGCGCGCCGCCACCTCGTCTGCGAGTGCAGCCTGCGGAATGGCCACCAGCGTCGCGGCGGCAATGAACATGGCTCTCATGTGCTGCGTCCTCCTCTTCACGTGGGCAGGGTGCAAAGTTTCATGCGCGGAGCCAGCCGCGTCAACGGGTACGATCAAGCGGTTCGCGCGTGCGCGGCAATTGATCGTGATCAAAAAAAGGCCGCGCGGTGCGCGGCCTTCGATGCGTTATCCCTCGGTTGCGTCAGGCGACCGGTGCGGCTTCTTCGGCGAAGCGCAGAACGATGTTTTCATCCTCGCCCACATCGATCGTCACCTTGCCCCCCTGCGCGAGCTTGCCGAACAACAGCTCGTCGGCCAGCGCCCGCCGGATCGTGTCCTGAATGAGGCGCGCCATGGGACGCGCGCCCATCAGCGGATCGAAGCCCTTCTTGGCCAGGTGCTCCTTGAGCCGGGCCGTGAAAATCGCTTCGACCTTCTTCTCGTGCAACTGCTCCTCGAGCTGCATGAGGAACTTGTCGACGACCCGCATGATGATGTCGTGATCCAGTGCGCGGAAGGAGATGGTGGCATCGAGCCGGTTGCGGAACTCCGGGGTGAACATCCGCTTGATCGACTCCATCTCGTCGCCGGTCTGCCGGTCCGTGGTGAAGCCCATGGTGTTCTTCGACAGCGCTTCGGCGCCCGCATTGGTGGTCATGATCAGCACGACATTGCGGAAATCGGCCTTGCGGCCGTTGTTGTCGGTGAGCGTGCCGTGGTCCATGACCTGCAGCAGGATGTTGAAAATGTCCGGATGGGCCTTCTCGATCTCGTCGAGCAGCACCACCGCATAGGGTTTCTTCGCGATCGCTTCGGTGAGCAAACCGCCCTGCTCAAAGCCGACGTATCCCGGCGGCGCGCCGATCAGCCGCGACACCGCATGTCGCTCCATGTACTCGGACATGTCGAAACGAATCAGCTCGATGCCGAGGCAATAGGCCAGCTGCCGCGCCACCTCGGTCTTGCCCACGCCGGTGGGCCCGCTGAACAGGAAGTTGCCGATCGGCTTTTGCGGATTGCCGAGGCCCGAGCGCGCCATCTTGATCGCGGCGGCCAGCGCGTCAATGGCCTTGTCCTGGCCGAACACCACCGCTTTGAGATCGCGGTCCAGATTGGCCAGCGCGCTGCGGTCGTCGGTCGATACGCTGCGCGGCGGGATGCGCGCGATCTTCGCGATGATGTCCTCGATTTCCGGCTTGCCGATGACCTTCTTCTGCTTGCTCTTCGGTGCAATGCGCTGCGCCGCGCCGGCCTCGTCGATCACGTCGATCGCCTTGTCGGGCAGATGGCGGTCGTTGATGTAGCGCGCCGACAGCTCCACCGCGGTGCTGAGCGCGGTCGCCGTGTAGCGCACGCTGTGATGCGCCTCGAAGCGCGTCTTAAGCCCCTTCAGGATCTCGACCGTCTCTTCGATCGAGGGCTCCACCACGTCAATCTTCTGGAACCGGCGCGAAAGCGCATGGTCCTTCTCGAACACGCCGCGATACTCGATGTAGGTCGTCGCGCCGATGCACTTGAGCGCCCCGGTCGAGAGCACCGGCTTGAGCAGGTT
>LJTQ01000013.1 GCA_001303445.1 Betaproteobacteria bacterium SG8_39 | reverse complement strand
CGTTCTGTTCCATATCGTCGCCTGGGCGGCGCTCGTCGCGGGCGCCGCGGAACTGACGCGCTTTGCCGGCGGGCTCGGACCGGTGTTCGCCGCGCTGCATCTCACCACGCTCGGCGTGCTCGCCATGACGGCAATCGGTGCCACGCTGCAGTTGCTGCCGGTCGCGACGCGCCAGCCGGTGCGCTCGGTGCGCGCCGCGAAACTGATCTGGTGGCTGCTCACCCCGGGCGTCGCGCTGTTCGCGACGGCGGCCGGGCTGGTCCGGCCGCATTGGATGGGCCCCGGCGCGATGCTCATCGTTGCCGCGCTGGCGCTCTACGCCTGGCTGCTCGCCGAGAACCTGCGCCAGGCGCGCGGCATGCGCGTCGTCGTGCTGCACGGCTGGGCCGCGCTCGGCGCGCTCGCGCTGCTGGTCGTCAGCGGCCTGGCACTGGTCGCGTACTACGAGCACGGGCTCGCGCTCGACTGGCGCGCGTTCGCGTCGCTCCACCTGGTGGCGGCGACCTATGGCTTCATGGGACTGCTCGCCATGGGCCTGTCGCAATTTCTGCTGCCGATGTTCGCGCTCTCGCCGGCGCCCGCACCGCGCGTCGCGAAGCGGACGCTTATCGCCGCCGCCGCCGCCATCGGCATCGCGCTCATCGACCGCCTGCTGGTTGGCGAGCCTGTGCTGTTCGCGGCCGCGGCCGTGCTCGGTCTTGGCGCCGGGATCGCGCACGTGGTGTCGATGGAGCGGGCGCTGGCAAAACGGCTGCGGCCGCCACTCGGCCCGGCCTTTGTGCTGATCCGCGTCGGCTGGGCCTGCCTGCTCGCGAGCCTCGCGCTCGCGCTGCCGCTGGCGCTCGGCTGGCGCGCGGACGGCGCGCTCGCCGGGTTCGGCGTGCTGCTCGTCGCCGGCTGGCTGCTCAGCTTTCTGCTGGCCGTGCTGCAGCGTATCGTGCCGTTTCTCGCTTCGGCGCACGCCGGCGGCGGCGCGCGCGGCATGCCGCTGGTTTCATCGCGCGAGCCGGGCGGCTCGCTCGCCGTGCACCGCGTGCTGCATCTCGCCGCCCTCGCCGGCCTGCTGGTTGCCATCGCGGCGCAGGCCGAAGGCCTGGCCCGCATCGCCGCGGCAACCGGTCTCGCCGGCGCCGTCGCGTTCAGCCTGTTTTTCACGCGCACGCTGATGCGCCTGCGCGCCGCGCGCCTGCAGTCGGGTCCCGCGGCACCGGCGCCCAGCTGAAAAGCCATTCGGGATCCTTCATATGGAATTCAACCTCAACATCACGCGCCGGCTGCATGAGGAGCACGCTGCCACCCTCACGCTGTGGAGCCGGCTCGAGCAACTGCTCAGCGGGCGCGGCGCACCATGGCCGCCGGTCGCCGGTGACACGGCCAGCGCCTGTCTGCGCGAATGCGCCGGTGCGCTTGCGCAGGAAGTGTCGGCGCACTTCGCGTTTGAGGAAGCGCGACTCTTTCCCAGGCTCGAGGACAGCGGCGAAGGCGACATCGCGCAGCTGCTCGCCGAGGAGCACGCGCTGATTCGTGAAGCCGCGGTGCAGTTCGCGGCCCTGCAGACCCGTGCGGCGCGCGGCGAGCTCGACGAGGCCGGATGGCGCAGCCTCAAGACGCTCGCGCTCGAGCTCGTCGAGCGCCTCGTGTCGCACGTACAGAAGGAGGAAATGTCGCTGCTGCCCGCGCTCGAGGACCTGATCGACGAAGACGAAGATCGCGACCTGATCACCGAGTACAGCATGGGCTGACCCGTTTTCATGGCATCGAAGCAATCGGAGGACACATGAACGCCAGAAAGACCGCGAGCGCGAAGCCCCGCGGACCGGTGACCCGCGCGCTCGCCGCCGGCGACCTGGACGCGGTCGTCGCCATCGACACTGCGCTGAACGGTCGGGCGCGGCGCGCGTACCACGAGCGTCGCCTCGCCGCGGCCAAGCGCGCGCCCGAGCTGCACGCCCAGTTCGCCGTCGAGGAAGGCGGCCGCTTTACCGGCTATGTCCTCGGCAAGGTGCTCGAGGGCGAGTTCGGCCGCACCGCGCCGGCGATCCGCCTCGAGGTGATCGCCGTATCGCCCGATTCGCAGGGCCACGGCGACGGACTCGCGCTCTGCGAGGCGCTCGAGGCGGAAGCGCGCCGGCGCGGCATCCGCGAGCTGCGCACCGGCGCTTCGTGGCACGACCATCGCATGCTTCAGTTCCTCGATCACGCCGGCTGGTCGCTTGGCTCGAATCACGTGATCGACTGCCGCGTCGCCGATGTCAGGCTCGGCTCCGACGCCGAGGAGCCGGTGGTGGTGGAGGAACGCGAGCGCCCCGCGGACCAGAACGATTACGGCGCTTCGGCGGCGAACGATTTCGAGGCGCTGGCGCGCGACCTGGCCGACGTACGCTCGCTCTCCGTGCAGGATCTGGATGCCGTGGTGCGCATCGACCGGCGTCTCACCGGACATGACCGCAGTGGCTACATGAAGCACAAGCTCGAGGAAGCGCTCGCCGAAACGGGGCTCCGCATCTCGCTCGTTGCGCGCATAGAGGACAGCGTCGCCGGCTATCTCATGGCGAGCGCCGACTACGGTGATTTTGGCCGTACCGAGCCGGTGGCGATCATCGACACGGTCGGCGTCGATCCGGGGTTCGCGCACCGCGGCGTGGGCCATGCGCTGCTGTCGCAGCTCTTCATGAACCTCGGCGCGCTGCGCATCGAGCGCGTCGAGACCGTGCTCGCCAAGGAAAATCTCGACCTGCTCGAATTTTTCTACAGCGTCGGCTTCGGCCCGAGCGGGCGGCTCGCGTTCGTCAAGCACATCGCTTGAGCGCCTGGCAGCCCGATCGTCTGCTCGAGGGCTTCGAAGCCCTGGAGCAGCGCTTCGTCGACGACTACGATGGCGAAGTCGTCGCCACGCTGGTGCGCCTGCCGGCCGCGTCGGCGCCGCGCGGAGCGGTGCTCTACGTGCATGGCTTCATCGACTACTTTTTCCAGCGGCATATGGCCGAGCGCTTCGCCGCCGAGGGCTACGCCTTCTACGCGCTCGACTGTCGCAAGCACGGGCGCTCCCTGCGCGCGCACCAGCACCCTTGTTTCTGCAAGGACGTGCGCGAGTATTTCGCCGACCTCGACTGGGCGCTCGGCGTGATCGACGCGCCCGTATTGCTCGCCGCGCATTCCACCGGCGGGCTGGTCTGCGCGCTGTACGCACACGAAGGCGCGCGCCGCGAACAGCTGCGTGCGCTGTGGCTGAACAGCCCTTTCTTCGAGTTCAACGCGCCGCCCGAGCGGCGCTGGCATCTGGCAATCGCCACCTGGCTCGGCGCGCTGCTTCCCTTTGCCAACGACAAGGGCGGCATCCGGCCCGAGTACATCGAAGGCCTGCACCGCAACTGGCGCGGCGAGTGGGACTTCGACCTGAGCCTCAAGCCACGCCTCGGCTTTCCGGTTTACTTCGGCTGGGTGCGTGCGATCCGCACAGCGCAAGCACGCCTGCAGGCAGGACTCGCGATCGACTGCCCGGTGCTGCTCATGCATTCCGATGAGGCCGATGTCATCCTCGACTGGCAGCACATGACGCGCTGGGGTCCGGGGCTTGGAGATGACATCACGCTCGCCGCGTTTCCCGGCGGACTGCACGACCTCGTGCTGTCGCGACGCGAGATCCGCGATGCGCTGTTCGAGCGGCTGTTCATCTGGGACGTGACACAAGTTCACACTCGGGCGTAGGCGGCAACGCCTAGGCGAGCAGTCAGTCCGCGTGAACGAGTTCACGCGTAGCGGGTGAAACCGGCAAACGCCCATGGCACGAACGACCAGGACGTCACAGGTCGTAAATGTCAACTTTTGCGCGGCTTATTGACCCCAGATGTTCCGATACCTAGCCTCGCAGGCATCGACAGCTCATTGGTATTGGACGATCCTATGATCGGCAGCAGCGCAGACGATGTCCTCGTAGGGGACGACCAGAACAACGTCATTCTCGGCCTCAAGGGCGACGACAGCCTGGACGGCGGCGCCGGCGATGACACGCTCGTCGGCGGCAAGGGCGACGACACGCTCGTCGGCGGCGACGGCGACGACACGCTCAATGGCGGCAAGGGCGACGACACGCTCGCCGGCGGCGACGGCAACGACACGCTCAACGGCGGCAAGGGCGACGACACGCTCGTCGGCGGCGACGGCAACGACACGCTCAATGGTGGCAAGGGCGACGACACGCTCGCCGGCGGCGACGGCGACGACACCCTCAACGGCGGCAAGGGCGACGACACGCTTGCCGGCGGCGATGGCAACGACACGCTCGACGGCGGCAAGGGCGACGACACGCTCGACGGCGGCGACGGCAACGACACGCTCGACGGCGGCAAGGGCGACGACACGCTCGTCGGCGGCGACGGCAACGACACGCTCGCCGGCGGCCAGGGCAACGACCTCCTCATCGGCGGTGAGGGTAACGACATCCTCGACGGCGGTGGGGGTTACGACCAGGTCTTCGGCAACGACGGCGACGATGTCTTGATCTATTCGATGACGAAAAGCGCCGGCGCCGATACCTCCGGGGTCGCAGCGGGCGATTTCTACGATGGTGGCGAGGGCAACGATACCCTGCAACTGGTGCTGAGCAAGGAAGACTTCGAACGCGCAGGGGTGCGGGAGGACATCGCGAAGTTCCAGGCGTTTCTGCTGCAGCTCGAGAATTCCGGCGGCGACCCTGACGCGGTCTTCGAATTCAGCAGCTTTGACCTCGCAGTGCGCGATTTCGAGAGGCTCGATATCGTCGTCATCGGCAACGACGCGCCGCTCGCGCTGGCCGACGCCTGGGAAGTGAACGAGGACGGCGTGCTCGTCGTCCCGGCCGAAGCGGGCGTGCTTGCCAACGACAACGATCCCGACGCGGGCCCGGATCCGCTGAGCGCAACGCTGGTCAGCGATCCGATGCACGGCTCGCTGCTGTTTCATCCGGATGGATCGTTCAGCTATACCCCGGACGAGGACTATTTCGGAACCGACAGCTTCAGCTATCAGGCGAGCGACGGTGCGGATAGCTCTGCGGTCACGGAGGTCGCGCTCACCATCAACAAAGCGAACGACGCGCCGGTTGAGGGTCCGCTCAGCGTGACGCTCGCCGAGGGCGACAACAGCTTCGAGATCAACGTCCTCCCCAGCAATGCACCGGGGTCGGACGACGAGTCTGGCCAGACACTCGATGTCCTGTCCGCCTATGCGTCTCACGGCAGCGTCACGATCATAGGAAACGGCTGGATTAGCTACACGCCGGACGCCGACTTTTTCGGCGAGGATACGATCGAGTACACGCTCCAGGACAACGGGTCCACGACCGGCTCCGCAGACCCGCAGCAGATGGTGGGTCAGGTGCTGGTCGCGGTCGACGACGTTAACGATGCGCCGACTGCGGTGCTTGATCGATTCGACGTGGTCTGGAGCAGCGAACCCATTGTGCTCGACGTGATTGCCAACGACCGCGCGGGGCCCGCCAACGAATCGGATCAGACGCTCGAGTTCCTGATGGCGGAGGGGCGGTTCCCTCCCCCGCAGACGAGTCACGGTGGCTCAGTGGCTGTAGGTACCGATTCGGACGGCAATCCGATTCTCTTGTACACGCCACCGACCGATGCTGTGGTGGGCGACGTGGACGTGTTCGGCTACTGGGTCGTAGACAACGGAACGACGGGCGGTCTGCCGGATTTCCTGGAATCCAATCGGGGCTCGGTGATCATCACGTTCGTCGACGAGGTCGTCGACGTCGCCGCGTCAAGTCCGGACGCCGACGCGATCCTCGGTTGATAGGCCAATCACGAGGAGCCCGCGTCGATGGCATCGCCAAGCGTTCGCGAGGCGCTGTTCCAGCAGCTGTTCACCCGAGATCTGACAAAGATTGACGAGCAGGCCTAGTCGGAAGCGACTAGGCCTCCGTCCGGAAAAGTGTGAAGAAATTCACAAAATCCGGCAAAAGAGGAAGTAGTTCACGGAATACGCAGGTAACAGTTCACACCGCTGTATGCTTGGCCCGCGTGTGGCTTTCTTGACCCTGCCTTGCCTGGTCTCTAGCCTCCTTAACGTCAAAGCAGCACTCACTATTTGCAGGTTCACGAGGAAAACATGGGCAAAAAGCATCACGGTCACTGGTTCGGCAAGGGGCATTCGCATCACAAGCATCACGTGGTGAACGGCACCCGTGACGATGACGTCCTCAAGGGCAGCGAGAACGACGACACGATCAAAGGCCACAAGGGCGACGATCAGCTCTTCGGCTACGCCGGCAACGACAAGCTGAAGGGCGGCAAGGGCGACGATGAGCTCTATGGCGGCGCGGGCAACGACAAGCTAGACGGCGGCAAAGGCAACGATCTGCTTGATGGCGGCGCCGGCAGCGACAAGGTCAAAGGCGGCAAGGGCGACGACATCGCCGTCTACTCGCTGGCGGAGAACGCCGGCACCGACGCCTGCGGCAACCCGGTGCGCGATTTCTATGACGGCGGCAAGGGCGAGGACGTTCTGCGGTTGGTACTCACCAAAGAGGAATTGGCAAGCGAAGCGGTGCAGGAGGACCTCGATGCATTCAGGGCGTTCCTGGCCGACGATGACAGCGGCTGCGGGGGCCACGGGAAGATCTTCGAGTTCTCGAGCTTCAATCTGACCGTGCGGAATTTCGAGGCGCTCGAAATCGTAGGCGGCAACACGCCACCGGAGGCGCAGCCCGACGCCTACACGACCGACGAGGATGAGGCGCTGGTCGTTCCCGTTGCCAGCGGCGTGCTGGCGAACGATACCGACGCCGATGGCGACGACGTCAGCGCGCCGATCGGCCTCATAACCAACCCGACGAACGGCACGCTTACCTTCAACGAAGACGGATCGTTCACCTACGCACCCAACAAGGACTATTTCGGTCCGGACAAGTTCACCTACCAGGCGAGCGACGGTCAGGACGAATCCGATGTAACCGAGGTCGGTATCACGGTGAGGCCAGTCAACGACCGACCGGTCGCGAATACGGATTCGGTGACGGTTCCCAAGAACAGCGGCCCCTTCGAGATCGACGTGCTGGCCAACGACACGCCCGGCCCGGGCAATGAGTCGGACCAGACGCTCGAGGTTCTCGATTTTGGCTTCCCGCGACCGACGCCGGCCGGCGGCGAATGGAGCGTCGGACCGGACAACACGATCTGGTATACGCCGCCACCCGACTACGTCGGCAGCGACTCGTTCCGCTATCTGGCGGCGGACGACGGTGAACCGCCAATTGCGTCGAGCGGTTTGGTGCAGATCGATATCGTCGACGTCATCTAGACCACCTCGTGTACCACGGCGCGAACCGGCACCCTCAGAAGCCGTCGACGCGCTAATGTCAGTCCGCGCCTGACGCAGCCGGGGCTCGGCTGAAGTATTGGTTTTCGTTCCCGGTGCGTTCGCCGGCCGGTTCCCGGCTACAGGGCGGGCGCACCAGCACAATGAGAATTGTTCACGACCACGGCTAGTCGAAAATGACCAGCCGCAGCGTCACATCGCCGCGAATCGGCCCGGCGTGTTGACTTCGCGGAGATCGAATCCTAGCCTCCTCGTAAAAGACGGCGTCCGTCATGAAAGGCGGCCGCTGTCTGTGTATTCCGCGCACGGGGAAAGCCATGGGCAAGAAGAGCAAGGACGCTTCCTGCGGCAAGGGCCGCTCGGAGCATGAGTATCCGTCGTTCGGCGGCCTGCATCTGGGCAAGCACGCAATCCTTGTCGGCACCCACGACGACAATCTCCTTCAGGGCAACGAGCAGAGCAACTTCATCATCGGGCTGAAGGGCGATGACACGCTGTTCGGCTATGGCGGCAACGACCGACTGAAGGGCGGCAAGGGCGACGACACGCTCTACGGTGGAGAGGGCAACGACAAGCTCAACGGCGGCAAGGGCAATGATGTGCTCGAGGGCGGCGCCGGCAATGACAAGCTTGATGGCGGCAAGGGCGACGACATCGCCGTGTATTCGATGGCGGCGAACCTCGGTCCAGGCTTCGTCGATATCGGCACCCACGACGTCTACGACGGCGGCCGCGGCGACGACACGCTGGTCCTGAGGCTCACCTACGGCGAGCATGCGCTCGCATCGGTGCAGGCAGACATCGCGAACTTCCTCGCGTTTCTGTCCGCAGACGCCAAGGCCTGCGGCAGTCACGAGCGGACTTTCGAGTTTCAGAGTTTTGATCTCGACGTGCGCAACTTCGAGGCACTCGTGATCGAACTGGTGAATACCGCACCGGTAGCCGCCACCGACGCCGGCGAAACGGATGAAGACACGCCGCTCGTCGTTCCCGCCGCGGCCGGCGTGCTCGCCAATGACAGTGACCCGGATCATCTCGACATTCTTTCGATCGCTGGTTTCGACGCCATCAGCGCGCTCGGCGCCGCGGTGCAGGTCAACGTCGACGGCAGCTACAGCTACGATCCCAGGGCTGCGCCGGCGCTGCAGGCGCTCGCTGCCGGCGAAACGACGATTGATCAATTCACTTACCTCGTTTCGGACCTCGCCGGCGAAACGTCGGGTGCCACGGTTTTGCTCACCGTCACTGGCGTCAACGACGCGCCGGTCGGCGTCGCCGACGCCTACGCACTGAACGAGGACGAGACGCTGAGCGTTTCTACGGCCGGCGTGCTGACGAACGACACTGACGTCGACGGCCCGACGCTCAGCGCGATTTTCGTCGCCGGCCCTGCGCACGGCATGCTCACGCTCAACCTGGACGGCTCGTTCAGCTATGTCCCGGATGCCGACTATTTCGGCAGCGACAGCTTCAGCTATCGGGCCAGCGACGGGCTCGACGAATCTGGCATCACCGAGGTCACGCTCGCGGTGCGCGAGGTGAACGACAATCCAATCGCCGCGACTGACAGCGCGACGGTCGCCGAGGACAGCGTCGACAACACGATCGTCGTGCTTTCCAACGACGTGCCAGGTCCGGCGAACGAGTCCGGACAGACATTGACCGTCGTCAGCGCCGTCGCAATGCACGGCGCGGTGGACATCAACCCGGACGGCACGCTGAGCTACACCCCGGATGCAGATTACTTCGGCGAGGACGTGATCCAGTACACCATCCTCGACAACGGCACGACGAATGGCAGCCCTAACCCGCTCGCCGCCAGCGGCAAGGTGGACGTCACCGTCACCGCCGTCAATGACAGCCCGGTGGCTGTCGACGACGCCTATACGACCGACGAAGACAGCGTGCGCAACGGCAACGTGCTGTCGAACGATTCGGATGTCGACGGCGATCCGCTGGTGCTTAGCTCGGCCGGAACGTTCGCGACGGCGCTTGGAGCGACGGTGACGCTGTTTCCCAACGGCGTGTTCAGCTACGACCCGCGTGGATCGAGCACACTGCAGGCGCTCTCGAGCGGTTCGAGCATTGTCGACAGCTTCGATTACGTGGTCAGTGACGGAAAGACCGGCAGCGACATTGGAACGGTCGAAATCACCGTCACCGGGCTCGACGAGCCCACGGGCGGGTCGGGTGGAAGTGGTGGCACCGGCGGTACGGGCGGGTCGGGTGGGTCCGGCAAGATCGCGGCGAGCGTGTCTCCGGGCACGGAACTGCATTACTACATCCGGTTCGACGGTGACGGCCTGACCGACAAGTGGCTGCAGCTGGAAGGGTTCGACTTCGGGCTGCAGAACGTCGGCACGTTTGACTCAAAGACCGGCGGCAGCGGCGCGGGCAAGGTCAGCGCTTCGGACTTTGGAGCGACGCTCGGTTCGAGCGAGGTGATGCCAGTGCTTGGCGAGCTGCTTGCCTCGGGCAAGAGCTTCAAGGGCATCGAGGTTGAGGTTTACGCGCCCGGCGGGGGATTGAAGGGCGGCTCGCTGATTGGCGAGTACAAGTTCGAGGACGTGTACGTGACCAGCCTCGATACCAATGGCGGAGGGTCGACGGCCAACAACCTGGGCTTTGCGTTCCGCAGCTACGCCCAGGTGCAAGCTGACGCGGGCGGCAAGTCGGGTACGGCCGGTGACACGTTCGAGACTGGCTGGGACTTCGTATCCGGCAAAGGCGGGCCCCCGATCTCGCTGCAACCGGACGCCGACCCGTCCGATCTGGGCGATGCGCTGTCCACGGATGCTCCGCTTGATTACTACGTGCGCTTCGAGGGCCTCGGCGGTGGCGACTGGCTGCGACTCGAGGACTTCAGCTTCGGGCTGAGCCAGAGCGGATCGTTCCATGTCGGCGGCGGCGGCGGCGCAGGCAAGGCCAGTGCTTCGGACGTTCAGCTCACGCTCGGCTCGAGCAGCCTGATTGCGCGCCTGGCCGACATGCTGGCCAGCGGCAAGTCCGTCGATGGCGTCGAGATCGAGGCTTATGCGTCCGGCTTCAAGGGCGGGCCCACGTTGGTCGACGAGTACGTGTTCGACCAGGTGCTGCTGACCAGTCTCAACAGCGCCGAGGATGCCTACAACTCGGTGGGGCTCACCTACGCGCGCTACAGCCATGGCCACGAGAGCCTGGGCAAGCTCGAGACCGCCGGCGGTTGGGACTTCACCACCAACACGCCCTGGGATGGGCCACCACCCGATGCGGATGTCTTCATCTAGGCGACTTCGACGCCGGCGGTTCGGCTCCGCCGCCCGCTTCCTCCATTAGCATTCATGCTTTATCGCGGGTGCCGCGCTGTGCGGCGTCCCGACCGCACCGGGCGTTAAACGCATGCCGGATCCATCCTGGGCCGACGGCTACGTCGTCGACATCGACTACACGCAGGGCTACTACCGCGAGCTCGCGCCGGTGGCGCTGCGCTTTACCGCCCTTCTCGGCGGGGTGCAGGCCACGGATGCCGACGTGGCCTACACCTACTACGAGCTCGGCTGTGGGCAAGGCTACTCCTGCGCACTGCACGCCGCATGCAACCCGCGCGGGCGCTTCTACGGGGTCGACTTCAACCCCACGCACGTCCACGGCGCGCGCCGCCTGGCTCGCGAATGCGGCGTCGAGAACGTCGAGTTTCTCGAAAAGAGCTTCGCCGAGCTGCTCGAGGCTGACCTGCCTGAGGCGGACATCGTCGCCCTGCACGGCGTGCACTCCTGGGTCAGCGAGGAAAACAGACGCCACATCGTTGAATTTTTGCGTCGCCGCCTGAAGTCGGGTGGTTTCGTCTACGTCAGCTACAACTGTCTGCCGGGCCTCGCGCAGGTTCAGCCGCTGCAGCGCCTGCTGCTCGAAGGCGCGAAGCTGTCCGGGAGCGCGCCGGCCGACCGAATCCGCGCCTCGCTCGACTTCGTCGGCCGTCTCGAAAAATCCGGCGCCGACTACTTCCACGTCAATCCGCTCGCCAAGCTACGCCTTGCGCAGCTCGGCAGCATGGACCCGAGCTACATCGCGCACGAGTACTTCAACGCCAACTGGACCCCCGCATACCACGCCGACGTGGCCGACGAGATGGCGGGCTCAAAGCTTTCCTACGTCGGCTCGGCCACGGTGGTCGAGAACTTCGAGCAGTTCTCGATTCGCCCCGAATTGGCGCCGCTGCTTGCGCTGGCGCGCGACCGCACGAGCGCAGAGATGATCAAGGACTATGCCCGCAACCAGATGTTCCGCCGCGATGTGTTCGCGCGCGGCGCGCCCAAGGCGAATCCGGCCGAACTGGAGGCGATGCTGGGCCGCGCGCGGTTTTGTCTCGCGCGTCCGCGGTCGCTGTGCACACTTACGGGGAAAACGCCTGCGGGCGAGATTTCGTTGCAGCCGGAAACCTACGGACCGGTGCTCGATGCCCTGGCGCGCGCGCCGATGACCTTCGACGCTCTGGCGCGAGCACCCGAGGCGGCGTCGCTCGATCGCGGCCGCCTGCGCCAGGCCGTCTTCGGTCACGCTGCGCTCGGCAACGTCTGGCCGGCGCTTCCGGCTGAGGGCGAGGTCGCACGCCGCGCGGCGACGCAGCGCTTCAACGACGCCGTGCTGGCGCGGCGG
This sequence comes from Betaproteobacteria bacterium SG8_39, assembly GCA_001303445.1. GTDB lineage: Bacteria > Pseudomonadota > Gammaproteobacteria > Burkholderiales > SG8-39 > SG8-39. Next base: position 15,391 of record LJTQ01000013.1, on the reverse strand, counting down.
ATGGCACAGTCACGCAGCACGTTCCTCGCCTCTCCCGTATTGGGCAGCGGTGTGCCGGTCTCATTTATCGACCAGATGCTGCTCGCAGCACCGCGCGACGCACGTAAGGCAGCGGAGTACGCCTTCGATACCTTGATGACCGCCCCGCACAAGCTTGAAAAGGACGGCAAGCCGGTCGACGATCCCACCGTCGCGCGTTCGATGATCGAGGCGCGCGCACGGGATTTTTTCGGCGAACTCCTTCCCTACTACCGGCTCGTCGGCGTAGCGGCCTGAGTAGGCCGCGCTGGTCGCGCCTAGCTGGCGCGCGCGCAAACTCTCGCCGGTTGCGAATGACGGGCGTGCGCCGGGGTATCGCACTCCGATAGCATAGGTCGGGACACGATCAGCCACGCGCTCATCGACGACAGGGGTGAGCCGTCAGGTTTCCCATCCGATGACCCGTAGGTCGGCCTCGACGTTTTGTCCGTCTGTCCGTCTTACCTGTCGAATCTGGACACACTGATAACCGACTGCGACGGGACAGGAAACAGTTCACAGTTTTTCCTTTGTTTTCACGTCGAGTAGTTCCTCGTCTGCACCAGCACCGAAGACTAGCCTCATGAGCGTCTGACAAACACTCACGATTCGCTGGCATACGAGGAAAACATGGGAAGAAACCATCACGGTCATTGGTTCGGCGATTGGCATCACTCGCACCACCGCCATCACCACGCGCACGACTACCTGTTCGGCAACCGGGGCGACAACGTTCTCAATGGCACCGATGAGAGCAGCGTCATCATCGGCCGCAAGGGCAACGACGAACTTTTCGGCAACGGCGGCAACGACTGGCTCCACGGCGGCAGGGGCAACGACCTGCTCGATGGCGGCGCGGGCAATGACAGGGTCTTCGGCGGCTGGGGCGACGACACCGCCGTCTACTCGGTGGCGGAGAACGCGGACAACGGCGGCTGTGGAAAGGGCGACTTCTACGACGGCGGCAAGGGCCATGACGTCCTGCGCCTGATCCTGACGCCGGAAGAAATGGCCGATGCAGCGGTGCAGGCCGACATCGCGGCCTTCCGGGCCTTCCTCGCGGACAACCCCGGCGGCTGCGGCCGGAACGGCGAAATCTTCAAGTTCACGAGCTTCGACCTCACCGTGCGCAATTTCGAGGAACTCGAAATTCCGGACAGCGGTACCCCGCCCCAGGCAAATACTCGGCCAGAAGCAGTGGCCGATGAATTCACTCTCACCGAGGACACGCCGCTCAACCTCGACATCCTCGCGAACGACAGCGACGCCGACGGTGATTCGCTGAGCACGGTCATCGTCACCGACCCGGCTCACGGCAGGCTCGACGTCAATTCCGACGGGTCGTTGACCTACACGCCGGATGACGACTATTTCGGTCCGGACAGCTTCAGCTACCAGGCGAGCGACGGCATCGACGCATCGGAGACCGTGGACGTGACCCTCGATGTGCTTCCGGAAAACGATGCCCCGCGATTGAAGGACCCGGACGACCTGTTGGTCTGGCAAGCCAACAAGGGTCAGCTGATCCTTATCGACGTCCTCGGCCACTTCGACCCCGGCCCGGCGAACGAGGCAGACCAGACGGTCACGCTGAACTCTGCCGATCCGGTGGGCCTGTTTTTCGGCAGTCTCTACGGGATCAACGCGGACAACAAGATCGTTTACATGGCGCCCAACGGCATCCCGCCGGGAGGACATGAAACGATCGCTTTCGAGATCGAGGACAACTTCGGCGCCGTGACGATCGCGGAGCTGCAGATCGACATCGTCATCTAGTTCACGGCGCGCCGCTAGCGCTAGAGGTCCGGCCAGGCCTCGGCCCAGCGCTCTGCCGCCTCGTACAGCGCGCCGACGCGCAGCAGCGTCGGCTCGTCGTGCAGCCTACCGACGAGCTGCAGGCCGATCGGCAGGCCGTCGGCGCCGAAGCCACAGGGCACGGTCATCGCCGGATGCCCCGTGATGTTAAACGGCAGCGTGTACGGAAACAGGTTGCTGCGCAGCTCGCCGACCACCTCACCGTCGATCTCAATCGGCTCGAACAGGTCCTGCTCGATCGGCAGCGCGGTACGCGCGAGCGTCGGGGTCACCAGCACGTCGTTCGCCTCAAGCCAGCCCTGCACGCGGCGAAACAGCGCCGTACGCTCGAACATCGCGCGCTGGTAGTCCACCGCGCTCCACTGTGCGCCGACCTCGACCTGGCGCAGCAGCGACGGCGACATGCGCGCGCCGTGGTCGCGGATCATGTCGCCGAAGCGCGCGCGCCAGCTGGCGTGGTTGATCACGCGCCAGATGGGTTCCATCTTGGGCACCGCCTCGGTCAGCTCGACCAGCTCGGCACCCAGCTCGGCGAAGCGGTGTAGCGCCGCCTCGAAGGCAGCGCGCACGTCGCGCGCAACGACCGTGTTGCCGAGCGTCAGCGACCACAGGATGCGCCGCCCCTTGAGGTCGCCCTCCGGGCGCGCGGCGGCGACGAAGTCCTGCGGCGCGAGGCCAATCGACCAGGGGTCGCTCGGATGCGCGCCCGCCATCGCACTCAGTTGCAGCGCGGTGTCCAGCACGGTGCGCGACAGCGGCGTGACGTAGGTGTAGTTGCCGAAGGCGTCCTGCACCTGGCTGTGCGGCACGGTGCCGAGCGTCTGCTTCAGGCCGACCAGCCCGCAGCAGGCCGCCGGGATGCGCGTCGAGCCGCCGCCGTCGGTGGCGATGCCGAGCGGGCCGAGCCCGGCTGCGACCGCGGCCGAGGCACCGCCGCTCGAGCCGCCGCAGGTTCGCGCGACGTTCCAGGGATTGCAGCTGCGCCCGAAGAGCGGCGCGTCGGTGAGCGCCTTGTGCCCGAACTCGGGCGTGGTGGTCTTGCCAAGCAGAATGCCGCCCGCCGCCTTCATGCGCGCAGCGGCAACCGCATCCTCGGCCGGCACGTTGTGCTCGTAGACGAGCGAGCCGAAGGTGGTGCGCACGCCTGCGGTGTTGACCAGATCCTTCACCGCAAAGGGCACACCGTGCAACGGCCCCAGCGCTGCACCGTCCATCACCGCCTGCTCGGCCTGGCGCGCCGCCCCGAGCGCCGCGTCGTGGCATACGGTGATGAACGCATTGAGCCTCGGCTGCAGGCGGTCGATGCGCTCGAGAACGACTGTCGTCAGCTCGACGGGCGAGACCGCCTTGCTCGCGATGAGCCCTGCAAGCTCATGCGCGGGCCGCTGCCACAGTTCGGTCGCCATCTCAGCCCCAGATCGCGCGCCCGGCGTCTACGCAGAGCTTGAGCTTGGCGCGCTCGTCGGCTTCGGTCACCGGATTGCCCCCCATGGTGCTGGCGAAGCCGCACTGCGGGCTGATTGCCAGGCGCGCCGCGTCGACGTACTTGGCCGCCTCGTCGGCGCGCCGCTTGAGCGTGTCCATCGGCTCGAGCTGCGGCAGCTTCGAGCTCACCAGACCGAGAACGACACCCTTGTTCTTCGGCAGGAAGCGCAGCGGCGCGAAATCCCCCGCGCGTGGCGTGTCGAATTCGAGCAGGAAGTGATTGACGTCGGCTCGCCCGAAGAGCTTTTCGGCGACCGAATCATAGCCACCCTCCGACAGGTACATGCCCTTGTAGTTGCCGCGGCACATGTGGATGCCGATCACCATGTCGGCCGACCGCTCCTTCACCGCCTCGTTGATGGCGTCGACGTACAGATCGACCAGACCTTCCGCGTCTACCCCGTCGGCCGCGAGCCTGGCGCGCGCTGCCGGGTCGCAGAGCATGGCGAGCGCGACCTCGTCGAGCTGCACGTAGCGGCAGCCTGCTTTGGCGAGATCGGCGATCTCCTGCTGGTAGACCTTGCCGAGGTCGGCGAAGAACGCGCGCGCGTCCAGGTACGCCTTCGGGTCGGCGAAGTCGCGGTAGCGGTACAGGTGCATCGTCGACGGCGCCGGCATGGTGATCTTCGGCGTGGCGCGCGTTTCGGTCTTGAGAAAGGTGAACTCGTCGAGCGTGATCGGCGCGCCACGCCCGACCTTGGCCTCGGCGTATGGCGCGGTGAATTCTGACTCGTGGCCGTGCTCATCGTGGAACTTGAAGTTCGCCTCCCTGACGACGAGGCCCTCGGTCAGGCGGACGAACTTCTCCCAGTAGGAAATGCGGCGGAATTCGCCGTCGGTCGCGACCTGCAGCCCGCAGTCGGCCTGCAACTTGACGACGTCGCGGATCGCCGCGTCCTGCGCCACGCGGAACGCGTCATCCGACAGCGTGCCCGCGGCGTACTCGCGGAACGCGCGGCGCAATGCCGGCGGGCGCAGCAGGCTGCCGATGTGGTCGGCACGAAAGGGCGGGCGGCCGTTCGGGGCGATGGTCATCCGATGGCTGCGCCGCGCCACCGCTTCTCAGGCACCGATCTTCTCCCCCTCGGCAGGAAGGCCGAGCTCGGCGAAGGCATGCTGGAACGCGGTCTCCGTGTCCAGCCCGAGCGCGTCGTTGAACTTGTTCCACGCCGCGCACAGCGCCAGCCGCATCGTCAGGTCGACGATCTGGCGCTCGGAAAAGTGTTCTTTCAGCTCCGCGAAAAGCGTGTCGTTGACGCGCTGCGGCACCGCGGCGAGCGCTTCGGCGTAGCGCACCACCAGCCACTCCTCTTTCGACCAGAGCTTCGAATCGGACCAGGCGTCGTCCTGCAGCGCCTGCAGCTGGGACGTCTTCAGCCCCGCGCCGTGCGCAAGCGGCGCATGGTGCTGCACGCAGTACTGGCAGGCATTGACCCGCGAAACCACGAGGATGCCGAGCTCGGTCAGCCTGCGATCGATCGAGGGCTCCGCGGCGAAGGCTTCGTAGACGCCGAACAGGGACTTCAGCAGTGCCGGGTTGTGCGCCAGCGCCCGCACCTGGTTGCCAAACAGCGTCGGCCCGGGCAGCGTGCTGCCCTGCGACACCGCGTCGGCACGGTCGTAGAGGGGGCCAAGAGATGCGTCGGCCTGGCTCTTTTCGAGCAGCCGAACGCGCGTTGGATTCGATACGGACATGGGGACCTCCCGCAATCGGGTCATCCCCACGATTCTAGCGGCGTTCGCCGCTCAGCCGTGCAGGCTCTCGTACTTCTCCATCAGCTGCTCCGGGGTCTCCTCGTACTCCGGATTGACCTCGATGCAGTCCGCCGGGCAGACCAGCTTGCACTGCGGCTCGTCCTCGGCACCGACGCATTCGGTACAGCGAAACGGGTCGATCACGTAGATCGGATCGCCGACCGCGATCGCGTCGTTCGGGCACACCGGCTTGCAGGCATCGCAGGCGGTGCAGTTGTCGTTGATCATCAAAGCCATCGTGCAGTCTCCCTGTGCTCAGGCCGCGGCGCGCGACTCGAGCTGTCTCAGCTTGCCGTGGCGGAACGCGCCCCAGAGCGCCGCGCCGATCGCGCCGGCGAAGATCGAATCCGGGTGGTTTACCGCCGTCAGGCCGGTAATTTTCTCGTTGACGAGCTCTTCCTGCAACGCCGCGAGCAGACCCGCGTCCAGTGCCAGCCCTCCGGTCAGCAGCACGGTCCCTTTCGTGATGCCCGTGACCTTGAGCAGCTTGGCGAGACGCGAGGCCATCGACAAGTGAATGCCCTTCAGGATGTCGGCCGTCGCAATGCCGCGCGACACCATGTTGATGACGTCGGTTTCGGCGAGCACCGCGCAGATCGAGCTCACCTTCTCGGGATTCTGCGAGGTCTTCGACAGCGAGCCGATTTCCTCGACGGCGACGCCGAGATAGCGCGAGATGTTCTCCAAGAACTGTCCCGAGCCCGAGGCGCACTGGCTGGTCATCTTGTAGGACAGCACCTTGCCGCGCTCGTCGATGTAGATCGCCCGGCCGTTGAGCGCGCCGATGTCGACCACCGCGCGTGCCTCCGGGTTGAGAAACACGCCGCCGCGCGCGTGCGTGGTCATCGAGTAGAAGTGTCCAGTGGCGAACTTGACGTTTTCTCCCTCGCCGGTGGTCGCCACATAGGCGATGTCGTTCGACGCGAGCCGCGCCTCCGCCAGCACCTCGTCATAGCCCTGCTGGGCGAGCTCCATCGGGTCGCGCCGCCGGATGCGCTCCGAGCGCCTCGCAAGCCAGCTGTGGTGGTCACCGTCATTGGCGAACAACGTGGTCTTGACCACGCCCGAGCCGATGTCGATGCCGATCGTGTGGATTGCCGTCATACGCGTGCCTCCGCCAGCTTGCCTTCCTCGACGACTGCGCGCCAGGCGAATGTGGCACCGCCGAGCGCGCCGGTGAAGATCGAATCCGGGTCGATGTTGATCGTCATCTCTCCGTAGTTCTCGAAAATTAGGTCCCTGAGTGCCTTGACCGCGGCCTCGTTCTTTGCCACACCGCCGGTAAAGGTGAACTCGTTGCGGATTCCGCCGGAGCGCGCCAGGATCGACATCGCACGCAGGATGATCGCGCGGTGCAGGCCGGCCATGATGTCCTCGCGCTTCTCGCCGAGCGAAAGCCGGTCGCGCAGCTCGGCGCCGGCGAACACGGTACAGGTCGAATTGATGCGCACGGTCTTGGTGGCCTTCATGGCCAGGGGGCCCAGCTCGTGCAGGCCCATGTTCATCTCGTCAGCGATGTAGCCGAGGTAGCGCCCGCAGCCCGCGGCGCAGCGGTCGTTCATCTGGAACGATTCGACGATGCCCTGCCGGTCGACCTGGATCGCCTTGGTGTCCTGGCCGCCGATGTCGAGCACGGTGGCGGTATGCGGGTACATCACGTGCGCGCCCAGGCCGTGGCAGAGGATCTCGGAGCGCACGTGCTCCTTGGAGAACGGCAGTCGGGCGCGGCCGTAGCCCGTGCCGATGACGTAGCTTTCCTCCAGCGCTGTCTCCAGCACCCCTTGGATCGGGGCGCGGATCGCTTCGCCGCGCTTCGCCGCCTCCGGCAGCACGCGGAAGGTGCGGTCGAGCGCGGCGAGCAGGTTTTTCGAGATCGAATCGCCGTACTCCCGGTTTTCGACCTCGATGATCGAGCGGTCGAAGATGTTGAGCAGGAAGTCGTAGCGCAGCTCCGCCGCCTTGGCGACCTCCTCGCCGATCGCCAGGTAGCGGCTGCCCGCGATGTCGCGGAAGAAGTCGCTCTTGCGCTTCGCGCCCGGCGCGAACAGCTCCGGCGCCTCGAGTTTCAGCCGACGGAAGGTTTCCTCCAGCGCGGCGACCACCGGCTTGGCGAAATCACCGAACTTGCCGCCGTCGACATTGCGCCCGCAGACCGCTTCGAGATCCGCCAGCTGCTCGGTGAACTGCTCGAGCCGGAAATCGCGCTCGAGCTGGCCGACGAATTCGTCCAGCCCGCCGTTCAGTGCGCCGCTCTTCTTCAGCGCGCCGCGAAACAGATGGAAGCGCGCGTTGACCAGCGCCTCCTGCTTGGCGATGTTCGCTGCCGTATCGTAGTTCGAGCGCGAGTTGGTGATGCCGCGCCCGAGGATGTTGCGTTCCTCGTCGATCACCACCGACTTGGTGGTGGTCGAACCGAGGTCGATGCCGATGAAACAACGCATGGCCGGCTCCTCAGTGCACCGCGGCGCCCGCAGCGGCGCGCTTCTGCTTGATCATCTGGAAATAGCTTTCGAGCCGGTTCTTGATGTTCGCCGCCGAAAAATAGCGCGGATCGACCAGATCGGACTCGATGAACGCCGCCGGCTTGCCGGTACGCTTCTCCACTTCGCGCAGCATGAGCAGCTGCCCGGCCGAGAAGCTGTTGCAGCTCTTGATCGAGTTGATCAGCAGCCCGTCGGCCTGGTACTCGTCCAGGTAGCGGCAGATCATGTCGATACGCTGCGGGAAGTTGAGGTTGGTGTAGCACCCCAGGCAGTACTCCGCGAGCGACTCGAGCGGATGATCCGGGTCGTGGCGGAAGCCGAAGTCGTACACGCCGCCGACCTTCGAATAGGTCGAGGCGACGACCACCGCGCCCTCCTCGTAGAACATCTTCCAGAAGTCGCGGAAGTGGGTCCAGTTGGGGGGGCCTTCCACCACCAGCCGGTACTTCTCGTCCTCGAGCTCGCCTTCAGGCGTCACCGGGCCCTTCTTCGCGCGCACGCGCTCTTCGATTTCCGCGCGCAGCACCCGGTAGTACTCGGTCGCCTCGGGCGCGCCGCGGAACGCGGTAAAGATCGGCCCGATGTAATACACCCCGCCGAAGTAGCCGTCGATCGGGCTCGGCCGGTTTTTTGCCGAGTGCAGCACCGCAACGAGGTCTTCTTCCGCCTTGGTCGACTCCCTCATGTACTGGCGCAGCCGGTCGATGTCGAACTTCACGCCCGAGACGCGCTCGAGCGTGGGAATCACCTTCTCCTTGAGCTGCTTGACGACGTACTCGCGCATGTTGGGCGAGATGTGGCCGTCGCCCTGGTAGGGCACATGCAGCATCACCGTCTCGCAGTCGTACTTCTGACGCACCAGCTCGAACCACTTCATGAAGGTGAAGCAGCCGGTGTAGGAGAGCAGCAGCACGTCAGGCCGCGGCAGCTTCTCGCCGGTCGGGCCGACCTCGCCCTGCAGCATCATGCCGAGATCGGCCTTGACGTAGGTGCAGACGTCCTCGGAGTGGCCGTCACGCTCGGCGTCCATAATCATCTTGCCGGATTTCTTGCGCATGCCGTTTTGCAGCGCGTTGGTCTCGGGCAGGCTGCGCGCGAAGTCGAAGCACATCAGCAGCTCGTTCAGATTGCCCGGGACGAAGGTCGCCGACACCTTGCGCCCGGTTTCGTGCGCGGTAGCGAGCTCGTGATAGTTCCGGTTGATCATCTCCTTCTGTAGGAGCATCGCGTCCTCTTTCTGGACGGTCGCCGGCTTCTTCTGGCTCTGCGGCATTTGAATCGTTGCCATACCTGCCTCCTGGTTCGATGGGGTCCGACCCCACCCGCGCGCCTAAGCGGCGCTCCAAAGTTTTATGGAATCCGCGAACGTGCCGGCCTGCTCGCGGATCGGCGCCATCTGCCCGGTGTTCTCCGCGTACTTGAACGCGGTGTAGGGAACCTTGTGCTTGGCCAGTACCTCCTGCAGCATCGGCCGCTCGAGCAGCGCCGGGTCGCAGAACGACGGCGCGGCGAAGATCACGCCTTCGGCGCCCCGCGTCTTGACCTGGTGCAGCAGGAACTTGCCCTTGTCCTCGCGCCGCTCGTCGTATTTCGGCGAGGACTGCACCGAATGGTGCAGGAAGGCCTTCGACAGCGCGGTGAGCGGGTCGCCGTCGGTCGGCACCGGCTCGCGCAGCCAGCGCGAGACCAGCACGAAGTCGTCGTCCACGACATAGCAGCCCGCCATCTCGATCGATTTGATGAGCGAGAGCGGTGGCTGCTCGCAGAACGCGCCGGTGAGCACGACGCGCGCGTTGTCCTTCTTGGGCCGTTGTTCCGCCTTGACGGCGGCCAGGTAATCGCGCACCAGCTGTGTGTGCGCCTCGGGCGGCAGCACCAGCCCGGCGCGCAGGACGAGGTAGACCTCCGAGGTCGGCGCCTGCCAGGGCGCCTGCGCGCGATAGGCGTAGAGCTCGGCGATCGCCGCGCGATTGTCGTTGTACACCGCGATGGCGGCGCGCAACTCGTCGTCGGTGATCGGCTTGCCACGCAGCTTGGCGAGGTCTTCGCGGACCTGCTGCATCTCGTGCGCGTAGAATTCGCCGCCGATGGAATCATCGTAGTTCTGCGGTACGTCGACGTAATGCACGTACTTGTCCTTGAACATCAGCTGCCACATGCCGGAGAGGTTGCGGATCACGTCGCAAATCGAGGGAAACAGCATGCCGTCGAGGCAGTCGAGCCGGCCCGTCAACCCGAGTTCGACCGTCGAGCGCGGGATGCGGCAGATATAGCTCTGGTAGTAGGCGTCGCCCTGGATCACCTCGATCTGATCGCCACCGCCATAGATACCAACCGGCAGCATGCCGGCCGCATGGATGATCTCGCGCGGCACGTAGATCGGCATGTAGCCGATCGCCATGCGCCCGGGCTGCGCCGCCTTCCATTCCTTCACGGCGTTGAAATCGAGATCCTCGAACAGATGCTCACAGCGTGCGACGATGTCGGTCAGCTTCATCTCACAGCCTCCTCAACGGTGTTGCCACTTGGGTGCGCGCTTCTCGATGAATGCCGCGAGGCCCTCGTTGGCATCGTGCGTCTTCATGAGGCCCTCGAGGTAGAGCTTTTCCACCTCGGCGAGCCGACGTTTGACTTCCGGCAGCATCGCGCCCCGCGCGGCGCGCAGCGCATAGCCCAGCGCCGCGGCGCTCGTCTCGGCGAGCCGCGCATCGAAATAGGCCAGCGCAGCTGCGACGGGGTCCTCCGCGACTTCGGCAACCAGCCCGAGCGCCTGAGCTTCCCCCGCTTTCAGCGCACGGCCCGAGAACAGCAGGTCTTCCGCTGTCTGCTGGTTGACGCGGTAGGGGAGCAGACAGGAGGCCGCCGGCGCGAACACCGCAAGCTTGATTTCGGGCTGGCCGAGCCGGGCATCGGGCGCAGCGAAGATCCGGCTCGCCGCAAGGGCGACCTCGAGCCCGCCACCCAGGCACTGCCCCTGCACGGCGACCAGGATCGGGGCTGGCCACTCGAGCATCTTCACGATCAGTCCGTGGAGCGCGGCGAGCATCGCCGCGCAGTTCTGCGGCAAGTGTTCCTCGACACTTGCGCCGAACGAGAAATTCGGACCGTCCGCATCGAGCAGCGCGCCGGTCAGGCCGTCGTCCGTGCGGTGCTTGTCGAACGCCGCGGCGAGTGCGGCGATCATCTCCGCGTCAACGATGTTGGCCTTCGGCCGCGCGAGGCGCAGCCGCAGCAGCCGCCCCTCGCGGTCGAGCCACACCTTCAGCGGCTCGCTCATGCGGATTTCTTCGCCCCAGGCTGAATCGAATCGTGCAGCGAGCCGACCCAGCCCTCGCCCGCAGCGAGCTTCTGGCGCAGCAGCACAAAATCCACCTCGCGGTCGTCTTTCGGGCCCTCGTTGAAAGCCGTAAAGCCGGCGCGCGCCTCGGTCACCATGTTGAGCGCGAGCCAGGCACGCGCGTCTTCCTTGTTGCGGTTCCAGGCTTCGAGCTTTGGCTTTCGCAACTCCTCGATCGTCTTCGTCGTGCAATCGGGGAAGGTGAGCAGAATCTTGCCGCACAGCTCCTCGACCTTGGCGTCGAGCATCGACAGGTCCACGCTGCCCTTGGCAAGCAGCGCCTTGCCGGCCTTGAGGGCGTCACCGGTCTTCGGCCGACCAAACACGAGCCGGCCGAAGTCGTCATACACCCGATCGGTCACGACCATCGGGTTCGCGACGAACTGCCCGTCGACCTTCAGCGCCGGCATGATGTCGGTGATCATGCCCATGTGGTAGGCCTCGTGGGCCGAGAACGGCTCGCACAGCACGCAGGCCGCCATCGCGCGCTCCGCGCCGACGACGACCGGCAGGAAGTCGGTCGCGCCGCCGATCGGCGCCGAGCCGTGCTTGGGACCCGCCTGGCCGAAGCGCGCGAGGTCCTGCGCGACAGTGAAATCGCAGGCCATGCCGATTTCCTGCCCACCGCCGATGCGCATGCCATTCACGCGGCAGATCACCGGCTTGTCGCAGGCCAGGATTGCCGACACCATGTCGTTGAACAGCCGCATGTACTGGCGGTATTCCTGTGGATGCCCGGCGTAGTACTCGGCGTATTCCTTGGTGTTACCGCCCGTGCAGAAGGCCTTGTCACCCACGCCAGTGAAGACGACGCTCGACACGTCGCGCGCGTTGGAGGCGGCGCGGAAGGCGAGGATCACGCCCTTCACCATGTCCGTGGTGTACGAGTTGTACTGGCCCGGGTTGTCGAGCCAGATCCAGGCGTTGTACAGGCCCTTCGCGGTCTTGCCGTCCGGCGACGTCGCGGGGCGCTTCTCGATTTTTACGCCCGGGACGACGATTTCGGCCAGGTCGTGGTTCTTCAGTTGCTGGGCTGAGGCCATTGCGATGTCCTTTTGAAAATTCGTGATTGCGGCGCTTCAGGATCCCGGAACCAGGACGACGCGTTTCGCGATCCGGCGGTGGTGCACGGCTTCCAGCACGTCGTTGATGCTGTCGAGCGGGCGCTGTTCGACAAATGGCTTCACCTTGACCTTGCCCTCGAGCACGAGGTCGAGCGCCTCCGGGTAGAGCTCAGGCGGGCAGCCCCAATTGCCGAGCGCGCGCGCGTCGAACGCCATGAGATTGGAGAGCCGAACTTCGACGCGATCCATGGTGAAGCCAACCACGGCCAGCGTCGCGCCGTGCACCAGCAGCCCCCAGGCGGTGGTCTGACCGGCGGCCGTACCCGAGCACTCGAAGATCGCCCATTCGGTGCGCGGCAGGCCGTTCTGCTGCGCAAACTCGATAATCGCGCCCTTGAGCGCCTTGTGCGCCTGCCCCTTGGCGTTCAAGGTGAGCGCCGCGCCGTATGGCCGCAACGCATCGAGCTTGAGATCGTCGACGTCGATCGCGACGACCTTGGCGCCGAATGCATGGGCGACTTGCACGCAGTAGCCGCCGACGCCGCCGGCACCGATCACCACTGCGAGCATGCCCGGTTTCACGCCCGCGCGGCGCACCGCCTGGTAGGGCGTGGTCAGCGCATCGGCCACCACCGAGATGTCGGCGAGTGCGAGGTCCGCAGTGTCGAGGCGCAGGGGATCGACCTCGCACAGGCCGCGCGCAGGCACCGTAACGTGGGTGGCAAAGCCCCCCTGAATGTCGTTGCCGGGCATCTTCTGGCCGCGGCAAATCGTGCCGAGCCCGCGCTGGCACAGCTCGCAGCGGCCGCAGGGCAGCACCGCGGGGACGAGCACCGATTTTCCGACCCAGCGTTCGGCGCCCTCGCCCGCAGCGCCACTTCGCCCGCCGCAGGCTGTCCGGCGTCGAAGGCCTCGCGCACCATCGGCGCGCCCGGCGCGGTCATTACCCAGCGGCTCGCCGCGAGGGTCATCCTCGAGTCCCTCCCCGAGTTCCAGGCCGGGTGCCTCCCCGGGGGCTGGCGCCCCGGCCTAATTTGGTATTACAGTACCACATTGCGTATTTAAGCCCCAAAGGCAGCGGAAAATCAAGACCAAACTCGCGAATGTCGCGATGAATAGCGCAAGCCCCTGCGGGGTCGTTTGATCTGCCTCAAGGAAGCCCCAGGGGGTTCGGTCATCGTGCGTTTCGCGGCGCACCACGGAGGACAGCGGTGAATACAGCGAAATCGAATACGGGCGGCGGCGCGAGGAGCGTCTCGGTCGCGCTTGCCGGCAGCGGCGGGGCGGGCGTGATGACGGCCGGCAACATGCTGCTCGAGGCCGCAGCGCAGGCCGGCTACTTCGGCCTGATGACCCGCACCAGCGGGCCGCAGATCCGCGGCGGCGAGGCGGCGGCCATGCTGCGCATCGCGACCCACGCGATCGACGGTCCGGACGACCGCTTCGACGCGTTGATCGCCGTTGACTGGCTGAACATCACGCGCTTCAGCGCGGAGATTCCGCTCGACGCGCAGAGCCTGCTGATCGGCGACCCGACGCACGGCGCAGCGCCGGAAGCGCTGCTGGCGAGCGGCGCGCAGAGCGTGCCGGTCGAATTCAAGGCACTCGCCAAGAGCATCAAAGGCGGCTGGCCGAACATGGTCGCGCTTGGACTGCTCGCCGGTTTCGCCGGCATTCCCGAGAATGCGGTCAAGGTGGCGATCCAGAAATCGATGAAGAAAGGCGGCGATGCGCTCGCCGCCAGCATCGCCGCGATGCAACTCGGCATGGCCGAGGCACAGAAGCTGCCGCAACGCCTGCCGCTCGCACCCTCCGAGGGCGGTCGCAGCGGCCGCTGGCTGGTGACCGGCAACCAGGCGGCGGGCTATGGCGCCATCCGCGGCGGTGTGCGCTTCGTCGCGGCCTACCCGATCACGCCGGCCACCGAACTGCTCGAATGGATGGCGCCCGCGCTGTCGCGCGTCGGCGGCACGCTGGTGCAGGCCGAAGACGAGCTCGCGTCGATCAACATGATTCTGGGCGCGTCCTACGGCGGGGTGCCCTCGCTCACCGCGACCTCCGGGCCGGGCCTGTCGCTCATGATCGAAGCGCTCGGCCTCGGTGTCACCGCCGAAATCCCGCTCGTCGTGGTCGACGTCATGCGCACCGGACCCTCGACCGGCATCGCCACCAAGACCGAACAGGGCGACGTCAACATCGCGCTCTACGGCCTGCACGGCGACGCGCCCCACATCGTTGTCGCGCCGAACTCGATCGGCGACTGCGTGCGCGCCACGCAGTGGGCCGTGTCGCTGGCCGAGAGCCTGCAGACGCCGGCGATCGTGCTGTCGGATCAATCCTTCGGCCAGGCGCGCGCCGTCATCGACCGCCCGGCCGATCTCGCCTTCACCGGCCGGCGCTCGCTGGCGCAGGCGAACGCGAAGGACTACAAGCGCTATGCGCTCACCGACTCAGGCGTCTCGCCGATGGCGATTCCCGGGATGGCCGGCATCGCCTACACCGCCGACGGGCTCGAGCACAACGAGCGCGGCACGCCCTCCTCCCAGGCAAGCGACCACCTCGCGCAGCTCGACAAGCGCCGACGCAAGCTCGCCTCGATCGACTACGGCGACTACTGGGCGGACGTCGAGGGCGAGGGCGAGCTCGCGGTGATCACCTTCGGCTCCTGCACCGGGCCGGTGCGCGAAGCGTTCGCGCGCGCCAAGGCCGATGGCCTCAGCGGACGGTTGATCTCACTGCGCCTGCTTTCGCCGGTGCAGCCCGAGCGGCTCAACGCCGCGCTCGCGGGCGTCAAGCGCGCGCTGGTCGTCGAGCAGAATCACAGCGCGCAGTTCATGCGCTACCTGCGCGGTGAATTCGACCTCGCGCCGCAACTGACCAGCTTCCACCGTCCGGGACCGCTGCCCTTCCGTCCGGAAGAAGTCCATCGTCGTCTCATCGACTGGAGCCGCTCATGACCGCCGTACCTGCCATGGCGTACACGCCGCAGTCCTACAAGTCCGACGTCAAGCCGGTCTGGTGCCCGGGCTGCGGCGACTACTCGGTGCTGTCGGCCGTGACCAAGGCGCTCGCCAAGCTCGAGCTGCCGCCGGAACAGGTCGCTGTCGTCTCGGGCATCGGCTGCTCGTCGCGCATCCCGGCGTACACCCGCTGCTACGGCTTTCACGGCGTACACGGGCGCGCGCTCGCCGCGGCGACCGGCCTCAAGGTCGCGCGACCCGAGCTGACGGTGATCGCCGCGGGCGGCGACGGCGACGGCTATTCGATCGGCGGCAACCATTTCCTGCATGCCTGCCGTCGCAACGTCGACATGACGTACATCGTCATGGACAACCGCGTCTACGGCATGACCAAGGGCCAGCCCTCGCCGACCACGGAGCCGGACTGGGATTCGAAGCTGTCGCCGCACGGCACCGGCCTGCGCGAATTCCATC
>LJTQ01000108.1 GCA_001303445.1 Betaproteobacteria bacterium SG8_39 | reverse complement strand
TGCGTGCCGTTCTGGGTGATCCTCGCGCTGGTGGCCGGTCTCTCCGTGGTGTCGTGGCATCCGTCGGCGGTCCTGTTCCTGGCGGCGCTCACCTTCGCGTTGTCCGGCTACGTGCTCTGGTCCATGGGGCACCGCGTGAAGCGGGTCGAGCACTGAGCCGGCTGCGGCCAGGCGTTTGACGTGGATTAAGGGCCTGCGCAGCGTGGCTTGCTAGCGTGGCGCAATGATCCCGATCTCGGAGCCGTCGCCGGAGCGGCCCACCGGCGGCTTCGCGCTGTTTGCGCTCGGTTTCCGACCGTTCTACCTGCTGGCTGCGCTGTACTCGGCGCTCGCGGTGCTGGTTTGGCACGCGGTGCTGCGCGGTCTGCCCTGGCAGGGCTTCCTCTCGCCGCTTGCCTGGCACCAGCACGAGATGACGTTCGGTTTCGCGCTGGCTGTGGTCGCGGGCTTCCTGCTGACGGCGGGGCGGGTGTGGACCGGACTGCGCACGCCCGAAGGGCTCGCCCTGGCGGCGCTGGCCGCGCACTGGATCGTCGCACGCATCCTGATGTTCACCGGGCCGGCGCTCGCGGCCGGACTGGTCGACGGCAGCTTTCCCTTCGTGCTCGCGGCCGTCATGGCGCGGGTCATCGTCGCGTCGCGCAACTGGCGCAATCTCTTCGTTGTCGGCCTGCTCGCCCTGCTGGGGATCGCGAACGTCGGCTTCCATCTCGAGCATGCGCGTGTCCTGGACGTGCCCGCCGACCTTCCGTTGCGCGCGGCGCTGTTTCTGGTGCTGTTTCTCGTCGTCGTGATGGCCGGGCGCGTCATTCCGGGATTCACGGCGAACGCGCTGCCCAAGGCCGGCGTACGGCGCTGGCCGCGGCTCGACCAGGCGGCACTCGGCTGCACGGCGCTGGCATTTGCCGGCGCCACCTTTGCCGGCGCGGCGTGGTGGGTGGCGAGCGCCGCCGTGCTGGCCGCCGTGCTGCACGTCCTGCGCCAGTGGGGCTGGCGCTCCTTCGCCACACACGCGCGGCCGATCCTGTGGATCCTGCACCTGTCGCACGCCTGGATCCCGGTCGGATGCGGGCTGCTTGCGCTGAACGCGCTCGGCTGGGTGGCGCAGCCCGTCGCGCTGCACGCGCTCGGCGTCGGCGCCCTCGGTGGCACGGTCATCGGCATGATCACGCGTACCGCGCTCGGCCACACGGGACGCGCACTGGCGGTCGGTCGGCTGGAGATCGCCGCCTACCTGATGGTGCATGCGGCGGCCCTGGCGCGTGTGGCGGCCGGCCTCGTGCCGGAGCTGAACTATGCCGGGCTGGTGGCCGCGGCGGCCTGGCTGTGGGCCGGTGCCTTTGTCATTTACTTCGCGCTCTACCTGCCGCGACTGGTCCGTCCGAGGGTCGACGGCCGACCGGGCTAGGCGCAAAGCGCTGAACGCTTGCCGCGGCATCCCGGGCGCGTTATAGTCGCCGCCATGACTGCCGCAATGCTTCTCCGTTGCGCACTCCTCTCCGGCCTCGAGCGACTGCTCGGCGGCCTGCTGCTGCTGCGCCGCGCGCGCTAGCAGACTCCCACACCCACAATTCGAGTTTTTCCTGACTGGCAGCCCACGAGGCTCCAGGCAGCGGACCCTACGCAATCCTTGACCAGGAGCGGACCATGAGCAAAGAGAAATTGATCATTTTCGACACCACCATGCGCGACGGCGAACAGAGCCCGGGCGCCTCGATGACCAAGGACGAGAAGCTGCGCATCGCACGCGCGCTGGAGCGCATGCGCGTCGACGTCATCGAAGCCGGGTTCCCGGCCTCGTCGAACGGCGACTTCGAGGCGGTGCAGGCGATTGCCAACACGATCAAGGACTCGGTGGTCTGCGGCCTGTGCCGCGCGAACGATCGCGACATCCAGCGCGGCATCGACGCGCTGAAGGGCGCGAAGGCCTGGCGCGTGCACACCTTCATCGCCACCAGCCCGCTGCACATGAAGGTGAAGCTGCGCATGTCGCCCGAGCAGGTCCTCGAGCAGACCCGCCTGTCGGTGCGCTATGCGAAAAACGCCTGCCCGGACGTCGAGTTCTCGCCCGAAGATGGCAGCCGCTCGGAGGTTGATTTCCTCTGCCGCGTGCTCGAGGCCGCGATCGCGGAGGGGGCGACGACGATCAACATCCCGGACACGGTGGGCTATGCGGTGCCCGAGCAGTTCGGCGCCTTCATCCGCACCCTGCGCGAGAAAATCCCCAACTCCGACAAGGCGGTGTGGAGCGTGCACTGCCACAACGACCTCGGCATGGCGGTCGCCAACTCGCTCGCCGCGGTGACGATCGGCGGCGCGCGCCAGATCGAGTGCACCATCAACGGCCTGGGCGAGCGTGCCGGCAACACCTCGCTCGAGGAGATCGTGATGGCGGTGCGCACGCGCGGAGATTTCTTCGATCTCGAAACGAGGCTGGACACCACGCAGATCGTGCCGACCTCGCGTCTGGTGAGCCAGATCACGGGTTTCGTCGTGCAGCCGAACAAGGCGGTGGTCGGCGCAAACGCCTTCGCCCATGCCTCCGGCATCCACCAGGACGGCGTGCTGAAGGCGCGCCAGACCTACGAGATCATGACCGCCGAGGACGTCGGCTGGACGACCAATCGCATCGTGCTCGGCAAGCTGTCCGGCCGCAGCGCATTCAAGCAGCGGCTCAAGGAGATCGGTATCGAGCTGGAGAGCGAGGACGCCTACAACAAGGCCTTCCAGCGCTTCAAGGACCTCGCCGACAAGAAGGCCGACATCTTCGACGAGGATCTGCAGGCCCTGGTGGCGCAGCAGGCGGGCGCCTCGTCGGACGAGCACTGGCGGCTGGTCACCATGAACCAGGCGAGCGGCATGGGCGAGCGCCCGCATGCGGCGGTGGTGCTGGCGGAAAACGGCAGCGAGCGGCGTGCGGACGCACAGGGCGACGGACCGGTCGACGCCACGTTCAAGGCGATCGAGACGCTCGCCAAGAGCGGCGCCGAACTGTTGCTCTACTCGGTGAACGCGGTCACCCAGGGCACCGAGTCGCAGGGCGAGGTCACCGTGCGGCTGTCGCGCGGCGGGCGTGTGGTCAATGGGGTCGGCGCGGATACCGATGTCATCGTGGCCTCGGCGAAGGCCTATGTGAACGCGCTCAACAAGCTGGAAAGCAAGATGGAGCGGGTCAATCCGCAGCACCAGCTTTGAGCCTGATCATGGCGCTAGAATGAGAGCGGAGCTAGGCTGACCAAGTACTTCATTGCACCTATCGGTTGGAGGTGAACATGACCAAGCGCGAAGAGTACGTCGAGAAAATGAAGTCGCAGCTGGACCAGTGGAACGCGGAAGCGAAGCATTGGGAAGAGAAGATGAAGCACGCCGAGGCGGACATGAAGGCCGAGTACGAGCGCCAGCTCGACGCGGTGCGCTCGCGTCGCGACGAGGCGATGTACAACATGAAGCAGCTGCAGGCGGCGTCGAACGACGCGTGGATGGACATGATGCGCGGCGTCGAGGAGGCCTGGAAGCGCATGGGCGAGGCGGTCAGCCAGGCGCGTTCGCACTTCGAGAAGAAGTAGGCGGCGCAGGGCGCGCGACGGGGAGGGGTGCTTGGCGCAGTCGCTGCCGCTGGTCGGCCACGGGTTCTATTTTGAGGACTTGGCGGTCGGGATGCGCTTTCGCACGCACCGCCGCACGCTGCGCGAGGCGGACCTCGTCGCGTTCGTCAACCTGACCTGGCTCACCGAGGAGCTGTTCACGGTCGACGACGATTCGCAGCGCGCCTTGAAGGGCAAGGTGGTCCCGGGTGCGCTGGTCTACGCCTTCGCCGAAGGCCTGCTGCTGCCCAGCATGCAGGACACGGGCCTGGCCTTCCTCGGCGCGACGCTCGACGTGAAGCGCTCGACGCAGGTCGGTGACACGATTCATGTCGAGGCTGAGGTCACCGCGCACCGCCTGACCTCCAAGGGCGATCGCGGCCTGGTGCGATTCGCCAACCGGGTCGTCAACCAGGACGGCGAGACGGTGCTCGCCTACGACCCGCTGCGCATGCTCAAGCGCCGTCCTTAAGCACGGCGGCGGGACGGGCATGCCACAACAGGCGACCGCAGGTCCGCTGCAGGGCATCCGGGTGCTCGAGCTCGGCAGCCTCATTGCCGGGCCGTTCTGCGCCAAGACGCTTGCCGACTTCGGTGCCGAGGTGATCAAGGTCGAGCCCCCCGGCGACGGCGATCCGCTGCGACGCTGGCGGCGCATGCGCAATGGCGTGTCGCTGTGGTGGCATGTGCAGTCGCGCAACAAGAAATCGATCACGCTCGATCTGCGTCAGGCCGATGGCCAGGCGGTGGTGCGCCGCCTGGCACGCAGCTGCGACATCGTGATCGAGAACTTCCGCCCCGGTGCGCTCGAGCGCTGGAATCTGGGCTGGGAGGTGCTCAAGGCGGAGAATCCGAAGCTCATCCTGGTGCGCATCTCCGGTTACGGGCAAACGGGTCCCTACCGGGCGCGTCCGGGCTTTGCGGCGATTGCCGAGGCCTTTGGCGGCCTGCGATACGTCACCGGCTTCCCCGACCGACCGCCGGTGCGGCCCAATCTGTCGATCGGCGACACACTGGCCTCGCTGCACGGGGTGATCGGCGCGCTGCTCGCGCTGCATCACCTGCACAACGGCGGGCAGGGGCAGGTGATCGACGTGGCGCTCTACGAGTCGGTGTTCAACGTGATGGAAAGCCTGCTGCCCGAGTACGACGCGCAGGGCGTGGTGCGCGAACGCTCGGGCAGCGCGCTGCCCGGCATCGCGCCGTCGAACCTGTACCCCTGCAGCGACGGCAGCTATGTGCTGATCGCAGGCAATGCAGACAGCCTCTACCACCGCTTGATGACTGCGATCGGACGCGCGGACCTGCGCGACGACCCGGGCCTTGCGCGCAACGACGGCCGCGCGGCGCGCATGACGGAGATCGACGACGCGATTGCCGCGTGGACCGTCGAGCGCACGCAGGACACGGTGCTCGCGGCGATGGAGCAGGCCGAGGTGCCGGCCGGGCGGATCTACAGCGCTGCGGACATCGCCACCGACCCGCACTACGCCGCGCGCGGCATGATCGAGAGCATCCTGGCGAGCGACGGCGAGCCGCTCAAAGTGCCGGGCATCGTGCCGAAGCTCTCGGCGACGCCGGGCGCGATTCGCGGCGTGGCGCCGCGGCTGGGCGAGCACACCGACGAGGTGCTGCGCGCGGTGGGCTATTCCGACGCCGACATTGCCGACCTGCGAAAGAACGCGATCCTATGATCGATCATATCGACCATATCGTGCTGACGACGCGCGACCTCGAGGGCTGCATCCGGTTCTACCGTGACGTGCTCGGCATGCCGCTCGAGCGCTTCGCGACGCCCGACGGGGAACGCCTCGCGCTCAAGTTCGGCAGCCAGAAGATCAACATCCATGAGTGGGGCAAGGAGTTCACGCCGCGCGCGCATGTCGCCGTGCCAGGCGGCCTCGACCTGTGCTTCATCGCCGCGGTGCCGCTGGAAGACGTGATCGCCAAGCTCGAGGCGGCCGGCGTGCCGATCCTCGAGGGTCCGGTGATGAAGACCGGCGCGGTGTCGAAGATCCGCTCGGTCTACGTGCGCGATCCGGACCTGAACCTGGTCGAGATCTCCGTGCCGGCCGACGCAGCCTGAGGGCAGCGCGCCGTCGCCGGTCGCAGTGCTCTATCCTCAGTGCAACTGCAACGGCATGGAAGATCTCGCGTCATGAACAACTTCGTTAAAACCACCGTTCTCGGTGGCCTCATTTTCCTGACTCCGATCGTGTTGGTGGTGGCCATCGTCGGCAAGGGATTCTCCTTGGTGCACGGTCTTGCGAAACCGGCACTGCAGGTTCTGTCCGTTGAGACCGTGCTCGGCGCTGCGACGATTCACATCGTGTCCGTGGTCCTGCTGGTCTTGCTCTGTTTCCTGGCGGGCTTGTACTCGCGCACGGCGGGGGCGGGCAGGCTCGGCAACTGGCTGGAGAAAAGGCTACTCGAGAAAATCCCGACCTATCCGCTGCTGAAGGCCAAGCTGCGCAGCGCGCTGCAGCCCGAACAGCTTGAAACGCTGCAACCGATCATGGTGCGTTTCGACGATTCGTGGCAGTTCGCGCTGCTGGTCGAGCAGGTCAAGCCTGACGCGAGCCTCGTGTTTCTGCCCGGGGCGCCGGATGCCTGGTCTGGCTCGGTCTGCATCGTGAGCGGGGATCGGGTCGAGCCGCTCGATGTCAGTGTGCAGCGCATTATCCAGTTGATGAAGCGGCTCGGCGAGGGTGCTGCACCGGACCTGTCGCAGCTGCGTTTCGGGGCGCATGAAGCGTGACCGGGATTTGGCGCGAGCTGTTCGGCCGGGACGTTGTCGGCGGACGTCCGCCCGCGTTCGAGTAGCGGGAACATCGGATTGCTGAGGGTTCCCTTGCTGGGCGGCGCGGCTTGCGTGCCGCGACCGCGATCACGCTATCGAGCGGGCTGAAATTCGAAGCATTGGGCAGTCGCCAACCCGGGAGCGAGACGTCGCGAGACGTGGCCCGCGACCTTTCAGGCTTCCGTCGCCCGCACGCCCTTCGCCTTCAGCCCCGCGACGATCGCATCGCTGTGTGTGCGGTCGCGGGTCTCGATGAGGAACTCGACCTCGGGCGACTTGACCGAGGCGGTGCCGAACAGCCGCTGGTGCTGCACCTCGACGATGTTGCCGCCCGCCTCGCCGATCAGCGTGGCCACCCGCGCCAGGCTGCCCGAGACATCCGGCATGGTGATCCGCAGGCGCACGAGCCGCCCGTCCCGCACCAGCCCACGCATCAGCACCGCGGCCAGCACGCGGCTGTCGATGTTGCCGCCGCACAGCGGAATGCCGACGCGGCGGCCGCGGAACGTCGCCGGGCGCTCGAGCAGCGCTGCAAGGCCCGCGGCACCGGCGCCTTCGGCCACGGTCTTTTCGATCTCGATCAGCGCGACCACCGCGCGCTCGATGGTCGCTTCCTCGACGATCAGCACGTCCTCGACCAGTCGGCGCACGATCTCGAGCGTCAGTTTTCCGACATCGCGCACCGCGAGTCCCTCGGCGATGGTGTCACCGCCGACCTCGACGGGCTCGCCGTGCAGTCGCTGGTACATGGCACGGTAGCTTTTCGATTCCACCCCGAACACGCGGATGTCGCTGCGCAAGGCCTTGGCCGCGGTCGCGATGCCGGAGATCAGTCCACCACCGCCGATCGGCACGACGAGCATGTCCAGATCGGGCACCGCCTCGAGCATCTCGAGCGCGATCGTGCCCTGCCCGGCGATCACCGCCGGGTCGTCGTAGGGATGGATGAAGGTGAGCCCTTCGCCTGCGGCGCGCGCATGGGCGTGCTCGGCGGCCGCAGTGAGCGACTCGCCCTCGAGCACCACCTCGGCGCCGTGCACCTGCGTGTTCTTGACCTTGGTGTTCGGCGTGCCCTTCGGCATCACGATCACACTGCGGATGCCGAGTCGGGCGGCATGGTAGGCGACGCCCTGCGCATGGTTGCCCGCGCTCATGGCGATGACGCCGCGTGCGCGCTCGGCTTCATCGAGCGTCAGCAGCTTGTTGAGCGCGCCGCGCTCCTTGAACGAGGCCGTGAACTGCAGGTTCTCGAACTTGAGGAAGACCTCCGCGCCCGTGAGCCGCGACAGCGTCAGGCTGTGCAGGCAGGGCGTGCGCTCGACGGCGCCGGCGATGCGCTTCGCCGCCTCGCGGACGTCGTTTAGGGAGACTCGGGGGTGTTATCCACAGGGGTCTGACCCCGTTATGTCTTCTCGCCGAGCAATGCTGCGCCGGGAAACGCTGCGAACGCTTCCGCGAGTCGAATGCCGCCGGCACGCACCTCGATCCGCTCGCCGGTGAGCTGGTTGATCAGCGACGCGCCGTCGGCGATGCCGGGCAGGGCGACGGCCGTATCGCCCCAGACCTCGGGGCCGAGCGGGAGCTTTCCGCCAGGCTCGCCGAGCAGCTGCGCGAACAGGCGCCCGGCGATCGTGACGAGCACGTGCCGCCCGTGGCTGCGCTGGTATGCGACGACATGTGCGGCGCGCGCACCCGCGACGGCGAGCCCGGTGTAATCACCCTCGCGCATCAGCTCGAGCCGGCGCTTGCGCAGCTCGAGCAGCCGCCAGGTGATGAGCAGCTTGGCACGCCCGTCGTACGGCGCGGCGGCGAAGTCGGCGGCGACGCGTGCGAGGTCGCCCGGGTCGAGCGCGCGCAGGTCATCGAGCAGTTTCTCGCGCGGCGCGTAGTCGACCGGGCGCCGGTTGTCGGGATCGACCAGGCTGTCGTCGATCAGCTCGTTGCCCTGGTACAGGTCGGGCACGCCGGGCGAGGTGTATTTCACAAGCATCAGCGAGAGCGAGTTCAGCCCTCCGAACCATTCGATGCGCGCAGCCTGCTGGCGCAAGTCCTCGAGGAAGGGATTCGCATGCGCGTCCGAGAGCAGATCCCGGACGTAGCCCGACAGCGCGCCTTCGTAGCCTTCGCTCGGGTTGATCCAGCTGGTGCGCGTCTTTGCTTCGCGCGCCGCCTTTTTCATGTAGGCGTCGATGCGATCGGCGTAGCCGACGAGGCCTTCACCCTCGAGGCCGCGCCCCGGGTAGCTGCCGAGCAGGATCTGGTAGAGAAGGTACTCGTCGTCCCGCGAGGGCGCCCGACCCTCGTCCAGCTTGCGCAGCCGCGACTTGTTGAGCGCACTCCAGCGTCGCAGCAGCAAGCGCCATGCACCCGGCGTCTCGGAGATCACATTGATCCGCATGCGCACGTCTTCCGAGCGCTTGTTGTCGTGCGTCGAGGTCGCGAGCATGGTGTGCGGCCAGGTCGCGGCGCGGTCCGCACTTGCGCCGTGAAATGCGCGCACGCTGAGGCCGAATTGGCTCGGGTCCGATCCGACCTCGTTCTGTGAAACGAGCCGTTGATAGCGGTAGAACGCGGTGTCCTCTTCGCCTTTCGCGGTCACCGGTGCGGTGAACTGCTGGAATTTCATCGCGAAGCGCAGCACGCGCTCGGCGAGCGCCGGCGGCGCGCCGTCCGGCGCGATGCCGAGCATCACCTGGCGCAGGAAGCTGAAGATTGTCGTGTCCGCTGCGCGGCTGCGCTGCGTCGCGTGCGCGATTGCCCAGTCGATGTAGCGGCGGTCCTGCGCCGAGGCGCGGCGCACGATATAGCTGCGGTACACGGGCATGCAGGCGGCGGCCTCGGCGATCGCCTGGCGCAGGTTGTTGAAGGTGTAGTCGCGCGTGTGCACGTCGGCGCGCGCGATACGCAGCAGTTCGGTCGCGAGCACCGTCAGCTCGGAGGCGAGCGCCGTGCGCATGGTTGCGCGCTTGCCCTGGTAGCAGGCTTCCTCGAAATCGTAGTCGGCACCCGTGAACGTGCGCCAGATGCGATCGAAGCGGCTGCGCGCCGCGGTGTCGATGAACAGGCCATTCACCACGGCGCCGAAGCGGTACCCGGTGGTGCCGTGCACCGCCCATTTGGTGGGGACATGCTCATGGCGCGCGGTGATCTTCTCGATGACCACGTACAGCGGTCGCGGCGGGCGGCCGCCTTCGGGCGGCCCGAGGTCGATGCCTGCGAGGCGGGCGTAGCGGCTCTGCAGGCGTTTGAAATAGCGCGCCGGATCAAACAGTCCGTCCGGGTGGTCGATGCGCAGGCCGTCGATGCGCCCCTCGGCGGCGAGCGAGAGCACGAAACCGTGCGTCGCGTCGAACACCTCCTCGTCCTCCATGCGCAAGGCGGCGAGGTCGTTGATATCGAAGAAGCGCCGATAGTTGATCTCGTCCGAGGCGACGCGCCAGAACGCAAGGCGGTAGGCCTGGGCTTCGAGCAGCCCGTGCAGCGGGACGCGATCGGTGCCGTTGAACGCCGCGATCGCAGCGTCGATCGCGGCGGTGAGCGGGGCATGGCTGCGGGCAAGCAGCGCGAGGCGCTGCTTGTGCAGCTCCTTGTCGCGTGCGCGCTCCGCACGCGCGTTGGCGTCTGCGGCCGTGCTGCGCGCCGGAAGATGGCCGAAGGCGGAGATCAGGCTGGAGAATTCGGCACGCGCTGCCGCATCGAGGTCCGCCGGCAGGAGTTCCGCCGCACGCTGCAGGATCACGGAATATTCGCGTGGATCAATGGGGAAGCGGTGCTCGTAATAGCGCACCGCAAATGCCCCGGTCTCGGGCTCGAAGCCGAGCGACAGCTCGCCGCGATCGAGCACCACCCCGTAGTGCTCGCCGAGCACCGGAACCAGCACCTTGCCAACGAGATCGTCGTTGACCGGGTCCCAGTCGATGTCGAAGTAATGGGCGTAGACCGAGGCGGGGCCGTTCTCGAGCACATCCATCCACCAGGCGTTGTCGTCGTCGAGCACGCCCATGTGGTTCGGCACGATGTCGACGAGCACGCCCATGTCATGCGCGCGCAGCGCCTCGACCAGCCGGTTGAAGCCTTCCTCGCCGCCGATCTCTGGATTGATGCTCCTGTGATCGACGATGTCATAGCCGTGCGTGCTGCCGGCACGCGCGCGCAGGATCGGCGCGCAGTAGACGTGGCTGATGCCGAGCTTGGCGAGATAGGGCACGATGCGCAACGCGTCGTCGAAGGTGAACGACGCGTTGAGCTGCAAGCGATAGCTCGCGCGCGGCACTTTGGCTTGATGGGCGGAAGGCGTGTGCACCCGCGCCGGATGCGGTCGCGACTTTGCGAGCCGCTCGAGCAGCGCGGTGACGCGCGGGTTTTCGAACAGCGCGTCCAGGTCGACGGGAAGCTTGCGCCGCCAATTCGGGTGCTCGTCCACGGTGCTCGGCAGGTTGGCCTGCTCGTTCAAGCCGAGCGCGTCCTCGAGCTGAACCATCATCAGGCGCGAGGGTGCCGCCGCAGCGTAGGCGTGCACGGCCTCGATCATCTGCGCGTCGAGGGCGGGTGGCAGTGCGTCCGCGCTGACGCCCGCGGGGAGCAGCTTCGCGCGCTCGAGCGCAAGCAGCAGGCGCACGCGATCCTGCGCCCGGCGTACCGCCTCGCTGTCGCGAATCGCGTCGTTCGGGAACAGGTTCAGTTCCTGGCGCAGGCGCACGTCATGTCCCTCCCACCAGCCTGCGAGGGTCGGCAGGTCGTGGGTGCTGACGCTCACCAGCGCCTCTTTCGGCAGGGCGTCCGCGGGCAGGAACTCGCCTGCCGCGTCGCGCTCGAAGAACAGCACCCGGTACGAGAGCACGCCATAGCGCGAAAGCGCCTCGCGCAGCTCGTCGGCCACCGTGCCCAGGTCCTCGCCGATCACAAGGCAGTGGTTGCGGTGGCTCTCGATCGCAACGATGGCAAGTAATTCTTCCAGCGCATAGTGCACGTAGGCGCCGTCATTCGGCTTTGCGCCGGGCGGGATCCAGAACAGGCGCATCAGCCCGAGCACGTGGTCGATGCGCAGCGCGCCCGAGACATGCATCGTGTTGCGCAGGGCGTTGACGATCGGCGCGTAGCCCAGGCGGCGCAGGGCTTCGGGACGGAACGGCGGCAGGCCCCAGTCCTGGCCGCTCATGTTGAAATCA
>LJTQ01000149.1 GCA_001303445.1 Betaproteobacteria bacterium SG8_39 | reverse complement strand
TTCGGCGTCGGCACCGCGCTGGTCGTCTCGGACGATGCCCCCGGGCTCGATTGCGCCTACAAGCTGCAGGAATACGCCGGCATCGCACGCCGCAAGCGATCGGAGGGCAAGAGCACCTGGCCCGGGCGCAAGCAGGTGTTTCGCGTGCTCAAGGATGGTCGGCTGGCCCAGGATACCCTCGCGCTGGCCAGCGAGACGCTCGACGGGGAGCCGCTCATCCAGCCGGTGATGCGCGAGGGCCGGCGCCTGGCGCCCGCGCCCGCGCTGAGCGTGCTGCGCGCGCGCACGCGCGCCGCGCTGGAAATTTTGCCTGAAGCCCTGCGCGCGCTCGAGCCGGCCGCCGTGCCGTACCGCGCCGCGGTCACGCCGGCGCTGCGCGCGCTTGCCGACGCCGTCGACCGCCGCCAGGCGGCGGTCGTCGAAGCCGACCGCCTGGCCTGAATCCTTCTAGGGCGAGGTAAAGCGGATCTCGATCCGCCGGTTCTTCTGCCAGGCGGCGGCGCTGTTTGCCGGATCGATCGGCCGATACTCGCCGAAACCGGCGGCAATCAGCCGCTGCGGCGGCACGCCTTCGGCGATCAGCAGCCGCACGATCGACAGCGCGCGCGCGCTCGAGAGCTCCCAGTTGGACGGGAACTCGGACGTGCGAATCGGGCGCCGGTCGGTGTGCCCGTCGATGCGCAGCACCCAGTCGAGGTCGCCTGGAATCTTTTTCGCGACCTCGTTCAGCGTGCGCGCCAGGCGGCGGATCTGCTCCTGCCCCGCCGTGCCCAGCTCGGCCGAGGCCGACGGGAACAGCACCTCGGACTGGAACACGAAGCGGTCGCCGACGATGCGGATGTCGGGCCGCTCGCCAAGCGCCTCGCGCAGCCGGCCGAAGAACTCCGAGCGATAGCGGTTGAGCTCCTGCACGCGGCGCGCGAGCGCCAGGTTGAGGCGCTTGCCCAGGTCGGCGATCTCGACCTGCTGGTCCTTCACCTTCGCTTCCTCGAGCGCGAGCGCTTTCGATACGGCAGCGAGCTGCTCGCGCAGCGCCTGGATCTGGCGCGTCAGCTCGGCGAGCCGGTTTTCGGCGCGCTCGGTCAGGCGACGGCCCTCGGCGATCGTGCTGTCCCGCTGCGCGACCTCGGCTTCCAGCCTCTCGCGCAGCGCGCGCAGCGCGGCGATGTCGCGCTGCAGGCCGGCGATCTCCGCGAGGCGCGCCTCGATCGTCTCGCGGTCCGCGGTGATGGTGCGCTTCGCCTCCTCGAGCTCGGCCTGCGTCAGGTTGAGCTGCCCTTCGGCGCCGGTGAGGCGCCCGAACAGGGCGTCGCGCTCGGCGAGCGTCGCACGCAGACGCGCCTCGGTCTCCGACAGCCGCGACTCGAGCCCCGCGCCGCGCTCGCGCTCGAGCGACAGCGTGCGCGCCAGCTCGTCGATGCTGCGCTCGAGGCGCGAGATGGTCGCGTCGCGCCCCGCCAGCTCCCAGGTCGAATAAAACTGCGCCAGCACGAACACCAGCAGCATGAAGATGAAGACGATGAGCACCGAGGCGAGCGCATCGACGAAGCCCGGCCAGATGTCGATGGTTCGCGTACGGCGCGTGAGCTGGAACATCGTGCTTCAGCTTGCGCTGCGGCCGGCCAGGGTGCGCGTGAGCAGGCGCAGCTCGTCGCGCAGGTCCTCAGAAAACTGCCGGCGCTCGGAAATGCCCTCCTCCATGACGCGCTTCATGGTGGCTTCCAGGCTCTTCAACTGGTCGCGCAGCGCTTCGTCGGTGCTGGCGGCGCTTTCCGCCGCCGCCGCGAGCCGCCCGATCACCGGGTGCAGGTCCTGCTGCTGGCGCGCCAGCCCGCGCACCAGCTGCTGCTCGGCGCGCATCTGGTCGGTGAGGTCGGTAAGCCGCTGGGTGAGCTGCAGCAGCTCGGCGCGCATCTGCGTGCGCTCCTCCTCGCCGCGCGTCATGATGCGCCCCAGACCTTCCAGACTGTCGGCGGTCTTCTCGAGCAGCGCCTCGACATAGGCCGGGATCGTCCCCTCGCCCTCGGTCACGATCGCGCTCGGCAGGTGGGTCAGCTCGGCGAGCCAGTCCTCGAGCGCCTTGAAAAAGCGGTTCTCCGCGTGCCCTGCCTGCAGGTCGAGAAAGCCGAGCACCAGCGCGCCGGCCAGCCCGAACAGCGAGGAGCTGAACGCCGTGCCCATGCCGGCGAGCGGCGCCTGCAGATCGTCGCGCAGGCGGGCGAAGGACTCGCCGACATCCGCGCCCGCCGCCTTGAGACCGGCGATCACCTTGCCCGCGGAGACCACCGTGTCGAGCAGCCCCCAGAACGTGCCGAGCAGGCCGAGAAAAATCAGCAGCCCGACCAGGTAGCGCGCGATGTCGCGGTTCTGGTCGAGGCGCAAGCGCACGCCGTCGAGCAGCGAGCGCATCACCATCGCCGAGATGCGCGGCGCGCCCTGGCGTCCGGCGAGGATGCGCGCCAGCGGCGCAAGCATGCGCGGCTCGTCGGCGCCATGCGGCCGCAGCCCCTCGCGGCGCGCTTCGACCCAGTCGTTCTCGCGCTGCATGCTGAGCACCTGCAGGAAGGAAATGCCGATGCCGATGAGAAGCACGCCGACGATCATGCCGTTGAACACCGGGTTCGCCAGGAACGCCGCGGCGAGCGGACGAAACAGCGCCCCGGCGGCGACGCACACGATGACCAGGAAGCCGATCATCCAGAGGATGGTTCTGTTTTTCATCGCGTTGCCTGCCTCTTCGAGCGATTCACGCAGGGTAGCCGCAGCCCGCGGGGATGCAAAGTGCGGCCGCGGCAGGCGTCATCTCCGGGCGCGACAAGTCCTTGATCGTGCGAAGAATCCCTGCCGCCCGGCGCCCGCGGACGGCGCGCCGCGTCAGCCGACGACGGCGTCGGCGCGCAGGCGCAGCGCGGGCGAGAACTCGATCTTGAGCGCCTGCGCCGTCTTCAGGTTGATGGCAAGCTCGAAGCGCGTCGGCTGCTCGATCGGCAGTTCGCCGGGCTTGGCGCCCTTGGCGATGCGGTCGACGTAGTACGCCGCGCGATGGAACAGCGCCTTGGCAACCGGCCCGTAGGACATGAGGCCGCCCGCCTCGACCATTTCGCGCAGACTGTAGGCAACGGGAATGCCCGACTCGAGCGCCAGCGCCGTGAATTCGCGCTGATAGGGAAAGGTCACCGACAGCGCCGAGTAGTCGAGAATGCCCTGCACCTGCGCCTTGCGCATCGCGCTGAACGCGGCCTCGAAGTCCGCGCCGGGTGCACGGTAACTGACCAGCTCGAGGCGCGCGGCACGGGTCAGCTGCTCGAGCCGCGCGAGCTCGACTTGGCTGATCGGCTCGTCCGCCGGCATGATCGCGCCCACGCGCCGCAGACCGGGCACCACGTCGCGCAGCAGCTCCAGCCGCTTGGCGACGATCTCGATTTCGTTGAGCGAAAGGCCGGTGACGTTGCGGCCCGGCCGGGCAAGGCTTGCGACCAGGCCGTGCGCCACCGGATCGGTGCTCGCCGCCATGACGATCGGAATCTTTTGTGTCGCGCCCATCGCCGCCCGGGCGGAGATCTCGCAGGTCGCGACGATGAGGTCGGGCTTTTCCTCAACGATGTCCGAGGCCATCCAGCGATAGGTCTTGAGGGTCTCGCCGCGCCAGCGATAGTCGATCGCGACGTCACGCCCCTCGCGGTAGCCAAGCTCGCGCAGGCCGTCGCGGAAGGCCTCGGTATAGGGCGTGTGGCTGGCGGGCTCGCCGGCGGAGAACCAGACGATGCGCAGCGGCTTTTTGGCGTCCGCCCGCGCACCCGCGAGCGGCACCGCAACCAGCGCCGATGCGGCGAGGAGAAACTGCCTGCGTGGCATGCGTTTCATGCGGCCTTCCTACGGAAACGCGAAGTGTACGCAAGTCTGCGCCAACGCAGCCCATCGGCGCACGGCCGGCCGAGCGCGGCGCGCTGGCATAATCGGTTGCGAAAGGGACCGCTGATGCTCGGATCGATCGCTGCGCGCCTCAACGCCGTGCTCGGCAGAACACGTGCTCTGCCGGCGCCGCCGGCCGCACGTCCGTTCCCGCCGGGCGGCTGCGTCGCCTTCGTGCTGCCGGTGGGCAGCTCGGCGCGCGTGAATCAGACCGACGCCTATGTCACCGAGATCGCCTCGATGCGCCTGCGCGCGGTGATCCCGGCGCGGCAGCTGGCGCAGCGTGTGCCGGTGTGGTTCGTCTCGCTGGACGATTTTCTGCGCGATCCGAGCCTGGCCGAGTTCGGTTCCGTCGGTGCGATCGTGATCAGCAAGCTTCCGGCGCCCGCCATCCTGCAGCGTCAGGAGGCGCTCTCCGCATTGCTCGCCCGCGCGGCTTCGCAGACCGGCGGCGTGCCCCTCTATGCCGACATGCCGGACGACCTCGCGGCGCTGGGCAAGGCGGTGCACCAGCCGTTCCTCGCGCGCTACCAGAAGGGCCTCGGCGCGTCCTGCACCCTGGTTGTGCCCTGCCAGGCGCTCGGCGAGAGGCTCGCACGCGACGCGCGGCGCGGCATCGCGGTCGTCGAGGATCCCTACGAAAACCCGGCGCGCGCGGTGCGCACGCAGGCGTCGTCGCCCCTGCGCCTGATGTGGTTCGGCAATCTGGGGCAGATCAACGCGGCGATGCTCGAAGAGGCGCTCGCGAACGCGGTCGGCGCGCTGCGCGACAGGCCGCTGCAGCTCGAACTGGTGACGCGCAGCGGCGCGCGCGAAGAACTCGACGCCATCGGCCGGCGCCTGCGCGCCGCGCATCCGGACTGCGCGCTGCACGTCACCGCGTGGTCGCTGCAGGCCACCGAGCAGGCCCTCGAGCGCTGCGACTTCGTCCTCATTCCGCACGAGACGCGCGCGGAATGGAGCACGGGCAAGTCGCACAACCGCCTGGTCACCGCGATCCGCGCCGGGCGCCTGGCGATCGCTTCGCCGATTCCGACCTACCTCGAGCTCGCCGACTACGCCTGGATCGGTGACGACCTCGCGGCCGGACTGCGCTGGGCGCTGGCCCATCCGCAGGAGGCGGCCGAGCGCGTGCGCGCGGGGCAGCACGCCGTCGAGCAACGCTTCGCGCCCGACCAGATCGGCCGCAAGTGGGCGGCCCTGCTCGGCATCGACTAGGGGTCTCAGGCCGCCGAGCGACCGCGCGCCGGCTGCTCGAGATGATTCAGCGCGACGTCGAGCAGGTCGAAATTGCGCAGCCGTGGGCGCCCCGGGATGCCGGCGCTGCGACGATTGAACAGCAGAGGCACCGTCTGCTCGGAAATCCCGCCGTGCGAGCGCAGCGGCGCATCGAGCCCCGACAGGTCGTGTCGCGCAGCGCTGGTGCCGAGCACGACATGCCGGCCCGAGACCACGACCAGGTCGCCCATGCGGTCGGGCGGCAGCTCGAAGCGCGCGCAGGCCTCCGCATTCGGCAGCACCAGATCGATGCCCTCGATCCCGGCCAGGCGCGCGCGGACCGCATCGCGCTCGGCCGTGTCGAGATAGATCGTCGCGAAGGAGCCGAGCGCGCCGTGGTGCACCACGTAGGGATCGGTGATCGGCAGGATCACGCGCGCACGTGCCGCGCCGAGCCAGCCGTCGAGCAGGTCCTGCAGGTAGATCACGTTGGGCGAGCCGTCGGCGCGCGTCTTGGCGTTCATGCCGTGATCGGCAGTGAGCGCGAGCACCGCGCCCAGCGCGTCGAGCCGCGCGAGGTAGCCGTCCATCATGGCGTAAAAGTCGTTCGCCCCGTCGCTGCCCGGGGCGAACTTGTGCTGGATGTAGTCGGTGGTCGAGAGGTACATCAGGTCGGGGCGGCGCGTTTCCATCAGCATCAGGCCCGCGGCGAAGACGAACTCCGACAGCGCCGCGCTGTACACCGACGGCAGCGGCAGGCCGACCCGCGCGACGACGTCGTCGATGCCGTTTTCCGCCAGCGTCGCCGCGGCCGCCTTCTCCGCCGAAAAACAGATGCCCTGCAGGCGATGGCCGAGCAGCGTGCGCAGCTTGTCCTTGGCGGTGACCACCGCGACGCGCGCGCCGGCGTCGGCGAACGCCGCCAGCACGCTGCCCGCGCGCAGGTAGCGCGGGTCGTTCATCATCACTTCCGCATCCGCTTCGCGGTCGTAGAAATAGTTGCCGCAGATGCCGTGCACCGCGGGCGGCACGCCGGTGACGATCGACAGGTTGTTCGGGTTGGTAAAGGTCGGCACGACGCAATCGGCCTGGAACGCCGCGCCCCCGGCAAGCAGCCGCGCCAGGTACGGGGTGCGGCCCGCGGCCGCCGCCTGCTCCAGATAGGCGAGCTCGCAGCCGTCGATGCAGACCACCACCAGCGGATCGGCCATCCAGCGGTAGCGGCGGCCGTTGACTTCGACGGATTTCATGCGCGGACTCCCTGCCCGGCTTTGCAACGGTGTTTAGAATACCGTGCCCTGCACCGGGAGGACCGTCATGAAGCTTCCGCACGAGCGTTTCGATTACTCCGCGATCGTCGACCGCAAGCCGTGGCGCCTGCCCAAGGGCGCGCGCATCGCGGTGTGGACCATCGTCAACATCGAGGAATGGGATATCGAAAAGCCCATGGCGCGCCAGTACCTGCCCGCGCCGCAGGGCGTGAGCGTGGTGCCGGACGTGCCCAACTGGGCCTGGCACGACTACGGCATGCGCGTCGGCTTCTGGCGCATGCGCGAGGCGCTGGTCAAGCGCAAGATTCCGGTCACCACCTCGCTCAACGCCAACGTCTGCCGCTCCTACCCGCGTGTCGCCGAGGCGATGCGCGACGCAGGCTGGGAATTCATGGGGCATGCCGTCAAGCAGGGCGCGATGCACACGCAGCCCGACCCGCGTGCCGTGATCCGCGATTCGATCGAGATCATCCGCGAATTCACCGGCAAGAAGCCCAAGGGCTGGCTCGGACCGGGACTCACCGAGACCTGGGAGACGCTCGACCTGCTGGCCGAGGAAGGCATCGAGTACGTGTCGGACTGGGTCAACGACGACCAGCCCTACGAGATCCGCACGACACACGGCCCGCTGGTCTCGGTGCCCTACACGCTCGAGCTGAACGACATCCCGATGATGGTGATCCAGCATCAGGAGTCGGACGCCTGGCTGCGGCGTTGCCGCGACCAGTTCGACCGGCTCTACGCCGAGGGCGCGAAGAATCCGCGCGTCATGGCGATCGCCGTGCATCC
This sequence comes from Betaproteobacteria bacterium SG8_39, assembly GCA_001303445.1. Taxonomy (GTDB): domain Bacteria; phylum Pseudomonadota; class Gammaproteobacteria; order Burkholderiales; family SG8-39; genus SG8-39. Next base: position 585 of record LJTQ01000149.1, on the reverse strand, counting down.
CTACATCCATGGCGTGCCGCACCGCATCAAGTACTTCGAGGCGGTGTACGACTACATGCGCAGGAAAAAGGGCGTGTGGCTGACCACCGGAGAGGAGATCTGCGACTGGTGGACGCGCGGGCGCAAAGACTAGGAACTTAAGCGGCGATATCGAGCGTCGTCACGCGCCGCAGCTCGCGGCGCTGGGTTGCGTCGTCGAACGGGGTCGCGCGGTGCATCGTCGCGCGGTTGTCCCAGATCACCAGGTCGCCCGCGCGCCAGGCGTGGCGGTGGACGAACTGCGGCTGCGTCGCGTGCTCCATCAGCTCGCGGAGCAAGAGGCGCCCCTCGGGCAGGTTCCAGCCGACGATCTCCGCCGCGTGCGAGGCGAGATACAGCGACTTGCGGCCCGAGCGCGGCAGCGTGCGCACCAGCGGATGCTCGGCGCCGGGCAGCTGCTTCGCCTCCTCGGCCGAGAACTCGAAGCCCAGCGTCTGGCGCGAGTAGGCGATCGAATGGCGCACGCGCAGCCCCTCGAGACGGGCCTTCATCGCCGGACCGAGCGCGTCGTAGGCCGCACGCATGTCGGCGAACTCGGTGTCGCCG
>LJTQ01000148.1 GCA_001303445.1 Betaproteobacteria bacterium SG8_39 | reverse complement strand
CCATACCCCCGATCAGTTTCGTCTGTTTACCGCGCTGGGGCAGCGCTTCGGCCTGTGCGCTTCGCGTGGCTCGGACTTTCATGCCCCGGGCGAAGGGGCCGAGTTCGGCGCGCTGCCTGCGTTCGCGCTCTCGATTGCGCCGATCTGGGACGCGTGGCGGTCCTGAGCGCATGGCGCAGTTTTTCGAGATCCATCCGACGCACCCGCAGCCCCGGCTGGTGCGGCGCGCGGCCGAGATCCTCGCGCAGGGCGGGCTGATCGCCTATCCGACCGATTCCTGTTACGCGCTGGGCTGTCAGCTCGGTGACGTGCGGGCGCTGACGCGCCTGCGGCGCGTGCGCGCACTCGACGAACGACATCACCTGACGTTGATGTGCCGCGACCTCACTCAGGTTGCAACCTTCGCGATGGTGAACAACGCGCAATACCGGCTGATCAAAGCAGCGACGCCGGGCAGCTTCACGTTCATCCTGCGTGCGCGACGTGAGCTGCCGCGGCGTCTGCTGCATGCACGCCGCAAGACGATCGGCGTGCGCATCCCTGCGCACCCCGTCGCGCGGGCGCTGCTTGCCGAGCTCGGCGAGCCGATGCTGTCCGCGACGCTGCATCTACCGCAGGATGATGCGCCCCTGTCCGATCCGGAGGAGATTCGATCGCGCCTCGAGCACGACCTGGATCTCGTTGTCGATGCGGGCTCCTGCGGGGTCGCCCCGAGCTCCGTGGTCGACCTGACCGGGGACGAGCCTGCAGTGCTGCGCCGGGGCAAAGGCGACCTTGCGCTGATCGGACTCGCCGAGTGAAGCGCGCGACGCGCGCTCTGTTAGAATCCGGTCCGATCAAGCACTGAATCAATGGACGTCGGCCCACTCGTACAGACGATCGCGATATACGCCCTTCCGGTGCTGTTCGCGATCACCCTGCACGAAGCGGCGCACGGCTACGTGGCGCGTCATTTCGGCGATCTCACCGCGTACGCACAGGGGCGCATCAGTCTGAATCCGATGCGCCACATCGACCCGGTCGGCACGATCCTGGTTCCCGGCCTGATCCTGGTGTTGAGCACGCTGTCCGGCGTCGGCGCATTCCTGTTCGGCTGGGCGAAGCCGGTGCCCGTCAATTTCTCGGCGCTGCGCAAGCCGCGCCAGCACATGGCCTGGGTTGCGGCCGCGGGACCGGGCGCCAATCTGGCCATGGCATTGGGCTGGGCGGTTTTGTATCACGTCGCACCGTGGATGCCCGCATTCTTCGAGGTTCCGCTCGGACTGATGTCGCTCGCCGGAATCCGTGTGAATCTCGTGCTCATGTTTCTCAACCTGCTGCCCATTCTGCCGCTCGATGGCGGTCGGATCGTCGCGAGCCTGCTGCCGGGTCGCGCCGCGTGGCAGTACGCGAAGCTCGAGCCCTGGGGCCTGCCCGTGATCGTGCTGCTGCTGGTCACCGGCACGCTCGGCACCGTGCTGCGGCCGCTGGTGTTCGTCTCCGAATCTTTGCTGCGCTAGGCTTTCATGTACGAACCCCGCGTCCTGTCCGGCATGCGCCCCACCGGAAGTCTGCACCTGGGCCACTACCACGGCGTGCTCAAGAATTGGATTCGCCTGCAGGCCGAGTACCCCTGCCTCTATTTCGTCGCCGACTGGCACGCACTGACCACCGACTACGAGAGCCCGGGGCAGGTGCAGAAGAACGCCTGGGACATGGTCATCGACTGGATCGCCGCTGGCGTGGATCCTGCGCAGGCGACGCTGTTCGTGCAATCGCATATCCCCGAGCATGCGGAGCTGCACCTGCTGCTGTCGATGATGACGCCGCTCGGGTGGCTGGAACGCGTGCCGACCTACAAGGACCAGCAGGAGCGGCTCACCGACCGCGACCTGTCGACCTACGGATTTCTCGGCTATCCGCTGCTGCAGTCCGCGGACATCCTCATCTACCGCGCGAAGTACGTGCCGGTGGGGGAGGACCAGGTGCCGCACGTCGAGTTCACGCGGGAAATCGCCCGCCGTTTCAATCATCTGTACGGGCGCGAAGCGGGATTCGAAGAGAAGGCGAAGGCGGCGGTGAAAAAGATGGGATCGAAGAAGGCGCGCCTGTTCTCCGAGCTGCGTGCGAAATACCTGGAGCAGGGCGATGCGGAAGGGCAGCGGCAAGAAGATCCTCGTCGAGCCCGACGTGCTGCTCACTGAAGCCGCCCGGTTACAGGGCCTCGACGGGCAGAAGATGTCCAAGTCTTACGGCAACACCATTGCGCTGCGCGAGCCGCCGGAATCCGTGGAAAAGAAGGTGCGCACGATGCCGACCGATCCAGCACGCGTGAAGCGTAGCGACCCGGGCACGCCGGAGCGCTGCCCGGTCTGGTCGCTGCACCAGGTGTACTCGGACGAAGCGCGCAAGGACTGGGTGCGACAGGGTTGTACGAGCGCAGGCATCGGCTGCCTCGAATGCAAACAACCGATCGTGGACGCAATACAGACCGAGCTTGCCCCCATGCGCGAGCGCGCGCAGACCTATCTGGACGATCCGACACTGGTACGCAACATCGTCGCCGACGGTTGCGACCGCGCACGTCGCCTCGCAACTGAGACGATGCGAGACGTGCGCGAAGCGCTTGGCCTGTCCTATACCTAGCCGCATGACACCGTCACCCCAGATCGAGATTCCGACGCCCCAGGCGAAGCTGTACGGCGAGCCGCTGATCGAGCTGCCGCGGGATCTTTACATTCCCCCCGATGCCCTGGAGATCGTGCTGGAGGCCTTTCAGGGCCCGCTCGATTTGCTGCTTTATCTGATCCGCAAGGAAAATCTGAACATCCTTGATATCCCGATGGCGCCGCTCACGCGGCAATACCTCGAGTATGTCGATGCGATGCGCGCGCGCAATCTCGAGCTGGCCGCCGAGTATCTGGTGATGGCGGCGATCCTGATGGCGATCAAGTCGCGCATGCTGTTGCCGCGCCCGCCGGCTCAGGAGGCCGAGGAAGTGGATCCGCGCGCAGAATTGGTGCGGCGGCTGCTCGAATACGAGCGCATGAAGAAGGCTGCGCAGGCGCTTGAACAGCTGCCGCAGGTCGGACGCGATGTCGTCGCGGTCACCGTGTGGATCGAAAAGACCGTGGTCGAGCAGCTGCCCGGCGTCGATGCGCAGGACCTCGCCGAGGCCTGGCGCCGGTTGCTGCATCGGGCACGGCTGTCGGCGCATCACCACGTCTCGCGCGAGGAACTCTCAGTGCGCGAGCACATGAGCTCGATCCTGCGTCGGCTGCGCGAGCATCGTGTACTGGAATTCTCGGAGCTGTTCGACGCAACGCGTGGCGTCCCCGTGTTGGTGGTCAACTTTCTTGCCGTTCTCGAGCTTGCGCGGGAACTGCTGATCGAGATCACGCAGGCGGAGTGTTTCGCGCCAATCTACGTAAAATTGGGCAATGCTGAATCCCACTGAGGCGAAACGCGTGATGGAGGGCGCGCTCCTTGCGACTGCGGTGCCGCTGTCTCTGAGCGCCTTGCGCCGGTTATTCGATGAGGATATTGGGTCGGATACCGTCCGGCGTCTGCTGCAGGAGCTGCGCGAGGAATGGTCCGGCCGGACGGTGGAACTCGTGCACCTGGCAAGTGGCTGGCGCTTCCAGACGCGACCCGATTTCCAGCGCTACGTCGAGCGCATGCAGCCCGAGAAGCCACCGCGCTACTCTCGCGCCGTGCTGGAGACGCTTGCCATCATCGCCTACCGGCAGCCTGTGACGCGCGGTGACATCGAGGACATTCGCGGCGTCGCAGTCTCACCGCAGGTGATCAAAACGCTCGAAACGCGCGGCTGGATCGACGCGGTCGGGCATCGCGAGACCCCGGGACGCCCGGCGCTGTACGGGACCACCAAGACGTTCCTCGATGATCTCGGCCTGCGTTCGCTCGAAGAGCTGCCGCCGCTCGAGGAAATCGCGCAAACGCTGCAATACGACCCGACCGCCGGTGAAGACCGCGTCGAAGAAGCCGCCCCCGAGCCGGCGTCCGCCAGCGAAACCCCGCCCGAGCCAGACGCGCAGGCCTGAGCCGGGCGCGGAGCCGCGCGCGGAGCGCCTGCAGAAGCTGCTCGCAGCGGCCGGACTCGGCTCGCGGCGCACGATCGAGGCCTGGATCACGGCTGGGCGCGTCACGGTCGCTGGTCGTCCGGCGCTGCTCGGCGAGCGGGCGCACGCAGGCGAGCGCATCGAGGTCGACGGTCGGCCGGTGCGGCTGCGAGCCACCGACGCGCCGGTGCGCGTGCTCCTGTATCACAAGCCGGTGGGGGAGATGGTGACCCGGCGCGACCCGGGCGGGCGGCGCACGGTTTTTGAGCGCCTGCCGCGACTGCGCGAGGGCCAGTGGATCGCCGTCGGCCGCCTGGATCTGAACACCTCGGGCCTGCTGCTGCTGACCGACTCGGGGGCCCTGGCAAACCGGCTGATGCACCCGCGCTACGAGGTCGAACGCGAGTACCTGGTCCGCGTACTCGGCACCCTGAGCGATGCGACACGGCAGCGCCTGCTGCGGGGCGTGCCGCTCGAGGACGGCAAGGCCGCCTTTGAGCGTCTCGAACCGCTGCACGCCGGCGGGGGCAGCGCAGCGAATCAGTGGCATCGCGTGGTTTTGCGTGAAGGCCGCACGCGCGAGGTGCGCCGGCTGTTCGAGGCGGTCGGATTGCAGGTCAGCCGCCTGATGCGGGTCCGCTTTGGGACCGTGCGCCTGCCGCGCGCGCTGCAGCCCGGACGGTGGATCGAACTCGAGCCGCAGCAATGCGCGGCGTTGCTCGCGGCGGCCACGGATCCGAGCGCGTCGAAAGTTGTTCCGGAGCCGAATTCCTGTTAAACTTCAAAGTCTTTGGAAGCGCACGACGGTCTGTGCGCTAGGGGATGGGCTTCGGCCCATTTTTTGTTTGCGCGTTGGCAAGATTTGACAGGATTGGCTGAACTCGTAGAGCGAGCGGTGAACGGATTGGGATTCGAGTGTGTCGATTTCCAGCCGTCGAACCGCGCACGCCTGCTGCGTGTCTTCATCGACCGGCCCGAGGGCATCACGGTCGACGATTGCGCGGCGGTCAGCCGCCAGCTCACCCGGGTCTTCGCGGTGGAGGGCGTCGAGTACGATCGACTCGAGGTGTCCTCGCCGGGACTCGATCGGCCGCTGCGCAAGGCGAGCGATTTTCGACGCTTCGCCGGGCAGCGGGTCGAAGTGCGCATGCGCGAGCGTGATGCAGCCGGGCGGCGCCGATACGCCGGCCTGCTGCTGAAGTGCGATGAACAGGCAGCCACGATCGAGGTTGACGGACAGAACGTCAGCCTCGCGTTGGCGGACATGGAACGGGCCAAACTGGTGCCGGACCTGTGAAGTTGCAAACGAAACGGGGTGACGACGTGATAGGGCGAGACCTTCTGATGCAAGCGGACGCGCTGGCGCGCGAAAAGAACGTCGACAAGGACGTGGTCTTTGCCGCACTTGAGTTCGCTCTGGCGTCAGCGACGAAGAAAAAGTACTCGGACGACATCGACGTGCGGGTGTCGATTGACCGCGCGAGCGGCGACTATTCGCCCTTCCGCCGCTGGCAGGTGGTCGAAGATGAAGCGCTCGAGTTTCCCGAGCGCCAGATCGGACTGTCCGAAGCTCAGCAGCGCGATCCGAACCTCAAGCTCGAAGATTTCATCGAGGAGCCGTTGGAGCGGGTGGAATTCGGCCGCATCGGCGCGCAGGCCGCCAAGCAGGTGATCCTGCAGCGCATCCGCGACGCGGAGCGCGAGCAAATCTTGAACGAGTTTCTGTCGCGCGGCGACGAGCTGGTGACGGGGACGATCAAGCGCATGGAGCGTGGCAACGCCATCGTCGAATCCGGCCGCCTCGAGGCGCTGCTCGGCCGCGACCAGATGATTCCAAAGGAAAATCTGCGCATCGGCGATCGCGTGCGCGGCTGGGTGATGAAGATCGACCGGACGGCACGCGGCCCGCAGCTGCTGCTTTCGCGGACCGCGCCGCAGTTCATCATGAAGCTGTTCGAACTCGAAGTGCCGGAAATCGAAGAAGGGCTTCTCGAGATCAAGTCGGCGGCGCGCGACCCCGGCGTGCGCGCCAAAATCGGGGTGCACTCCAACGACCGGCGCATCGACCCGATCGGCACCTGCGTGGGCATGCGCGGTTCGCGGGTCCAGGCGGTGACGCAGGAGCTTGCGGGCGAGCGCGTCGACATCGTGCTCTGGTCCGCGGATCCGGCGCAGTTCGTCATCGGCGCGCTGGCACCGGCGGAAGTCTCGTCGATCGTGGTCGACGAAGAAAAGCACGCCATGGACGTCGTGGTCGATGAGGAGAATCTCGCGATCGCCATCGGCCGCAGCGGCCAGAACGTGCGCCTCGCATCCGAGCTCACCGGTTGGCAAATCAACCTGATGACGGAAGACGAGTCGAATCGCAAGCAGGAAGAGGAGGGCGCGCGCGTCAAGGCGCTGTTCATCGAACAACTCGACGTCGACGAAGAGGTTGCCGACATCCTCATCCAGGAAGGCTTTTCGACTCTGGAGGAAATTGCCTACGTCCCGATCAACGAATTGATGGAGATCGAGGCGTTCGACGAGGACACCGTGAACGCGCTGCGCAACCGCGCACGCAACGCGCTGCTGGTCGCGGCGATCGCGAACGAGGAAAAGGTCGAGGGCGTGGATCCCGAGCTGCTGCGACTGCAGGACATGGATACCCAGCTCGCCGCGAAGCTGGCGGAGGCCGGGGTGCGAACGCGCGACGACCTCGCCGACCTGGCGGTGGACGAACTTTCCGAGATGACAGGCCTCGAGGAAGAACGGGCCAAGACGCTCATCATGGCTGCCCGGGCGCATTGGTTCGCCGAAGAGGCGACGGAACAAGGGGAGGCGCACTGACGTGGCACAGACGAGCGTTGCCCAGTTTGCGAGCGAGCTGAAGGTGCCGCCTTCCGTTCTGCTCGAGCAGTTGCGCGCGGCAGGCGTTGACAAGCGCGTGCCCGAAGACGCCTTGAGCGAGCAGGACAAGTCCCGGCTGCTGGATTACCTGCGGCGCTCGCACGGCGCTGAAGAACCCAAGACCAAGATCACGCTGACGCGCAAGCAAACCAGCGAGATCCGCAAGGCGGATGCCACCGGCAAGACGCGCACGGTGCAGGTCGAGGTGCGCAAGAAGCGGGTCTTCGTGAAGCGCGATCCGACCGAAATCGCGGCCGCGGCGGTCGCCGCGGAAGCGCCCGCGCCCGTGCCCGAGGCGCCCGCCCCGAAGCCGCCGAGCGCGGGTGCGCTCGATGAGCGCGAGCGCGAGCTGCGCCAGGCCGAGGCTGAACGTCAGCGGCAGCTGGCTGAAATCCAGGCCAGCGAGCTGCGCGAGAAACAGGAACGCGAGCGGCGCGAGGCCGAGCAGCGCCAGCAGGAGCGGCAGACCCAGGCGGCTGCGCAGGAAAAGCCCCCAGCGGCGGCCGCGGCGGCGACCGAGGGCACGCTGCATGCGCCAAAGCCGAAGGGTGAGGAAGCCAAGGGCGAGCGACGCGGCAAGAAATCACGGCCGGCGACGGTCATGCGCGACGATTCGGTGCGCCGGCGCACGATGAAGACCCGTGGGGACATGGGCGGCGGCGTGGCGGGCTGGCATGCGCGCGGCGCTGGGCGGCACCGCGCCGCAGCGGCGAGCAGTGCCGAAAGCACGACCTTCACTGCGCCGACCGAGCCGGTGGTGCGCGAAGTGGCGGTGCCCGAAACCATCACGGTGGCCGAGTTGTCGCACAAGATGGCGGTCAAGGCTGCCGAGGTCATCAAGGCACTGATGAAGCTCGGCACCATGGCAACCATCAACCAGGTCCTCGACCAGGAGACGGCCATGATCGTCGTCGAGGAGATGGGGCACAAGGCGAAGCCGGCCAAGCTCGAAGACCCGGAGGCCTACCTGAGCGAAACCGAGCCGCACGTCGAGGCGGCGCTGCTGGCGCGGCCGCCGGTGGTGACAGTCATGGGCCACGTTGACCACGGCAAGACCTCGCTGCTCGACCATATCCGGCGCACCAAAGTCGCCGCGGGCGAGGCCGGCGGCATCACGCAGCATATCGGCGCATATCATGTCGAGACACCGCGTGGCGTGGTGACCTTTCTCGATACGCCGGGCCACGAGGCTTTCACAGCGATGCGCGCTCGCGGCGCGCAGGTCACCGACCTGGTGATCCTGGTCGTCGCCGCGGACGACGGCGTCATGCCGCAGACCATCGAGGCGATCAACCACGCGCGCGCCGGCGGCGTGCCGCTCGTCGTCGCAATCAACAAGGTCGACAAGCCGGACGCGAACCCGGAGAAGGTCAAGCAGGAGCTGCTGAGCCACGGTGTCGTGCCCGAGGATCTCGGCGGTGACGTGCCCCTCGTGTCGGTGTCGGCGAAGACAGGACAGGGCGTCGACAGTCTGCTGGAGCACGTGCTGCTGCAGGCCGAGGTGCTTGAGCTCAAGGCGCCGGTGGACGCGCCGGCGAAGGGCGTCATCATCGAGGCACGGCTGGACAAGGGGCGCGGCCCGGTCGCCACCCTGCTGGTGCAGTCGGGCACGCTGCATCGCGGTGACGTCGTGCTGAGCGGTGCCGTGTTCGGCCGGGTACGGGCGATGGTGGACGAGACCGGTCGACCGGCACAGTCTGCGGGACCTTCGATTCCGGTTGAAATTCAGGGGCTTTCAGGTGTGCCGAGCGCGGGCGACGACGCCACCGTAATTGCCGATGAGCGCAAGGCGCGCGAGATTGCGCTGTTCCGGCAGGGCAAGTTCCGCGACGTCAAGCTCGCCAAACGCCAGGCGACGAGCCTGGAGAACATCTTCGAGCAGATGGGCGAGACCGGCGCGAAGACGCTGGCGATCGTCCTCAAAGCCGACGTTCAGGGTTCGCAGGAGGCTCTGGCGCATGCCCTGACGCGCCTGTCGACTGACGAGGTGAAGGTGAACATCGTGCATGCCGCTGTCGGGGGCATCACTGAATCGGACATCAACCTGGCACTCGCTTCCGGGGCGATCGTTATCGGCTTCAACACGCGTGCGGACGCGGCGGCGCGCAAGCTGGCCGAGAGCAGCGGCATCCAGCTGCGCTACTACAACATCATCTACGAGGCGGTCGAGGAGATCAAAGCGGCCCTGTCGGGGATGCTCGCACCGGAGCGCAAGGAACAGGTGCTCGGCCTGGTCGAGGTGCGGCAGGTGTTCAAGATCACCAAGGTGGGCGCGGTGGCAGGCTGCTACGTTCTCGAAGGACTGGTGCGTCGCAATTCGCAGGTGCGCATCCTGCGCGACAACGTGGTGATCCACACCGGCGAGATCGAGACGCTCAAGCGCTTCAAGGAAGACGTGCGCGAGGTGAAGGCCGGCTTCGAATGCGGCATCTCGATCGCGAATTACTCGGACATCAAGGAAGGCGATCAGTTCGAGGCATTCGAGGTCACGGAGGTCGCCCGCAGCCTGTAGCGAGGCCCGTGGGGTACTGCCCCGGGCCCGGGCGATGCGGACGGTATGCGACGTCGAGCGAGCTCCCGGCGAAGCGGACGACTGTCGCGGGTCGGCGAGCAGGTCCGCCGCGAGCTCGCCGATATTTTGCGACGCGACGTCCGCGACCCACGCGTCGCGGGAATTTCCCTGACCGACGTCGAGATCTCCCCGGACTACGCCCACGCCGTCGTTTTTTTCAGTTGTCTCGACGCGGCGCAAGTGCCGTCGGCAACCGAGGGGCTCGGGCGCGCGGCGGGGTTCCTGCGCTCGCAGCTTGCGCAGCGCGTCAAGCTGTACGCGATACCGGACCTGCGTTTCGTATACGACGAATCAATCGAGCGCGGCGACCGGTTGAGCCGACTGATCGACGGTCTACGCACCCCCGACGGTGACTGAACGACCCCGGCAGCCGGCGCGGCGACCCGTCGACGGC
>LJTQ01000147.1 GCA_001303445.1 Betaproteobacteria bacterium SG8_39 | reverse complement strand
GACGCCACATAGAATAGGCGCCCATGTCGACGAAGCCGCCCGCCCGCCGTCACAGACCGAAGAAGGTCATCCCGATTCTGCCCTCGCGCGTGACGGTCGAGGGGCTCGATCGCGCACCGCACCGCGCATTCCTGCGCGGGCTTGGCCTGTCGGATGCCGAAATCGCGCGGCCCTTCGTCGGCATCGCCTCGACCGATGCGCGCAACACCCCCTGCAACGCGCTGCTCGGCCGATTCGCGCAGGCGGCAGGCGAGGGCGTGCGCGCCGAAGGCGGCGTGCCGTTCGACTTCGCCTGCGCCTCGGTCGCCGACTCAATGTCGATGAACCACGGCGGCATGCGTTACTCGCTGCCCTCGCGCGAGCTGGTCGCCGATGGCGTCGAGGCCGTGGTGCGCGGGCACGCCTACGATGCGCTGGTGACCTTCGCCGGCTGCGACAAGACCCTGCCCGGCATGATGATGGCGATGGTGCGCCTCAACCTGCCGTCGGTGTTCGTCTACGGCGGCGCGGCGCTGCCCGGGCAGTGGCATGGGCGCGACGTCACCGTGCTCGACACCTACGAAGCGGTGGGCGCAGTGATGGCGGGCGACCTGCGGCCCGAGGATCTCGACGAACTCGAACACGTCTGCCTGCCGGGGCTCGGGTCCTGCCCCGGGCAGTTCACCGCCAATACGATGGCGATGGTGTCGGAGACGCTCGGCCTTGCGCTGCCGGGCTCGGCGACCCTGCCCGCGGTCGCCGAGGCGCGCCTGCCGCAGGCGCGCGCGGCGGGGCGCGTGGCGATGGACCTGCTGAACAACGGCGGGCCGCTGCCGCGCGAGCTGGTCACGCGCAAAAGCCTGGAGAACGCCTGCGCCGCGGTCGCGGCAACCGGCGGCTCGACCAACGCCGGCCTCCACATCCCGGCGATCGCGCACGAGGCGGGGATCCGCTTTTCGCTCGACGATCTGGCGCGCGTTTCGCGCCGCACCCCACTGATCGCCGACATGAAGCCGGGCGGGCGCTTCCTCGCCAAGGACCTGCATGCGGTGGGCGGCGTGTACGCGGTGCTCAAGGCGCTGCTTGCGCGCGGGGTCTTGCATGGCGACTGCCTGACGATCTATGGCACGACGCTCGAGCAGGCGTTGCGCGATCATCCCGGCGCCGACGGCGAAGTGGTGCGGAAAGAACCGCTGCTCGCCACCGGCGGGCTGGTGGTGCTGAAAGGCAACCTCGCGCCGGACGGCGCGCTCATCAAGGTCGCCGGCCTCAAGGCGATGCGCTTCGAAGGGCGCGCGCGGGTGTTCGATTCGGAAGAAGCCTGCGCCGACGTGGTGCGCCGGCGCGCCTACGCGGCGGGCGACGTGCTGGTCATCCGCTACGAAGGCCCGAAGGGCGGTCCCGGCATGCGCGAGATGCTCGGCGTCACCGCGCTGATCTATGGCCAGGGCATGGGCGAGAAGGTCGCGCTGCTGACCGACGGACGTTTCTCGGGCGCGACGCGCGGCATGATGGTCGGCTATGTATCGCCCGAGGCGGCGCTCGGCGGGCCGCTCGCCTGGGTGAAGAACGGCGATCGCGTCGTCATCGACTGCGCGCGCCGCCGGCTGACGCTCGAGCTGCCGGCGGCCGAGCTCGCGCGCCGGCGCAGGCGTTGGCAGCCGCCGCGCGCGCGGCGCCTGTCGGGGGTGCTGGAAAAATACGCGGCGCAGGTCGGTTCGGCCTTTCGCGGCGCAGTCACGCATCGGGGGGGAAAGGGAACATGAGCGATCAGCCGAAACTCGGCTACATCGGCGTCGGCCTGATGGGCAAGCCGATGGTGTTGCGCCTGCTGGCAGCCGGCTACGCGGTGTGCGTGTGGAACCGCTCGGCGGAGAAGCTCAAGCCGGTGCTCGAGAAGGGCGCGCGCGCGCTCGGCTCGGCGGCCGAGGTGGCGCGCGCCGCGGACATCGTCATGCTCTGCGTGACCGACCAGAAGGCGGCCGAAGCGGTGCTGTTCGGGCCCGAGGGCGTGGCCGCGGGTGGGGCCAAGGGCAAGCTGGTGGTGGACTTCTCCAGCATTGCGCCGGCTTCGGCGCGCAGCTACGCCGAGCGGCTGGAAAAAGAATGCGGCATGGGGCTGGTCGACGCGCCGGTGTCGGGCGGCGTGCCCGGCGCCGAGCAGGGCACGCTCGCGATCATGGCGGGCGGCAAGCCGGAGCATTTCGCGCGCGCGAAACCCATCGTCGCCCATCTGTCTTCGCGCTTCACGCACATGGGCGCCTCGGGTGCCGGCCAGGCCACCAAGCTGTGCAACCAGATCATCGTCGGCTGCCTCTTCCCGGTGTTGGCGGAAGCGATCCGCGTCGCCGAGACCGCGGGCGTCGATGCCGCCAAGCTGCCCGAGGCGCTCAAGGGCGGCTTCGCCGACTCGGTGCCGCTGCAGGTCTTCGGCCCGCGCATCGCGAAGCGCGCCTACGACCCGCCGATCGGCGACGTCGCGACGCTGCTCAAGGACCTCGAGAATGCCGCCGTGGTCGCGCGCGAGGCGGGGGTGCCGCTGCCGATGGCGCGCAGCGCGAGCGAGCTCTACCGCATGATCAAGGTGCTGCGCCCGGAGGGGGCCGAGCCGACGATGCTGATCGAGCTGCTCGCCGGGCGTGGGCGCTAGCGCAGGCAGCCCTCACTCTCGCGCAGCTCGCGCCGCGCGAGGTGATGAAAGCTCGCCTCGACGATCTCGGGCTTGAGCAGGAAATCGTGCGCGCCGCGCGCGTGCTGCGGATCGACCGCGCGGATCGTGCCGGCGGCCATGGCACGAACCTGCATGCGTGCCGCGCGCTCCAGATTGACCGCGAGATAGGTCGCTTCGGCGACGCCGGTGCCCACGGCGAGCTGCCCATGGTGTGCCAGCAGAATCGCGCGCTTCGCGCCGAGCGCGCTCGAGATCAGCTCGCCCTCGACGTCCGCGACCGGCACGCCGGGCCACTCGGCGAGGTAGGCGCAGTCCTCGTAGAGCATCGCGCTGTCCATGTGCGCGACGACCAGCGGCGTGCCGATCAGCGACAGCGCGTTGCAGTACGGCGGGTGGGTATGCACGATCGCGGCCACGTCGGGGCGGCGCCGGTAGATCCAGAGGTGGAAGCGCACCGCCGGGTTGGGCATGCCCTGGCCTTCGAGCAGCCCGAGGTCTTCGTCGACCCGGATCAGATTCGAGGCGCGGGCCTCGTCGAAGCCCAGCCCGAGCGGCAACGTCCAGTAGCCGCCGCGGTCGGCGCGCGCGGTGACCTGACCCGCGAGGCCGGAGACATGGTCCTCACGGGCGAGGATGCGGCAGGCGATCGCGAGCTGCTGGGGCGGCGTCCAATCGGGCGGGCGCAGCCAGCGGCGCATTTCGCCCTGCATCGCGTCCTCGATTTCCTGCTTCCTGATCTTCATTCTCAAATGCCGGGTGGAAAGCTGCGGATTCGGCTGCAATTCGCTACTATAGCCGCGCAAGATCTCGGGGAGGCGGGCGTTCGACGCCTGCGGCCTCGCCTAATCGGAAACCGTGGGAGGAGAGGGAGATGAGAAAAACCGTTATTGCGCTCGCCGTTGCGGGCATGGCCGCCGGCTTCGCCGTGCCGGCGCAGGCCCAGACCGTGCTGACGATGTCGAACTGGGTGCCGCCGGCGCACCCGATCGTGAAGTACATCATGGTGCCCTGGGCGAACGACGTCGCCAAGGTGACCAACGGGCGCGTGCGCATCCAGATGCTGCCCAAGCCGGTGGCCCGGCCGAACCAGCACTATGACGCGGTCATCAACGGGCAGGTGGATGTCGCCTGGTCGACCTACGGCTATCAGCCCGAGCGCTTCCAGCCCTACCTGATCGCGGAGCTGCCGCAGCTCGGCGACACGGCGGTGGACAACGGCGTTGCTTTGTGGCGCACGCACAAGACGCACATCGAGAAGGCCGGCGTGCACAAAGACGTGCACCTGCTCGGCGTCATGACCCACGGCCCTGGCCTCATGCACCACTCGAAGAAGTTCATCCTCAAGCCGTCGGACCTCCAGGGGCAGAAGATCCGCGTCGGCGGCGACGTGCCGCGCGCCATCGTGCAGACCTTCGGCGGCGTGGTGATCACGCAGCCGGCGCCGAAGTCCTTCGAGGTGCTCTCCGCGGGCATCGCCGACGGCATCATGTTCCCCACCGAGTCGCTGAAGAGCTTCAAGATCGCCAGCATCGTCAAGTACAGCACCTTCGTGAAGGGCGGGCTTTACAGCTCGTCGTTCTGGTTCGCGGTCAACAAGAACAAGTTCGCCGGTCTGTCGAAAGCCGACCAGGACGCGATCATGAAGGTTTCGGGCGAGAAGTTCGCGCGCCTCGCGGGCGCCGGCTGGGACCGCGCCGACAAGGAAGGCGTGGTCGCGATCAAGGAAGCGGGCGGCCAGATCAAGCCGATGTCGGCGGAGTTCGTCGCCGAGCTGAACAAGCTCACCGAGAAGCTCGAGCTGGAGTACGGCGCGAAAATGGACGCGATGGGCATCGACGGCAAGGGGACGATCAAGTTCTTCCGCGCCGAAGTCGCCCGGGTCGCAGCGGGCAAGTAGCACTGCGCACGGCCGCCCCCGGCCCGGCCCGGCATGGCCGGTCCGGGAGCGGCGTTCGCTTCACTTGATCCGGCATGAGCAGCCCGCACGCCACTGAAGACGCGATCTTCCACGGCCCGCTCGGCCGCTGGGCGGGCTGGATCCTGGGCAGCGTCGTCGCCGCGGACCTGTTCGCGATGATGGTGCTCACCTTCCTCGACGTCTCGGGCCGCAAGCTGTTCACCAGCCCGATCTACGGCGCCTACGAGGTCACCGAGTTCATGATGGGCGTGCTGATCTTCTGCGCGCTGCCGCTGGTCACGGCGCGCGAGGGGCACGTGACGATCGACATCATGGATCACTTCGTGCCGCGTGGCGCGATGAAAGGCCAGCGCATCTTCATCAGCCTGCTGAGCGCCGCCGTGCTCGGGGTCATCGCCTGGCGACTGTGGGTGCTGTCGGTCAGCCACCTCGAGACGACCGAAGTGACGATGACCCTGCACATCCCGCACGGCCCGTTCACACGAGCGTTCTCGATCATGGCCGGGCTCGCGACGCTCGCCTGCCTGGCGGTGGCCTGGGACTACGTCCGCGGCTGGCGGGTGGCGCACGACATGAGCCACGGCGCCGGCGCGGGCAGCGCGTGACGCGTTGAGCGCGTGACCGAAACCCTCATCGCCTTCGCGATCCTTCTCGGCCTCGCCTTCGCGCGCATCCCGATCGCGTTCGCCATGCTGATCGTCGGCGTCGGCGGCTTCGCCCTGACCCGCGGCATGCACGCGGCCTTCGACCAGCTGGCGCAGACCACGTTCGCCGCGGGGATCGACTACGAGCTCTCGGTGGTGCCGCTGTTCGTGCTGATGGGCAACTTCGTGTCGCGCGCCGGCATGTCGCAGGAGCTGTTCCGCGCGGCCTACACCTTCATCGGCCACTGGCGCGGCGGGCTGGCGATGTCGACGGTGGTCGCCTGCGCCGGCTTCGGCTCGATCTGCGGCTCGTCGATCGCGACCGCGGCGACCATGTCGAAGGTGGCCTATCCGCCGATGCGCCGGCTGGGCTACTCGGACAAGCTGTCGGCGGCCTCGATCTGCGCCGGCGGCACGCTCGGCATTCTCATCCCGCCGTCGACCATCATGGTGATCTACGGCATCATCACCGAGACCAACATCGGGCGGCTGTTCGCCGCTGGCGTGTTCCCCGGCATCCTCGCCGCGGGGCTGCTCTGCCTCGCGGTGCGCTGGGTGGTGTGGCGCGACCCGTCGGCCGGCCCGGCCGGCGAGCGCTCGTCCTGGGCCGAGCGTTACGAGGCGCTGAAGGGCATCTGGGGGGTGGCGGTGCTGTTCCTCGTCTCGATCGGCGGCATCTACGCCGGCATCTTCACCGCCACCGAGGGTGCCGGCATCGGCGCCTTCGGCGCCTTCATCTTCGCGCTCGCGCGCCGCGCGCTGACCTGGCGCGTGCTGCGCGAGGTGCTGATCGACTCGGCGCGCACCACCTCGATGCTGTTCATGATCCTGATCGGCGCACTGGTGTTCGCCAACTACATCAATTTCACCAGCCTGCCGTTCGACCTGACGAACTTCGTCGAGCAGTTCAAGGTGCATCCGATCATGGTGGTGGTCGCGATCTGCGCGATCTACGTCATCCTCGGCACGGCGATGGAGGAGCTGTCGATGGTGCTGCTCACCGTGCCGATCTTCTTCCCGCTGGTGACACAACTCGGCTTCGACCCGGTCTGGTTCGGCATCCTGATCGTGGTGATCGTCGAGATCGGCCTGATCAGCCCGCCGGTGGGGATGAACCTGTTCGTGCTGAGCTCGCTGCTGCCCGAGGTGCCGACGCCGACGCTGTTCCGCGGCGTGATCCCGTTCGTGCTGGCCGACATCGTGCGCCTCGGCATCCTGATCGCCTTCCCGGCGATCTCGCTATGGCTGCCCTCGGCGCTGAATATCGCGGGCAAGTAGGCCGCCGGCGGCGCAATGCAAAAGGCCCGCTGACGCGGGCCTTTTATTCATAAAGCCCGCGACCGCGGGCTTTTTGCGTCCTGCCGCCTGCTTAGAGCGGCTGGATCTCGGTGGCCTGGAGCCCCTTGGGACCCTTGCGAACCTCGAAACGCACTTGCTGGTTTTCCTTGAGCGACTTGAAGCCGCCCATCTGGATTTCCGAGTGGTGCGCGAAGAGATCTTCGCCGCCGCCGTCCGGGGTGATGAAGCCAAACCCCTTCTGGTCGTTGAACCATTTAACTTTACCGGTAGCCATGTTGTGTTTCCTTGCTTGAAGTGCGTCGGCGGAACCGGGCCGATGCGACCGGGCACGACGATCAAGTAAGGGAACTGGGTACCGCTACTGAAACCGCCCAGACTGCGCGGTGGTGAGGGGACTTCGTCACTGCTTGAAAATCTTGCGGGGCGGAGTCTATCACGAAAACCGGGCGCACGGGTGATTGGCTATGATCTCGACCGATTCCTGAAGGAGGCGATGGTGAGCACCCGGCGCGGCTGGCAGTTTTTCATGCACCCTGGACCGACCAACATTCCGCAACGCGTATTGCAGGCCATGGCGCGTCCCGCGGTCGATTTCACCGGCGCCGGCTTCGTTGCGCTGCGCGACGCCTGCCTGCAACGCCTGCAGCGGATCCTGAAGACCGAGCGCGCGGCGGTGGTGGCCTACGCCGCCTCGGGCAACGGCGCCTGGGAGGCGAGCATCGCCAACCTGTTCTCGCCGGGCGACCGGGTCTTGGTCTGCGAGAGCGGCTATTTCTCGCGCAACTGGGCGGCGACCGCGACGGCCTTCGGCCTGGAGGCCGAAAGCCTGCCGACGCCGGAGCGCGCCACGGTCGATGTGCGGGCGCTTGGCGAGCGCCTGTCGCGCGACGCCGGGCACGCGATCAAGGCGGTGATGCTGGTGCATAACGAAACCTCGACCGGCATCCGCCACCCCGTGGCCGAGGCGCGCGCGGCCATCGATGCCGCCGGTCACCCGGCTCTGTTTCTCGTCGACACCATCTCCTCGCTCGCCTCCTACGACTTTCGCATGGATGAGTGGAAGGTCGACCTGGTGGTCGGCGGGGCGCAGAAGGGGCTCATGCTGCCGCCGGGGATGTCGTTTACCGCGGCCAACGAGAAGGCGCTGGCCGCGGCTCAGGGCGCAGGCAACCCGCGGCGCTACTTCGACTGGCGCAACATGATGAAGGACGGCCGTCAGGCGGCGTTCGTCGGCACCGCGCCGATGCATTTCTTCTATGGCCTCGAGGCCGCGCTCGACCTGCTCGAAGCGGAG
>LJTQ01000146.1 GCA_001303445.1 Betaproteobacteria bacterium SG8_39 | reverse complement strand
TGGATTTGTAGTAGGCCTCCGCACCGGGGTGCATCGGTGCGCGCAGGGCGATGAAATTCTTCACGTCGGGCTCCATCTGCGCCCAGGCCTTGTGACCGGCCGCAAGCCGCTTGCGCATGTCGGGCTGATAGACAAGCATGAGAATGTCCTCGACCGCCTTCGCCGAAACGCGCTCGTGAGCGACCCAGTACACCGTGAGGAACGGCAGCTTCAGCGCCGGAACGCCCTTGTAGGTGCCCTCGGGCATCGTACCCGCGGTATAGAACGGATAGGCCTGGCTGACCTTGCCGAGCTCCGCGTCGGTATAGGCGATCACTTGCGCGCCGCGCGTTTCCGCCAGCTCCTTGACGGCCGCCGCCGGTGCCGAGGACTGGCACAGCGCATCGACCTGGCCATTGGCGACCGCGCGGCCGGCATCAGCAAAGGTCATGAAGCGCTGTTTGACCCCGTCGAGCACGCCAAGCGCCTTGAGGATGTTGGTGCAGTTGAACACCGTGCCCGATCCCGGTGGCCCCATGGCCACCGTCTTGCCCTTCAAGTCGTTATGCGACTTGATCCCGGCCCCTGGAAGCGAAACGAAATAGGTCGGCCCGGAATAGGCCTTGGCGACCCCACGCAACATCGTGCCCTTTGGGAAGTCCTTGAACGGACCTTCCTGCTTGAGCGACATGTAGACATGCGCACCGTAGACGATGCCCATGTCGAGCTCGCCCTTGAGCAGGCGCTTCGCGTTCTCCGTAGAGCCGCCAGTGGTCACCTGGGTAATGTTGTACTCGGGCAGCTTCTCGGTGATCGCCGTGCCCGCGACGCCGACCATGTAGTACATCACCCCGCCGGGATTCGACCCGCCCCAGGCGATGTTCTGCTTGTCCTGCGCCTGGACCGGCGCAACCGACAGACCCATGGCGAGCACCATCGCCGCAGTCGAAGAAAACAGTTTCTTTTGCATTGTTCCTCCCTCGTTGGGACGCCCCCGCATGCCTGGCCGGTCATGAGCGACCGCCGCGACGTCCGGGCGTCGAGACCGGCGCAGCACGTGCGCCGGCAGCGAACTATCCGTCGGAAGGCCGTTGGCGTCAATCTTCGGTTCACCGCGGCAACCCTTTTTCCCCGGCTGCACGCCGTGTAAAGTCGCCGGGCGAAGATGGCCACGCCGACGCCTCTGTCGACCAGCATTCACGATATCAAGCTGCTGGTGCAGTCCTACCATCCGCTGATCGTGATCGAAACGGTCGAGGAGGAGCGCGCGCGCGCACTGCTGCTCGCGACGGCACAGGAACTGCGCATGCCGTTGTTCGAATGGTCGGTGACGCACGGTCTGCTGCGCGAGGGCGAGCCGCCGAGCGCGCAGCGCATGACGGCGGATCCGGCGGCGGCCCTGCCCCACATCCGGTCGCTCACGGTCGAGGCGATCTTTCTGCTCAAGGATTTCTCGGCTTACCTCAAGGAGCCAGCGGTTGCGCGCCACCTGCGCGAGCTCGCGCAGCGCTTTGACAAGACGCGCTCGACGCTGGTGCTGACCGGCCGCCAGGTCGACCTGCCGAAGGACGTCGAGCATCTCGCGGTCCACCATCATCTGCGCCTGCCCGATGAATCGGAGCTCGATGCCGCGGTGACCGAGGTGCTGAGATCGGTGCAGCGCAGTCTGCGGCGCACGATCCAGATCGCACCGGAGGAGCGCAAGAAGCTGTTCGCCGTGCTGCGCGGCCTGACCGTCAAGCAGGCGCGTCAGGCGGTTGCACGCGTGCTGATCGACGACGGTGTGCTGACGGCGGAAGACCTGCGTGGGCTGCTCACCCACAAGGCCGACGCGATCCGCGCAAGCGGTCTGCTCGAGTACTACCCAGCCGAGGACAACCGCTTCGAGCTCGGCGGCTTCGCCCGGCTCAAGGCATGGCTTGAACGTGCGCGGCACGGCTTCAGCGAGGCGGCACGCAGCTTCAATCTGTCCGCGCCGCGCGGCGTGCTGCTGGTCGGCGTTCCCGGCTGCGGCAAGTCGCTTGCGGCCAAGGTGATCGCGCGGGAATGGGGCCTGCCGCTGCTCAAGCTCGACGCGGCGCGGCTCTACGACAAGTTCATTGGTGAATCGGAGAAAAACTTCCTGCGCGCCACCGCCCTGGCGGAATCCATGGCGCCGGCGGTGCTGTGGATCGACGAAATCGAGAAGGGGCTGGTCGCCTCGGGCACGGGCGATGCAGACGCCGGGCTCGGTCGGCGCCTGTTTGGCGCCTTTCTCACCTGGCTGCAGGAAAAGAAGCAGGACGTATTTCTCGTCGCGACCGCGAACGACCTCTCGATGCTGCCGCCTGAACTGCTGCGCAAGGGGCGTTTCGACGAGATCTTCTTCGTCGACCTGCCCGAGCCGGACGAACGCAGGCAGATCTGGGACATCCATCTGCGCCGGCACAACCAGGATGCAAAAAGCTTCGATCTCGACGCGCTGGTCGCCGCAAGTGACGGCTTCAGCGGCGCGGAGATCGAGCAGGCGGTGGTGGCAGGCCTGTACCGCGCGCTGCACGTGAGCGAGGCGTTGTCGAGTGGCGCGCTGCTCGAGGAATTGCGCCAGACGCGGCCGTTGTCGGTTACGCGCCGGGAGGACATCGCGCGCCTGCGGGCGACCGCCCGCGACCGATTCGTCGGCGTGCGCTGACAGTGACGCCGCGATCGGGCGGCCTTGACTGCACGGCTTGTCTGCCCGGCGACATGGGAGTAGCGTCATCGGCAAAGGAGCCAGCCCATGACGACCTACGAAACGCCGAGCTGCGCCTACTGCCCGAGCACGGTGCGCGCCTGTCGCAACGGCGAGGGCGACGTGAGCGGCCCCGGGTACTGTCCGTCCAAGACCGATGCCGAGGGGATCGCGACCGCCGAGGACTATTTCCGCGATCCCTTCGATGCCCGCGTGGCGCAGGTGGCCGCGGTGGTCGAAAGCGAAGGCTACTGCAAGTGGACCCGGGTCGAAGAAATCTGCCACTTCGCCAAGCGCATGGGCTATCAGCGCGTCGGTATTGCGACCTGCATCAGCTTCGTTGACCTCGCGCGGGTGTTCAGTGCAATCCTCGAAAGCCACGGTCTGGAAGTCGCTTCGGTCGCGTGCAAGAACGGCGGCGTAGCGAAAGAAGAGATCGGCCTCAAGGACGAGGAAAAGATCCGCCCGGGCAACTTCGAGGCGATTTGCAATCCGATCTCGCAGGCCGAGCTGCTCAACCGTGCCGGCTGCGAGCTCAATGTGATCGTCGGCCTCTGCGTCGGCCACGACAGCCTGTTCATCCGCCATTCGAAGGGCCTGGTCACCACGCTGGTCGCCAAAGACAGGGTACTGGCGCACAACCCGGTCGGCGCGCTGCAGCTTGCCGACACCTACTACAGTCGCGTCTGGGGGCCGGACAGGCCGGCGACGCTGCCGAAACTGCCCGCCGAAGGACGTAAGCGAAGCTGAGCGCCCGCCGCGGCTAGTACACGACCACGCTGCGGATCGATTCCCCGGCGTGCATCAGTTCGAAGGCCTTGTTGATGTCGGCGAGCGGCATCGTGTGGGTGATCAGGTCGTCGATGTTGATGCGGCCGTCCATGTACCAGTCGACGATTTTGGGCACATCGCTGCGGCCCCTTGCGCCGCCGAAGGCGGTGCCCTTCCAGACGCGCCCGGTGACAAGCTGAAACGGCCGCGTCGAGATTTCCTGCCCGGCACCGGCCACGCCGATGATCACCGACACGCCCCAGCCGCGGTGGCAGCATTCCAGCGCCTGGCGCATCAACTGCACGTTGCCGACGCACTCGAAGCTGTAGTCCGCGCCGCCGCCGGTGAGCTCGACGAGGTACGCGACGAGATCGCCGTTCACTTCGTTTGGATTGACGAAGTGGGTCAGGCCGAACCTGCGCGCGAGCGCCTCGCGCGCCGGGTTAAGGTCGACACCGACGATCATGTTGGCACCAACCATGCGTGCGCCCTGCACGACGTTCAGGCCGATCCCGCCAAGGCCGAACACCACGACGTTCGCGCCGGGCTCCACCTTTGCGGTGTTGATCACCGCGCCGATGCCGGTGGTCACGCCGCAGCCGATGTAGCAAACCTTGTCGAAGGGCGCATCCTGGCGGATTTTCGCCACTGCGATTTCGGGCAACACCGTGTAGTTGGCGAAGGTCGAGCAGCCCATGTAGTGATGGATCGTCTTGCCGCCGCGCGAGAAACGGCTCGATCCATCCGGCATCACGCCCCGCCCCTGGGTGCCGCGGATCGCGGTGCACAGGTTCGTTTTGCGCGACAGGCAGGATTTGCACTGGCGGCATTCGGGCGTGTAGAGCGGGATGACGTGGTCGCCCTTCCGGACCGAGGTCACCCCCGGGCCGACGTCGACCACTACGCCGGCGCCTTCGTGGCCGAGGATCGCCGGGAACAGCCCCTCGGGATCGGCACCCGAGCGCGTGAACTCGTCGGTATGGCAGACGCCGGTGGCCTTGATCTCGACCAGCACCTCGCCGGCACGCGGGCCTTCGAGCTGCACGGTCTCGATCACCAGCGGCTTGCCGGCCTCGTAGGCCACGGCTGCGCGAACATCCATTGCCTCGTCCTCTCTTCGATGGCGCCAGCCGCGATGCTAGCCGAGGTCTAGAATCGGTGCGCACCCGGAGCGCCGCCTACCTGCCCTCCCCGCTCATCGTGCTGGTCGATCGCTGGCGGTTCGATCCGCTGGCCTGGCTGCATCGTGCGGAAGCACGCGCGATCGTCGCCGAGCAGCGCGCTGCGGGCCGCGCCGTGGAGGTCCGCAGCTTCGATCCCGACAGGCTGCCGCGCGATGCGCGAATTCTGCTGCGCCTGTCGGACCCGGTGATGCGCGACGCGGTTCGGGCGCTCGAAGCGAGCGGAACTGCGTATTGCGGCCCAGGCGGTGCAGCGCTGGAGCGCTGCTACGACAAATGGCGGGCCTACGAGACCGTTTGTCGAGCGGGTATCGATTGTCCGGAAACGCGCAGCGCGACCGGGGAACCTGGATTTGCGCCGCCGATCATCGTCAAGCCGCGCCGCGGCTCGGATTCGATCGGCCTGCGCGTGGTTCGCCGCGGACCGGTGCCGGCGCGGCTGAGAAACGAGGCGATGCTGGTGCAGCCGCAGGTGCTGGGCGCGGAGCTGACGGTCGGCGTGATCGACGGCCACGCGGGCGAACCGCTTCGCCTCGGGCTCGCCGAAGGCGTGCCGTACACGTTCCTGCGCAAGTACCTGCTACCGCCGAAGCGCATGCTGCTCACCGATCGCACGCTCGCGGCGCGTGCACAGCACACTGCGCTCGCGGTGGCGCGCGCGCTGGGCGTCGACTGGGCCGTGCGCGTCGATTTCATCCTCGAGCGCGCGCGCAACCGATTGCTGTTTCTCGAGTGCGATGCGGCACCCCTCGTCGGCCCCGCGTCCGCCTTCGCCGCGAGCCTGGCCGCAGGGGGGATGGCGCGTGCCGAGCAGCTCGCGCGGCTCCTGGGCGAGGCCTAGCGCGGCTGCGCGTAGGGCTCGTCGGCGGCGACGAATTCGGATTCTTCGAGGGCGGCCTTGCGCCAGGCGGCAAAGCTGGCCGTACCGAGCAGCGTTTGCTGGTAGCTGCGCGCCTCGCCCTCGAGCGCCACGCCGTAGGTCACGAAACGACTCGCGACCGGCGTGAAGTACGCGTCGGCGGCGCAATAGGGGCCGAACAGGAATGGCCCGCTGGCACCAAAGTCGCGCCGCGTGCGCGTCCAGTGGCCGGTCAGGCCTTCGATGTCCCGCGCGACCTCCGGGCTCATCCCTTTGCCCGGGTAGCGACCGCGCAGGTTCATCGGCATCGCGCCGCGCAGCGCACGGTAACCGGCATGAAAGTCCGCCGCGAGCGAGCGGGCGCGCGCACGCGCCTTTGCGTCCCTCGGCCAGATGCCCTTGTCGGGATAGAGCTCGTGCAGACGCTCGAGGATGGCGAGCGTGTCGAAGCTGGCGAAGCCCCGGCCTAGATCGCCCTCCCACAGCACGGGGACCAGGCGCGAGGGCGACAGCGTCGCGATGTTCTGCGCCCAGTCGTTCGATTCGAACTTGAGCATGCGTTCCTGGAACGCGATGCCGAGCTCGGTCATCGCCAACCAGGGGCGCGACGACCACGACGAATAGTTCTTATTGGCAATAACGAGTGTCAGCGCTGTAGTCATGGCGTCCTGCACCGCTTCTCAGGGTGCCCAGATGAATTCGACGCGGATGCCGCTCGGCTCGTAGAGCATGCAGTGCCTGGCCGGCCCGCCGCGCAGCAGCTCGGGCGCAAACTCCACGCGCACGCCTGGATGCGCCGAAGCCTTCTTGAACACGGTCTCCAGCGCCTCCTCAGAGGCGACGCGGAGGGCGACATGGTGCAGCCCCACGTTTTTCCGTCGCTCGAAGGTCGTTGCACCGCTTTCGGTCTGCCACAGCGTGACGAAGGCGTTGCCGTTGGTGACGAAGATCGCGGGGTACTCGGGCACCTCCCGTGCGACCGACCAGCCGAGGCACTCCGTGAAGAATTTTGCCGTTGCCGGCAGGTTGGAAACGGCGAGACCCAGATGATGAATTCCGAGCGTATCCATCGGCGGCTCACTCCTCGAGGGCACACGGGATGCGGCGCAAGTTTAGCGCTCATCCGGCGCGCCGGCGCCAAGCGAGGTAGTCGCCATCGGGGATTCGCTGCAGACCGGCATGCGGCCGATTCAGCACGTAGGTGCTTGCAGCGCGCGCCGAGCCGTCGCCGAGCGTGACCTGCACCACTTCGCGCCGATACTCATGGGGCAGGCGATCCGTGGCAGCGCAGCCTTCGTAGCGGTCGAGCATTGCGAGCATCGCTTCCGCACGGTCCGGGTCGAGCGCGTACACCTCGCCGCGCACGAGATCGATGGCGTCGCCGGCGGTTACCAGGCCCGGATAGGTTCCGAGGTCGTACAGCGTGCCGCGCAGCGTTGCGTCGCCGATGAAGCGCGCGTCGCGCGCGAGAATTCGATGCATCGTGTGCCCGACCGCCTTGCGCAGGGTGCCGTAGACGAAGAGGCAGGTGGCGTGGTCGGATTTGCTCATCAGGCGCCGCACTCTAGCGCGTCAGCGCCCGCATCGCGCCCGCGTGCGTGCATCAGCAGGGCAGGCGGGGATCATACGGGTCACGGACGAGAGTCCGCTTGACGGGCGATGGCGACGTCGCCCGGGGGTGGCGGCCGCTGCCGAAGCAGGCGAGCCGCGCGCGCCAAGTTAGAGGAGGAGGAGGAGGCTAACTTCGCGCCGCGCGCTCGCCGCCGCGGTTCTACTGTCCCCTTTCGGAGACACCCCCACCGTACCCCAGGCCGGTGAGGATCCATAGGACAAACGTCACAAGTCGGGCTCTGTGGACAGGCCGGCGGCCGGTGCGGGCTTGCCGCGGCCCGGAAATTCCGGGCCAGGCGCACTCCAGGCCGAGGCTTTCATTCGGCTGACCGGTTGCTTCGGCGCGTCTCATACCATGGTCCCCGCAGGGTGGGCCGGCACGGCGGGCAGCCGCGGCGCGCTCGTCGGCCGTTCCGCAGGTCGTTCGATCACGCTTCCGGTGGGGGGGCCTGCCGGCGTATCGGCTCGAGCGGTATGGCTTGCGAACAGCAGTGTCATGCCGGCGAATACGACGCCGAAGGCGAGACCGGCGGCCGCGGCGAGCAGGACGAACGAAACCAGGTCGAGGACGATGACCCGCGTCGGCGCGGTTGTGGACTGATCTCGCATGCAGCCTCCATGAAGGGTTCTTTGTTGCTTGCATTTAAGCCGCCGACCGTGGACCCGGAGGGCCTGGAAGCTGACGCGATGCGGGGCAATTCTGGCAATCTGCGGGCAGCGCGGGGCGGCGGCCCGCCGGCTTACACTCAGCGGGGATGGCACGCCGCATTGCACTGGTTGAAGACGATCCCGCGATCCGCGCGAACTACTCCGAGGCCCTGCGCAAGCACGGCTACGAGGTCGCCGCCTACGCGGGACGGGAGGAAGCGCTCAAGGCGATGAAGACACGCCTGCCGGACCTCGCGATCATCGACATCGGGCTGGGTAGCGACGTCGATGGCGGCTTCGCGCTCTGCCGCGATCTGCGCGCACTTTCGGTCCACCTGCCGATCATCTTTCTGACCGCACGGGACAGCGATTTCGATGTGGTGGCCGGGCTGCGCCTCGGCGCGGACGATTACCTCACCAAGGACGTCAGCCTGCCGCACCTCACCGCGCGCATTGCGGCGCTTTTCCGGCGCAGCGAGCTGGCGCGCGAGACACAGCCGATCGAGGAGCGCCTCGAGCGCGGCCCGCTGTCGCTCGATCTGAAGCGCTTCAGCGTGACCTGGAATGGCGCTCCCGTCGCGCTCACGCTCACCGAGTTCTGGATGGTGCACGCGCTCGCCAAGCACCCGGGGCACGTGAAAAATCGCGATCAGCTGATGCACGACGCGAATCTCGTGGTCGACGACGCCACAATCACTTCCCACGTCAAGCGCATGCGCCGCAAGTTTCAGGCGGTCGACACGGACTTCGACGCGATCGACACCGTGTACGGCATGGGCTATCGCTGGAAGGAGTGAGGCCATGGCAGGGCTGCGCGTCGGCCTGCGTGCGAAGCTGGCGCTCGCCGGGCTCGCGGTGCTCGTGGTGCCGCTCGCGGGTGTCCTGTACGTCAACGAGATGGAGCGGCTGCTGCTCGAAGGGCAGACGCAGGCGCTGCTCGCCACCGCGCGTGCCGTCGCCACGGCCCTGCACGAGCGCCCGCAGCTGCTTACCGCGGTGCCGGAGCATGACGACCTGCTGCGCCGAGAGGCCGAGGCGGAGCTGCGTCGCCTGACCGGCGCAGCGGCGGACATCACATCCGGCGAGCCTTCGCCGGTCGCGCTTGCGCGCGAGGCCGCGCTCAAGGCCCAGCGCGCGCAGGAGGACATCGCGGCAATCCTGCGCGGTCTGCAGCGCACGACCTCGCGCATCTGGGTCGTCAACCGCCGGCTGCAGGTGCTCGCGCTCGCCGGCAGCCTCAAACGCGACCTTGCGGCAGTGCCCGCCGTCGACGGCTGGCGCGCGGGCTGGCAACGCGTCGCGCGCTGGCTGATTCAGCAGCCGACCGAGGATTTCGCGGTCTCGCTGCCCGACGACGTCCTCGCCACCGGGCGCGACATCTCTGCCGCGCTCCAGGGCACGCCGGGCACGCGCACCCGACGCACCCCGGACGGCCGCGCGCTCGTGGTGTCGGCTGCGCATCCGATCTGGAGCGGCGACGAAGTGGCGGGTGCGGTGGTCGTCGAGGAAACGACGAACCCGATTGCCTCGCTGCGCAGCGAAG
>LJTQ01000012.1:22553-72008 GCA_001303445.1 Betaproteobacteria bacterium SG8_39 | reverse complement strand
AGTTCCGCGGCGCCCGCGACGAGCGCCGCCCAGGCGACGATATGGAACAGAACGGCGGCGCCGAAGTAGCGAAAAGGGACCGACGGCGGAAGCAAGCGGCTGCGCGCAGCGCCGGAAAAAACCGGGATCACGCCCGCCTCATCCGGCTAACGGGTTTTGGGGCGCTCGTCGCGCACGCGCACGGCCTTGCCCTGGGAGCGTGGTACCTCGCCCGGCTGCTTGACCACCACGCGCGTCGTGATACCGATCATCGACTTGATCTGGTGCTGTACCTTCTCGCCGAGTCGCGCATAGGCCGACGGCGAGGCGTCAACCGAGGGCGCGGCCTCGACCTCGACTTTGAGCGCGTCCTGCACGCCCTGGCGCTCCACCACCAGCTGGTAGTGCGGCGCGATGTCGGGCAGGCCGATGAGGACCGACTCGACCTGTGAGGGATAGACGTTTACGCCGCGGATGATCAGCATGTCGTCGCTGCGCCCGGTCAGGCGACGGATGCGCGCGTGCGTGCGGCCACAGCTGCAACGCTTGCGTTCGATCGAGGTGATGTCGCGCGTGCGGTAACGGATCATCGGCAGCGCTTCCTTGGTGAGCGTGGTGATCACCAGCTCGCCCGCCTGGCCGTCGGGCACCGCTTGGCCGGTTTCCGGGTCGAGGATCTCCAGCAGGAAATGGTCCTCCCAGGCATGCATGCCGTCCTGCGCCTCGCACTCCACCGCAACGCCCGGACCCATGATCTCGGACAGCCCGTAGTTGTCGTAGGCGCGCACGCCGAGGCGAACCTGGATCTCGCGGCGCATCGCCTCGCTCCAGGGTTCGGCGCCGCACAGCGCAACCTCCAGCTTGCTCTTGCGCAGATCGACGCCGTCACGCTCGGCGACCTCGGCGATGTTGAGAGCGTACGAGGGCGTCGCGCAGAGCACCCGCGCGCCGAAATCCTGCAGCAGCACGACTTGGCGCTCGGTCATGCCACCGGAAACCGGTACCACGGTCGCGCCCAGGCGCTCGATGCCGTAATGAAAGCCGAGCCCGCCCGTGAAAAGCCCGTAGCCGAGCGCGTTGTGCACCAGGTCGCCGGGCCGCATGCCGCCGCAGGCCAGCGTCCGCGCCATGATCCGCGTCCAGGTCTCGAGGTCCTTTGCGGTATAGCCGACCACTGTCGGCTTGCCCGTGGTGCCCGAGGAGGCATGCACGCGCACGAGCTGCGTGCGGGGACGCGCGAAAAGCCCGAATGGGTAATGGTCGCGCAGGTCCGTCTTGACGGTGAACGGCAGGCGCACGACGTCCTCGAGGCTGCGGACATCCTCCGGCTTCACGCGCGCCGCCTTCATGCGCTGCCGATGAAGCGGCACGTGCTGCCAGGCGTTCTTCAGCGAGGCGCGCAGGCGCCGCAGCTGCAGTTTCGCCAGCGCCTCGCGCGACATCGTTTCCGCGGCGCGCTCGAAGTAGAAGCGTGCGCCGCGCGTCTTCGACGCGCGATGGTGCAGCCTGGCATAGCGGGACTGAAGGACCGGCGTCATCGTCGCGGGTCGTTAACGGCTGCCGCGCACCGGCAGCTTGGGCAGCGAGAAGCCCTGGTTGAAGGCCGCGCGCGTGACCAGCACGAACTTCAGGGCCCAGCCGGTGCCGAGCGCCAGCAGGCCCGCAAAGATGCCTGCCGGGGCCGCGAACTCGCTGAACGCGAGCCCGGCGACCGCGAGTACCAGCGGCACGATCGTGCCAAGCTGCACCAGCATGCGCCCGGCCGGATCGAGTACTTCGAGTGCGCGGCGCGACGCGCCGTGCTCGAGGCGCGCGCGGTAGCGCGACCAGGCCAGCACGCGCGCGACCGCCGCGAGGGCGAAGAACGCGAGCCCGGCGCGGTGCGCACTGCCCGCAACCGCGCTGGCGGCGAGGAATGCGCCGGCGCCCTCGGCGAGCCCGGTGGTGACGATGAACGCAGTGACGCTCGGTTCGCGCCAGGCCGGAATGCCCTTCGAGGCGTGCAGGATACGACCCTGGCAGTAGACGAAACCGAGCGCGAGCAGCGCGGCGACGAAGCCGAGCGCGCGCAGGCCAAAGGCGAGCGCCGCCAGCCCGGAGCCGAACAGCAGCACCGCGACCATCGCCTCGCGCGTCATCCACGACGTCTGCGGATGGAAGAACACGTTGATCGCGCGCAGCTTGCGGCCGATCTCGAGCCACACCGCGCCCAGGCCGAGGCCGATCGACGCCATCCCGGCGAGCAGGTAGGCCTGCCAGACCGGCGTCACCGCCGCCGATACGGCCCAGGCGACCAGCAGCCCGGCGCCCGTACCGCCGAGGATGAAGTTCGCCGCAGCGCGTTCATCCCAGTGCAGTTGCTGCCAGGGGCGTGGTCCAAAGCTCATGCCGCGCCCTCCGCCTTTTTGTCCCACAAGTAATAGAAACCCGGATCCGTGCCGAGCTCTTCGTGCATGCGAAAAAACTGGTTCTCGGCGAGCAGCTGCGACACGTTGCTCGCCGGATCCTCGGCGTCGCCGAAATGCAGCGCCTTGGCGATGCAGGAATTGACGCAGGCCGGCGTCGCCTGCGGGTCGATGCCCGGCGTGAGCCCCTGCTCCAGCCCCGCATCGACGCGGTCCGAGCAGAACGTGCACTTCGTCGCCACCCCGATGCGGCCATCGTCGAAGCGCGCCGCCTCGCTTTGAATCGGCCCTTCGCCATATGCGAAGCTCGGCGCATCCGTCTTGTAGCGCGCCTGATAGGGGCAGGCCACCGCGCAGTACGCGCAACCGATGCACAGGTCGTAATCGATCGTGACGATGCCGTCCGCGCGCTGCTTCGTCGCCGTCGACGGACAGACGTGCATGCACGGCGGGTCGGCGCAGTGCATGCAGCCCACTGGCACGAACACGCGCTGCACCTCGGGATACTCGCCGACTTCCATGTCGAGCACCCGCCGCCACTGCACTTCCGGCGGCGTCGCATTGGTGTGCTTGCACGCCGCGGTGCAGGTCTGGCAGCCGACGCAGCGCCGCAGGTCGGCGACCATGGCCCAGCGGGTCATCGCAACACCTCCGACCTCGACCGCTTTTCATCGATCTCGTGCAATCGCATGGTCGCGCTTTTTGCGACCGTGCGATTGCACGAGACAAAAGCAGCCTCGGCAAGGCGACAGCGGAAAATACTGAGTGCCACCACCCTCAACCCACTTTCCTGAGCGAAACCCGCACCAAGTCCGCTCCCGACCCCGTCGCATCGGTGAGCGGCAGCGACATCGGCACCAGGCTGTTCATGCTCGGCATGCCGAACTCCTTGGCGTACGGCGTCGCCCAGTGCGAAAACTGGCCGAGCAACAGCAGCGTGTCGGGCCGGATGCCCTGGCGCAGTACCGCCTTCGCCCTGACGTTCGCTTTGGGCGTCGCGATCTCGACCATGTCGCCCTCGGCGATACCGCGATCCTCGGCAGCGCGCGCGTTCAGAATCACGCCCTGATGGCCGGCGATGTTGTTCGCGACCTCCTTGATCATCTGCATGCCGACATTCCCGCCCCAGGCGTACTGCATGCTGCGCGAGGTGAGCAGCCAGAAGGGATAGTCTTCGGCGCGCCCGCCCATGCGGCCGACTTCCTCTTCCCACAGCTTCGGGAAGTCCTTCCACGCGGGCAGCGTCTGGTACTCGGCGAGCTGCGTGTCCCACCAGTTCATGTCGTGCTCGTGCAGCCGCTTGCCCAGCTCCTGGCCGACGCGATACAGCCGTTCCTGGTACGGCAGCTCGAAGCGCAGCCCCATCTCCTCGAGCGTGGGCTGCAGGTACCAGTCGACCCTGGGAAACGGCCGGGTACGCAGACCGTGTTCCTTCCACCAGTCGAGGCCGTGCGTCTCCTGCCCGCCGGTCAGCTCGGCGCTCGCTGCGCGGCAGACCGCGTCCCAGATCGTCTCGCGGCTGTGCACCAGCGTGGTGTCGAGCGAGAAATCCCACTGCCCGCCGTCGGCCTCGCCCTTCAGCGCGACGCCGACCACGCCCTTGTTGATCGCCGCGTTGTACTTTTCGAGCAGTCCGGTGCGCGCCGCGAGCTCGGTGGCGATGTCGGTGAAGTCGCGCGCGTTGACCGCCGGCGCCACGACCGGCTGGCGCAGCGCGAAGCCCTCGTGTTCCCAGAACTGTTCGATGAACTTCGAGCCGCCGATGCGAATCAGCTGCAGGCTTTCCAGGTCGACTGCGTCGGGCAGCAGAATGTCGGCGAAATGGTTGGTTTCGTCGCGCGTGTAGGCGAAGGCGACGACGAACGGGAAGCGCGCCATCTTGTCGGTGATGCCATCGGTGTCCCAGAACGAGATCGCCGGGTTGGTCCGATAGAGAAACCAGACCTCGGGCAGCGTCACGCGCGGCAGGCCCTTCGGCGTCTGGTCGAGGAACATCCAGGAAAAGTGCGTCGGCCCGAGCGCCTGACTCCAGGGCCCGTCGCCGGCCAGCGGCACCATCGAGCGGTACGCGTTGCGAATGTTCGGCTGTGCCGACCAGTGTTCCTTGTCGGTCGGATTGAGCGGATAGGCCATGAAGCCGTCGGGACCCTTGCGCACGCTCTTGTGGCGCTCGTTGAGCGGCCGATTGAGGCGCACCGTGGTACCCAGCGTGCCGCCGACCGTCTCGAGCGCGCCGACCAGCGCAGCAAGCACGGTGCGCGCCCAGCAGGATTCGTAGCCGCCCCAGCCGTTGGTGACGGTCTTGCCGAGCGTGACCGCGACCGGGCGGTAGCGCAGCCTGCGGCCGTTGACCTCGACCGTCGCGCCGACCTGCGCGGCGTCGAGATACTCGTTCGCGATGCGGCGCATCGTCTCGGCCTTGACATCGCAGATGCCGCTCGCCCACTCCGGCGAGTACGCGCGCATGTGCGCAACCAGCCGGCCGAAGGCCGGCTCGCCCACCAGGTCGCCCTCGCCGAGCGTTTGCGCGTCCGGACCGATTTCGATCGCCTCTGCGTCATAGCTGCCTTCGAGCGCGGGGTTGATGCCGGCCGTGTCGAAAGGCACCGCCTTTTCGTTCTTCGCGTCCCAGACCAGTGGCTTCCGCGTCTCGCGATCGCGCAGGTAGAAGCCGTTCGGGCCGACGAGGTAGGGAGAGGAGGTGTGATGCTTGAGAAAGTCGACGTCGAGACGCTCGCGCGCGTGCTCGTGCAGCATCACGTGGATCAGCGCGAAGAGAAACGCCGGGTCGGTCTTCGGCTTGATCGGCACCCATTCGGCCGAGCAGGCGCCGGTGACCGAAAGGTGCGGCTCCACCTGCACCCGCTTGATGCCGCGCTCACGGGCATTGGCGTGGCGCCAGACGCCGGCGACGCCGCCCGAGGCCTCGATGTTGGCGCCGCAGGAAATGTTGTAGTTGCAGTGCGGCGTGTCGGCCGACACCGTGAAGCCGCGGTGCCAGAATTCCCCGTACAGGTGCTCGGAGTGGTAGCACTTGACCCCCTGACCCGAGCCGAAGCCCATATCCATCGGGCCCCAGGCCGAAAGGAAGGCCGGGAAGCTGCCCATGTAGGACTGCGGCGTGCCCCCGCCGCCGAAGCTGGTGGCCACCTTCGGGTAACCGGATTCGTCGAGCAGCCCCTTGGCGCGAACCTCAAGCAGCTTCTTTGCGACGGTGTCGAGCGCCTCGTCCCAGGAGATCGGCACGAAGCCGGGATCCTGGTCGCGGCCCTTCTTCGGATTGGTGCGCTTCATCGGCGCGCGCACGCGGTTCGGGTTGTATAGTTTTTGCACCAGGCCGTAGGCCTTGACGCAGACCTTGCCGCCTCCGGGATGCACCGGCTCGGCGGCGAAATTCGGCTCGACCTCGGTCGCGACGCCCTGGTCGTTGACCTTGACCGTGAGCAGGTCGGGACCCGCGACGCACTGGTAGCAGTAGGTCGCGAGCTTGTGCGTGCCGGCATCCAGCGTCTTCGCCGGATGCTCGACAAGCTTGACCGTGCTCAGGTTTTTCATAGGCCGGCCTTCTGCTTCTTCGCCGCGAGGCGCTGCTCGGTCTGCTTGACGTCGACGACGAAGCGGCCATGGCGTCCGCGGCAGATCGTGTCGATGCCGTCCGTGCCGCTGATCTCGAACGTGACCGCGCGGCCCTTCACCTCGACGATCTTCGCCTCGATGGTCACCGTCTGCCCCAGCAGGGTCGCCGCCAGGTGATCGACCTCGACACGCGTGCCGACCGAGTCTTCGCCCGGTTCGAGATGCTCGAGCAGCAGCTCGCGGCAGGTCATCTCGATGTCGCGCACCATCATCGGCGTGGCATAGACGCGCGCGGCCTCGCCCATGAAGTCAATCGTGCGCTCGCGGTCTACGGCATAGCTGCGGCTCGCGGAAAGCCCCGCGGCTAGGGTGGATTTCATGCTTCCTCCTCGGTGCGCCCCGGTCGGGTCTTCGCCCATGCTGCACCGCGCCCGGCGCGAATTCAAGCGCCGCGGCGCGCCACGCCACGGCCATGCTGGTAATTCGGTACTCAAAAGCGTATTTTGACGATAGTTCGCCCCGAGGCCCCCCCACTTGATCTCACTCAAGAAATCCGCGGCCGCCCGCAGGACGCCGGGCGCCACGCGCATCCGCGGCGTTCAGCCGGGGGATCTCGAGCAGGTCGTCGAAATCGACGCCGGCATCACCGGCTTGCGCAAGGCCGCGTACTGGGGCGAGATCCTGCGCCGCTACGGTGGCGCACGGCAGCAGCGCTTTTTCCTGGTTGCTGACCGCGGCGGGCGCATCGAGGGTTACGTCGTCGGCGATGTGCGCGACTGGGAGTTTGGCTCGCCGCCCTGCGGCTGGGTGTTCGGTGTCGGCGTGCGGCCGGACGCACGCCTGTCGGGCATCGCGACGCAGCTGCTCGATGCGATCTGCGACGGCTTCCGGCGCCTCGGCGTAAGCACCGTGCGTACCCTGCTCGCGCGAGACAACCCTCTCGTGCTGTCGTTCTTTCGCAGCCAGGGCATGATGGCGGCGCCCTTCATCCCGCTCGAGAAGAACCTCGACTGAGGCGCGTGTGAAGCTGCAGAAGAACACGCATCTCGCGCTGTGCAGCGTGCTGGAGTTCGCGGCGCGGCCCGGCACTCAGCTCTCGGCGGCGGAAATCGCCGAGAAGTACCGCATGTCGCCGCACCACCTCGCCAAGGTGCTGCGCACCCTCGGCCGGGCAGGGCTGGTGCGGGCCGCGCGCGGCGCGGGCGGCGGGTACCGCTTCGCGGGCAACACGCGGCGCGTAACGCTGATGGACGTCATCGAGCTGTTCGAGGACATCAGCGCACCGAAAAGCGGCGTCCGCCGCAGCGGCCGGCGCACGAAATCCGAGGCCGGCGCGACGGCCTGGGAGGTCGAGGACGCGATCGGCGTGGTGCTTTTGGAGATCGACGAGATCGCCAAGGCGACGTTCCGCTCGATCACGCTCGAGACGCTGCTCAAGCTGGTGGCGCGCCGGCGCGGCTGAACCGCCGGCGGGCGATTGTTGCTGCTGCGTTAAGCCGCTTACATCCGGTAGCAATCGCTCACGCACACCGCGGGCGAGATGCGCGCTAATGGGGTGACCGGAGGTGCCCCATGAACGCGACTGCACGAACCATCCTCAATCGAATCGCCGCCGTACTTTTCACGGTGCTGTTCGCCGCAATGGCCGGCGGCTGCGCCACGGCACAATCGCAGCCGCAGACGCGCGGCTGGAGCGCCGCTGAGCTCGACCAGTTGCTTGCACCGGTCGCGCTCTATCCGGATGCGCTGCTTGCACAGGTGCTGATCGCGGCGACCTATCCCGACGAAATCGTCACGGCGGCACGCTGGTCGCGCATCCATCCGGAGCGGGTCGGCGAAGACGCCGTGCGCGCTGCGGACGCCTTCGACTGGGACCCGAGCGTCAAGTCGCTGCTTGCCTTCCCCGGCCTGATTCAGCGCATGGACGAGACGATCGACTGGACGCGCGAGCTCGGCGACGCGTTCCTTGCCCAGGAGCAGGACGTGATGGACGCGGTGCAGGGGCTGCGCCGCCGCGCGCGCGTCGCAGGCGCGCTGGCGAGTGACGGGCGCGTCCAGGTCATCGAGGACGGGCCGCGTATCCACATCGTGTTCGCCTCGCCGGCGGTGGTCTACCTGCCGTATTACGATCCGCGCGTCGCCTATGGCCGCTGGGGGTGGCCGGCGCACCCGCCGGTGGTCTGGGCGCCCTGGCCGGGGTATCGCTTCGTGCCGCGCGCGCCGGGCATCAGCGTCGGATTCTGGTGGAGCAGCGGCGTGCGCCTCTCGGTCGGCTTCTTCTACAGCGACATCGACTGGCCGCGCCGCGAGGTGCGCGTGGTGCGCGTCGACACATGGTACGTGCATCGCTCGATCGAGCACCGTGCGCCGCAACGCGTCGTGGTGATCAGGCCGGGCCGCTGGCATCACGAGCCGACGCGGCGTCATGCCGGCTATCGTCCGAGGCCGGGCCCGTCGCACGCGATCGAGCGGAGCACGGCGCCGCGGGAGGTGCGCGGCCCCGAGAACCGTCAACCCGAGGCCAGGCGGCCGGAACCGCAGCGTGCAGACGCAAGACGGCCAGAGCCGCGTCAGCCCGAAGTCGCGCGGCCTGAGTCGCAGCGCGCGGACGCAAGACGGTCCGAGCCGCGTCAGCCCGAAGTCCGCCGGCCTGAAGCGCGTCCGCCCGAAGTCGCTCGGCCGGAGCCGCGTCGACCCGAGGCGCGCGAACGCGCACCGTCGACGGCGCGGGCGGCACCACCGCGCGAGACGCGCCGCGCCGAAGCGCAGCAGCCGCCGGCACGCGAGTTCCAGAACCCGGCGAGCGAGCGTCCGCGGGCCACGAGTCAGCGCGGACCACAACGTGAGGCGCGGCGCCCGGAGCCGCAGCGCGAGGCGCGACCTGCGCAGCCGCAGCACGACGAGACGCAGCCGGCCGAGCGCCAACCTGAAGCGCAGTCGCGGTCGCGGCGTGCGCAGTCCGCGGAACGGATTGGGCCGCGATCGGCGCCGGAGCGCGGGTCGCGCAGCGCGGACGAGGCGCGGGAGCGCCAACCGCAAGGCTGAGCGCGGACCGCTCAGGTGCCGCCCCGAACCCCGGGGTCAGGATATCCGGCCGGGGCGCGTGGCGGTATCAGACGTACGGCACGCCCTGCGTGTTGACGTAGAGCGCGTAGAGCGAGGTGCTCGCCGCCATGAAGAGCCGGTTGCGCTGCAGCCCGCCGAAGCACAGATTGGCGCAGCGCTCGGGCAGATCGATGCGCCCGATCAGCCGCCCGTCCGGGTTGAACACGTGCACGCCGTCGAGCCCGGCTTCGCCCATGCCCCAGCCGCACCACAGGTTGCCGTCGACGTCGCAGCGGAAACCGTCGGGCGTGCCTGCGGGCCCGGCGTCGATCAGCACGCGTCGATTGGTGAGGGTCGTACCGCTTTTCACGTCGTAGGCAAGGATTTTGCGTGGTACGGAGCGCGACTCGACGATGTAGAGAATCGATTCGTCGGGCGAGAATGCCAGCCCGTTCGGCTGGTTGATGCCCTCGGCGACCACGCTCAGCGCGCCCGTCGCATCGATGCGGTAAACGTGCGTCGGCAGTTCCTGTTCGGCGATCTCGCCCTCGTAGTGGCTGAGCAGCCCGAAGGCGGGGTCGGTAAACCAGATTGACCCGTCGGACTTGCACACGACGTCGTTCGGCGAGTTGAGCCGCTTGCCCTCGAAGCGCTCGGCAAGCACCGTCAGCCTGCCGTCGTGCTCGGTGCGTACGACGCGTCGCCCGCGGTGCTCGCAGGTGACCAGACGGCCTTCGCCGTCGCGCGTGTTGCCGTTCGCGTTGTTCGATGGCCGTCGGTAGACCCCGATCACGCCACTTTCCTCATCCCAGCGCCACATGCAGTCGCCGGGCACGTCGCTCCAGATGAGGCAGCGCGCGTCGCCGAACCAGACCGGCCCTTCGAGCCGCTCGATCTTGGCGAGCGGCAGGCGGTAGCGGGCGAAGGATTCGTCGACGACGACCACCGCGGGATCGGGATAGCGCTGGCTCGGACGCCAGCCGGACTGTGGATCGCTCATTCGGGTTCCTCGACAGATGCGAACGCAATGTTACCGAGCCGCGGCGATGCCCGGGGGCCGGCTATCATGCCCGACTCTCCGTTCGGGCCGCGTGCATGGCGCAAAATCCGCGGGCAATCGTCATCGGTGCCGGCCATAACGGCCTCGCCTGCGCCGCCTATCTCGCGCGCGCCGGGCTGCGCGTCAAGGTGCTCGAGCGCCGGCCGGTGATCGGCGGCGCCGCGGCGACCGAGGAATTCCACCCGGGGTTTCGCAATTCGGTTGCGGCCTACACGGTCAGTCTGCTCCACCCTGCGGTGATCCGCGAGCTGCGCCTCGCGCGGCATGGACTGCGCATCGTCGAGCGCCCGTTGGCGAACTTTCTGCCGCTCGACGACGCACGCTGCCTGCGCGTCGGTGGCGGTCTCGAAGCGACGCAGCGCGAGTTTGCGAAATTTTCGCCGACCGACGCCGAGCGCTTGCCTGCCTACTGGGTGATGCTCGAGCGCGTTGCGGACGTGTTGCGCGCACTGGTGCTCGAGACGCCGCCGAACCTCGGCGGCGGGCTCGGCGACCTGTGGCGCGCGCTGTCGGCCGCGCGCCGCGTGCGAACGCTCGACATGGAGGCGCGGCGGGACCTGCTCGACATGTTCACGAAGAGCGCCGCCGACCTGCTCGCGCGCTGGTTCGAGTCCGATCCGGTGCGCGCGGCGTTCGGCTTCGATGCGGTCGTCGGCAGCTATGCGAGCCCGTTTCATCCCGGAACGGCGTATGTCCTGCTGCACCACTGCTTCGGCGAGGTGAACGGCAGGAAGGGCGCCTGGGGCCACGCGATCGGCGGCATGGGCGCAATCTCGAATGCGATTGCTGCCGAGGCGCGTGCACACGGCGTCGAGATCGAAACCTCGGCCACGGTTGCGCGGGTCGGGACGCACGACGGCGCGGCGAGGAGTGTCACGCTGACCGACGGGCGAACGCTCGATGCGGATATCGTCGTCGGCAACGTCAATCCAAAGCTGCTCTACCTCGACATGGTCGATCCATTGGCGCTACCGGAGGCCTTCGTCGGTCGGATGCGCGGCTGGAAGTGCGCCTCGGCGAGCTTTCGCATGAACGTTGCGCTCTCTGCGCTGCCGCGCTTCGCCTGCCTGCCGCAGCCGGGCCCGCATCACGCGAGCGGCATCATTCTTGCGCCGTCGCTCGACTACATGGACGCAGCGCACAGCGATGCCCGGCGCGAGGGCATCGCGCGCGCGTGACGACTCGCTCGCCCCGGCGGGCGCGCATGTCGCGAGCCTGTTCTGCCAGCATTTCGACCCGGGCGCGGACTGGGTCGCGCGCAAGGACGAGGCGATCGAGCGCATCTTCGACGTCGTCGAGATGCATGCGCCGGGATTCCGCGCCCAGGTGATCGCACACACCGCGCTTTCGCCAACCGACCTGGAGCGCGAGTTCGGCCTGGTCGGCGGCGACATCTTCCACGGCCAGCTGACGCTCGACCAGCTCTGGTCGGCGCGGCCGATGCTGGGCTACGCGGATTATCGTTCGCCGCTCAAGGGTCTCTACCTCTGCGGCTCTGGCGCGCATCCGGGCGGCGGCGTGACCGGGCTGCCGGGGCGGAATTGCGCGCGCGAAGTGTTGCGCGACCTCGGCCGGCGGCTGCGGTGATCTCAGCCGACAGGAACAAAATTCGTTGACGCGCGTCAAAGCTTGCTGGCTATAATCCGCGCCCATGCCGAAGAAATTCATTCGCGTCCTGCTGGCAGCGATCCTCATTGCGGCGGTTCCGCTGCAGGGATTCGCCGCGCTGGGCGCCGGCATCTGCCGCGACCTGCAGCATTCGCAACACGATGGCGGGCACGGGCACATGCCCGCGACGGCGTCTGCGCAGGCACATGACCACGACGCGCATGGCAGTGCCAATGCGACACTCGGCGATGACGCAGGTGAGGCACAGGATCCGTCTAGCGCGCACTGCGCAGCCTGCGCCTCCTGCGGGGTCGTCGCCGGCATCGTCGCCGCGTCGCCGTTCCCGTTTCCCGTTTCGCCTGAGCGCGACGTCGTCGCGCAGGCGTTGTCCTCGTTCGTCGGCTTCGTCCCCGAAGCGCTCGACCGACCTCCGCTGACGCCCCTCGCCTGACCCGGGTCGGGTCGCGCGCTTGATCGCGCGCGCCCGGTGTTCGACCGCGTCCGCTGCATGCGGGCGCATGGCAGGGGAAACTACGATGCATCGATGGTTGCGCGCCGCGTTGGCGGTGCAGCTGCTGGCGTGGACCGCCGTCCTCGCCGAGAACCAGCGGCCGGCGGCCGCGGATCCGGCGGATCCGAAGGCGCCGGTGCCGGAGACGAAGTACCAGTCCGCGCTCGAGGGCTACCAGCCCTACGAGGAAACCAGGCTGCGGGACTGGCGCGAGGCGAACGATGAAGCCGGCGCGCTCGGCGGCCACATGGGGCAGGTGAGAGGGCGCGCGCAGGCACCGCAGCATGCAGGGCCGAAAGCCCCGCGCCCGATGGTGGGAGGGGAGCGATGAGCGCGCGTTCGCGTTTGTGCGCGGCCGCGCTCGCAGCGCTGTTCCTCGGCGGCTGCTCCACGTTCTCCAAGGACGGCGGCTTTGACAGCGTGAACGCGGCCGTCAGGGCGCGCACCGGCCAGGACGCCACCTGGGTGCGCGACGACAAGACCGCAACGAGCGTTGCGGCGGAGGTCAACACGCTGCTCGCCGCGCCGATCGGCCCGGAACAGGCGGTGCGCATCGCGCTGCTCAACAACCGCGGCCTGCAGGCGGCCTACGCCGAGCTCGGCATCGCCGAGGCCGATCTGGTGCAAGCCGGCCGGCTCGCCAATCCGAGCTTCGCCTATGCGCGCCTGGTGCGCGGCGACGGTCTCGAGATCGAGCGCTTCTTCCTGTTCAACCTGATGTCGCTCATCACGATGTCCTCGCGCGTCGAGATCGCCGAGCAGCGTTTCGAGCAGGCCAAGCTGCTTGCTGCCGCCGAGGCGCTGCGTGTCGCGCTGGAAGCGCGCCGCGGCTGGTTCGAGGCGGTCGCGGCGAAGGAAAGCGAACGCTACTTCGAGATGGTGATGCGCTCGGCGGATGCGAGCGCAGAGCTCGCCGCGCGCATGGCCGGAGCCGGCAACTTTTCGAAGCTGCAGCGCATGCGCGAGCAGGCCTTCTACGCCGAAACCACGGCACAGCTGGCGCGCGCGCGGCAGACCGCAGTCGCCGCGCGCGAGAACCTGACGCGCGTACTCGGCCTGTGGGGCGCGCAGACGCTGTTCAGCCTGCCCGAGCGTCTGCCCGCACTGCCGAAGGCGCCGCGCGCGCTCGGCCAGCTCGAAGCGACGGCGATGCGGGAGCGGCTCGACGTGCGCGCGGCAAAGCACGACGCGGAGAGCCTTGCCGCCACGCTGGGCCTGACCGACGCCACGCGCTTCGTCAACGTGCTGGAGGTCGGCTACCAGTACACGACGGAGTCGGCCGAGCCGGTGAAAAAGGGCTGGGAGGTCGAGCTCAAGCTGCCGGTCTTCGACACCGGCGATGCGCGCCTGGCCGGCGCGCAGCACCGCTACATGCAGTCCGTGCAGCGCGCGCGGCAGATCGCGATCCACGCGCGCTCCGAGGTGCGCGAGGCCTGGACCGCGTACCGCAGCGCCTACGACAGCGCGAAGCTTTTCCGCGACGAGATCGTGCCGCTGCGCAAGCGCATCTCGGAGGAAAACCTGCTGCGCTACAACGGCATGCTGATCGGCGTGTTCGAGCTGCTGGCGGACGCGCGCACCACGATCGCGAGCGTCAACGCCGCGATCGAGGCGTTACGCGATTTCTGGATTGCCGACGGGACCCTGCAGATGGCGCTCACCGGGCGCTCACCCGGCGGCATGGCGATGCGGGCATCCGCGGCGGCGATGGCCGGTGCCGGATCCGGCGCCGAGCATTGAACGGGGAGCGGACGATGAATTCACGCAGAAACTTTTTCCGCGCTTCGGCCGCCGGCCTGTTCGGTGCCGCGCTCGTCTCGCGCGTCCAGGCCGCCTCGTTGCCCGAGGCGCCACTCAGGGACAAACCCGACATGGCGCCGCCGCTCGAGCCGTCGAACGGCCGACCCTACCAGCCGGTGGCGACGCTGAACGGCTGGACGCTGCCCTGGCGCATGAAAAACGGCTGGAAGGAGTTCCACCTCGTCGCCGAGCCGGTGCGCCGCCAGATCGCGCCCGGGATGACCGCGCACCTCTGGGGCTACAACGGCCAGTCGCCGGGACCGACGATCGAGTGCGTCGAGGGCGACAGGGTGCGGATCTTCGTCACCAACAAGCTGCCCGAGCACACCACGATTCACTGGCACGGCATCCTGCTGCCGAGCGGCATGGACGGCGTTGGCGGTCTCACCCAGCCGCACATCAAGCCCGGCCAGACCTTCGTCTACGAGTTCGAGATGAAGAAGTCCGGCACTTTCATGTATCACCCGCACGCAGACGAGATGGTGCAGATGGCGATGGGCATGATGGGGTTCTTCGTGGTGCATCCAAAAGACCCGCAGTTCATGCGCGTCGACCGCGATTTCGTGTTCCTGCTGAACGCATTCGACATCGACCCGGGCGCCTTCACGCCGAAGGTCAACACCATGCTCGACTTCAACCTGTGGTGCTGGAACTCGCGCGTGTTTCCCGGCATCGATCACTTCGTCGTGCGCAAGGACGACCGGGTGCGGATCCGCTTCGGCAACCTCACCATGACCAACCACCCGATCCACATGCACGGCTACGACTTCGAGGTCACCTGCACCGACGGCGGCTGGGTGCGCGAGGCCGCACGCTGGCCGGAGGTCACGGTCGACGTCGCGATCGGGCAGATGCGCGCCTTCGAGTTCGTCGCCAGCGAGCCGGGCGACTGGGCGATCCACTGCCACAAGTCGCACCACACCATGAACGCGATGGGTCACAA
The DNA here is from genome assembly GCA_001303445.1 of Betaproteobacteria bacterium SG8_39. Lineage (GTDB taxonomy): Bacteria > Pseudomonadota > Gammaproteobacteria > Burkholderiales > SG8-39 > SG8-39. The sequence goes on along the minus strand of LJTQ01000012.1, from coordinate 57,081 downwards.
CGTGCCCACCATGATCGGGGTCGACCAGCGCGGCGTAGTGAAGAAGGTGATCGACCTCGTGCCGGATTACATGGTGATGGGCGAGCGCGGCATGGCCGACATGGGCGAGATGGAGATGCCGCTGCCGGACAACACGCTGCCGATGATGACCGGCGCCGGGCAGTTCGGCGCCATCGAGATGGGCGGCATGTTCAGCGTGGTCAAGGTGCGTGAAGGCCTGGCGCGCGACGACTACAAGGATCCGGGCTGGTACCGGCATCCGTCCGGCACGGTGGCGTACGCGCTCAAGGGCGCGGCGCCGCGGGCTGCCCGCTCGCCTGCGCGCGGGCCGAAGCCCGGCGAGCGCGTGGTGCGCGCGCGCAAGCCGAATGGGCACGGCGGGCAAAAATGACGATGCCGAAACTCTTCAACCGGCTCGCGAGAGCCACATCCTTTTTCAACCTGTAAGGAGATCCTGCAATGCTCAGAATGATGTTGCGTGCCGCGTTTGCGGCCATCCTGTTCGCTGCGCTTCCGGCGCTGGCCGACGACATGACCGAAGGCGTGATTCGAAAAGTCAACAAGGACGCCAGCAAGCTCACCATCAAGCACGGCGAGATCAAGCATCTCGACATGCCGCCGATGACGATGGTGTTCCAGGTCAAGGACCCGGCGATGCTCGACCAGGTCAGGGAAGGCGACAAGGTGCGCTTCGCGGTGGAAAGCAAGGGCGGGGCGATGACGGTGACCAAAATCGAGCCGGCGAAATGACAAATTGGGCGGGTGGGGCTTGCGAACTCCTGCCCGGCGGGCAGGTCGAACTATGAGAGCGCTTCGTCGATTGACGTGCGTCAATATGCGAACAGCCGGCAGGCGCAGGATAAGAGCCTGAAATGAGTGCCACAGGGGTCATCTCGATCACGCCCACGGCGCGGCAACGCAGGTGGTGGGCTGCGCTGGCGATCGTTGCCCTTGCCCTGATGTCGCTGCGCCCGGCCTGCGACGTCTGGCTGTCGCACTGGGGGAAGAGCGACGTTCCGCATCATGCGCTTGCGCACAACGCGCACGATGCGTCAACGCACGAGGCGCCGGCGCAGGCACCGCACGACGAACCCTGCTGCGAAAGCATCGGGGGCTCGGCGCTCGTCAAGCCAGCGGACGTCTTGCCATGGCGCACCGGGCAGGGCTCTGCGCCCGTGCTGCTGCAGTCCATGCGGGCGGCGTTGCCGGCCGCGATGCCGCTGCTGCACGCCTTGACCGCCTCGGTCATTCCTCCCGGCAGCCCGCCGTTCTACGTCCGCTCGACGCGCATTCTGCGCTGAGCCGATCGACTGCGCCGCGCCGCAACGGCGGCCGGCACATCATGCGTTAAGAATTCGCGGATCGCGCGCCTACGCGCGTCGAGCACCGCATCACGCAACAGCAGTCGAACTCGAATCGAACGGAGTGACACCATGAAACGCACTTTGATTGCATCAGCCGTCGCTGCGGCGCTCGTCGTCGCGTCTGCCTGGGCGGCCAGCGGTACGGACGAAACAGTCGGGGCGGGCGACGCCGCCACGTTTGCGCGGCCTGCGCCGCAGTGGGGACCGGGCGTGGGGGCCGGGATGATGAGACGCGGCCATGGCCCCGCAATGATGGGCCGCGGTTATGGCCCGATGGGTCCCGGCATGATGGGGCAGGGCTACGGACCTGGAATGATGGGCCGCGGCTCTGGCCCGATGGGTCCCGGCATGATGGGCCCCGGATACGGGCCTGGTGGGATGGGCGGCATGATGCATGGCGCCGCCTATGCCGCGCTGGATCTGAGCGATGAGCAACGCGCCAAGATCGCCGAGATCCAGGATGGACTGCGGCAGACGCATTGGGCGCTCATGGGCGCCATGCGCGAGTCGCGTCAAAAGCTGCTCGAACTGCAAAGCGAGGGCAAGGCGGATGACGTGGCCGCGCGCGAGGCCTATGACGCAATGTCTGCAGTACACCAGCAGATGCTCGCAACCGTGCGCGATGCGCAGCAGCGCATCGAAGCGCTCCTCACGCAGGAGCAGCGCGATCAGTTGACGCGCGGTGAACGCGCCGGCTGATCAGCCCGTCAGGCGCGGCTGCGCTTGGGATGGCGAGCAGGATTCGCCGCCTTCCAGCGCAGCCGTACCGGGGCGATCTGCAGTAAGGCAGAGTTCCGTTGCGCGACCTAGCCATGGTGCGTCACTGACGAAAGACGACCGATGGACCGGCTGATCGGCAATCTGCGCAAGGCGCCCGACCGCGGCGTCTCGCTCGAGCGCTACCGGGCGTTGGCGCGCAAGTATGACAAATCGTGCCGACTCATCGAAGGCCTGCGCCTCGCTGCGGTCGACGCGCTCGATTTGCGGCCCGGCAACACGGTGATCGACGTGGGCTGCGGCACTGGCGCCGTCCTTGCCGAGCTCCTGCGGCGGGTAGGAGAGCGCGGAAGGGTCATCGGCATCGAGCAGTCGCCCGAAATGGCGCAACAGGCTGCAGCGCGCCTCGCGGCCGCGGAGTTGCGAGGCAACGTCGAGCTTCTGGTCGCTCCCGTCGAGAACGCACATCCCGCGACACCGGCCGACGCGCTGCTGCTCTGCTACACGCACGATGTCCTGCAGTCGCCACGCGCGCTAGACAATCTTCTGGCGCATGCGCGACCGGGCGCGCGCATCGCGGTACTGGGATTGTGCCTGCTGCCATGGTGGTGGGGCACTCCGATCAATCTCTGGAAACTGTGGCGCGGCCGATGCTACCTGACCACGTACCGCGGTCTACGGGCGCCCTGGGCAATGCTTGGCGAGCGACTGGAAGAATTCCGCATCGTTCAGCGTTTCCACCTTGGAACGAGTTACCTGGCGGTTGGCCGAACGCGGAGAGCAAACTGCGATTGCTGAACGGCGCGCGACGAAAACCGTCTGCTACCCGTGTCGAATGGCGTTGGTCGTCCATTTGACACGTTCAATCCAACTGCGCAAAGCGAAAGGAAAAGACCATGAAACGAATGCTGCTTGTCGCGACGTTGATCGCCACGGGTTTGGCGGCACCGGCCGCGCTCGCTCAGAGCGGCCCTGCGGCACCGGGGACCGGCATGGGTCCGGGCATGATGGGACCGGGTTACGGCCAAGGCTATGGCCCGGGCTATGGCCGGGGCTATGGCCGGGGCTATGGACCGATGGGGCCCGGAATGATGGGGCAGGGGTATGGCCAGATGGGGCCCGGATATGGCGGCGGGATGATGGGCCCGGGGATGATGGGTGGCTATGGCATGGGCCCGGGCATGATGGGCGGCTATGGCATGGGCCCGGGCATGATGGGCGGCTATGGCATGGGCCCCGGTATGATGGGCGGCTACGCGGCGCTCGACCTGAGCGATGCGCAGCGCGCAACGATTGCCGAGATGCAGAGTGGTCTGCGGCAAACGCACTGGGCCCTCATGGGAACGATGCATGAGGCGCGCTACACGCTGTCCGAACTCGAGAGCCAGGGTAAGCTGGATGACGCAGAGGCGCGCAAGGCCTACGATGCGATGGCCGCGGCGCACAAGCAGATGTTCGATTCGATGCTCGAGACGCGCAAGCGGATGAACGAAGTCCTCACGCCTGAGCAGCGCGAGGCACTGGGCGAACACATGCGAGGTGGTCCGCGGGGACCGGGAGGAGGACGATGAACGTGATCCGTAGTTTGGGCCTGCTGTTGCTTGCCGCGCTCGCTTGGAGCGCGGCGGCAACTGCATTCGCGCAGCGCATCCCCGCGGTCACGGTCTACAAGACCGCGACCTGCGGCTGCTGCAAGGACTGGGTCAAGCACCTCGAGTCGAACGGCTTCCGCGTCGAGTCGCACGACGTCACCGACCTCGATCGCATCAAGCAGAACCTGGGTGTGCGGCCGCAGTACGCGTCGTGCCACACGGCGATCGCCGAGGGCTACACGCTCGAGGGACACGTGCCGGCGAGCGACATCAAGCGGCTGCTCGCCGAGCGGCCCAAGGGTCGCGGCCTCGCGGTGCCCGGCATGCCGGGCGGTTCGCCGGGCATGGAGAGCGCGCCCAAGCAGCCCTACGCGACGCTGCTGATCGACGATCAGGGCGGCGCGCGGGTGTTCGAGCAGCATTAGGCGGGCGCTGCGTCGAGCCCGAGGGCGAGCGGAAGACGGCATGGTCTCCGAGGAACTGCAGCCGATACCGGTCTCGCGCTATCCCGCGGCGCTGCAGCTGACGGCAGGCGCGCTCGGCGCCGGGTTTGCGCTTGCCTTCGCCTGCCCCGCATTGGGTGTGGCGAGCCTTGGCGCGCTCGCGGATGGCGAGCGATTCGCGAAAGGAGGCGAGGCGCGCACTTTGCGATGGGCCTCGCTGGCGATCGCAACGCTCGCCAGTGTGGCGATCGCGGTCGCGTTGATTGCGCCGGTGGCGGTCCCCGGATGGGTGCTGATCGTTGTGGCCCTCGTTGGAATTCTCGCGAATGCGGCCTGCGTCGTCGCGGCATTTCCGCTGCGGCTCTCGCAGCTCGCCGACGCGGGCCGGGGCGCATCCGCGAGCGGGTTCGCAGCGCTGTTTGGGGTAGGCGTGTTGCTCTTGGCACGGCCGGCGGGGTGGGTCTGCATCGCCGGCGCGGTGGCGATCGCGCTGGCGATCGCTTGGGGGCGGTTAACGCGATCACGATCCGCGCAATGACGTCGGCGCGCGGGCGTAGCCGACGCGATTTCCTGCGCACGGCACTCGGCCTCGGTGCGGCGGCGTTTGCGCCCGTGGGCGGGTCGGCGTTTGCAGCACCGCGCGTGCTGCGCGCGCATGCCGCGCAACGTGCGATCGTCGGCGCCGCGTATCCCTCGACCGACGTCTGGAGCTACGACGGCTCGATTCCCGGCCCCGTCCTGCGCTATCGGCAGGGCGAGCGCCTGCGCGTCGAATTCGAGAACGCGTTGCCGGATCCGACTACGGTCCACTTTCACGGTATCCGGCTGCCGAACGCGATGGATGGCGTGCCGCAGCTGACGCAGCCGCCGATCGAGCGGGGGGCGCGCTTCGTCTACGAATTCGACCTGCCGGACGCTGGCACCTACTGGTACCACCCGCACCTCGGCAGCCCCGAGCAGGTCGGGCGCGGGCTGTCGGGCGCGCTGATCGTCGACGAAGCCGATCCGCCGCGTGTCGATCGCGACCGGGTCTGGGTGCTGTCGGACTGGCGGCTCGACCGCGAGGCGCGCATCGTCGCGAACTTCGGCAATTTCATGGACGCGAGCCACGCCGGCCGGATCGGCAACACCGTGACGGTGAATGGCGAAGTGCGCGAGACATTCGACGTCGTGCCCGGCGAGCGCCTGAGGCTGCGGCTGGTCAACGCGTCGAACGCGCGCATCTACGCGCTCGATTTCCGCGGCCACGCGCCGATGGTCATCGCCTACGATGGCCACCCGGTCGAGCCGCATCGCCCGGAGGGCGATCGCGTGGTGCTCGGCCCGGCGATGCGCGCCGACCTGATCCTCGACATGACGGGCGAGCCGGGCAAGCGCTACCCGGTGGTCGACGATTTCTACGCGCGCATGGCCTACCGCCTGCTCGATCTTCGCTACGCGGATGCGCCGCGCCGCGGCCGCGCGGGCGAGGCGCTGCCCAAGCTCGCGCCGAACCCGCTTGCCGATCCGGTGCTTGCGGATGCCGAGCGTCATCAGATCGTGTTCGGCGGCGGCATGATGGGCCGCATGCCGCGCTTTGCCTCGGCGCGAGGCGTGGCCTGGACGGTGAATGGCGAGCCGATCACCGCGCACGACGCAGAGCCGATCCTCGAGATCGGGCGCGGCCGCTCGGTGGTGCTCGAGCTGGTCAACGACACGCTCTGGCCGCATCCGATCCACCTGCACGGCCACGTCTTCCGTGTGCTGAGCCGCGACGGGAAGGCCACACGCCATCGCGAATGGCGCGACACGGTGCTGCTCGCGCCGCGCGAGCGCGCCGAGATCGCGTTCGTAGCCGACAATCCCGGCGGCTGGATGTTCCACTGCCATGTCCTCGAACACCAGGCCACGGGGATGATGGCGGTGATCCGCGTCGCGTGATGCCTGGGCGATGGTCGCTGGTCGGCTGCGTGCTGTTGGTCGCGGCCTGCGGTGAGGATGCGCAGCGCATCGACGCAACCGATCAGAAGCAGGTTGTGGCCGGCGCTGCACTCTATACGCAGCACTGCGCAGCCTGCCACGGCGCGAATCTCGAGGGTCAGCCGGACTGGCGGCGGCGCCTGCCGAACGGCCGCCTGCCGGCGCCGCCACACGATGCGAGCGGCCATACCTGGCACCACCCGGACAAATTGCTCTTCGGCATCACCAAGCACGGCCTGGTTCCACCCTATGCGCCAGCGGGGTACGCGAGCGACATGCCAGCGTTCGCCGGCGTGTTGAGCGACGCGCAGATCCGCGCAGTGCTGGCCTATATCCAGTCGCGCTGGCCGAAGCAGGTGATCGAGGCGCGCGCCGAGATGCTGCGCCAGTCGCGCTGACGCGAAACACCCGCGCTCAGACGACGTGATCGGGCTCGAGCCCGCAGGGATGCTCGGGGTCGCCGTGCTCGATCTGCAGCGTCGCATGCCCGATGCGAAAGCGTTGCTCGAGCTCGCGCGCCGTCTCGGCGAGAAAGTGGTCGCCCGGGTGGCCGTCGGGGATCACGAGGTGCGCGGAAAGCGCGTTCTCGGTCGTGCTCATGCCCCAGATGTGCAGGTCGTGCACGTCGGCGACGCCCGGCCGTGCGGCGAGAAACGCGCGCACCGCGGCCGGGTCGATGCCGGAAGGCACCGCGTGCAACGCGAGGTCGAGCGAATCGCGTGCCAGCCCCCAGGTGCTGGCGAAGATCACGCCGACTACCGCCAGGCTCACCACCGGGTCGAGCCAGCTCCAGCCGGTGAGCAGCATGCCGATGCCGGCGGCGACGACGCCGAGCGAGACGAGTGCGTCGGCGGCCATGTGCAGATAGGCGCCGCGCGCGTTCAGGTCGACTTTCTGCCGGCGCAGGAACAGCAGCGCGGTTGCGGCGTTGACCACGACGCCGCAGGCCGCGACGCCGATGACGGGCAGGCCGGGTACGGCGACCGACAGCTGCAGACGACCGACTGCTTCCCATGCGATCGCGCCGCACACCGCGAGCAGGAGCAGCGCGTTGGCGAGGGCGGCGAGCACCGAGGTGCTGCGCAGGCCGAAGGTGAAGCGCGCGCTCGGCTGGCGCGCCGACAGGGTGGTCGCGCCCCAGGCGAGCAGCAGCGCAAGCACGTCGCTCAGGTTGTGACCGGCGTCGGCGAGCAGCGCAAGCGAGTTCGCCCACAACCCCGCGGCCGTCTCGACGACGACGAATCCGACGTTCAGCGCAACGCCCAGCGCGAACACGCGCCCGACGTCGTGCGTCGTGCCGTGGGGGTGGCCTGCGTGGTGGTGCGAATGCGTCATCGGATGACGCGAAGGCTATGCCATGGCGCGCGCCCGCGCCAGGCGCCGTGCGCTAGCAGCAGCCGGGGGCGTCGCGCTGCACCGGCGGGCAGGGCACGTCGCCGTAGCTGCAGAACACGCAGCAATCGCCGGGCTCGGGCTTCAGGCGTGCGCCACATCCGGGGCAGTCGTAGAAAAACAGGCAGGCGTCGGTCGGCATGCGCTCGCGTGCCTGGTGGCCGCACGTCGGGCAGGTGAGCAGGCTCTCAAGCACCACGGCCGTGCTCACGGTTTCCTCACGGTCGCCGGGTAGCCCGCGTTGTCAACGGCCTTCGCCAGTGCCTCAGGCGTCACCTTGTCCGGATCGTAAGTCACCTCGGCGCGCTTGGGCTCGTACGTCGCACGCGCGGCGATCACCCCGGGCACGCGTTCGAGTGCTTTGCGTACGGTGATCGGGCAGAGCGAACAGTTCATGCTCGGCACGTCGAGCGTCACCTGCTTGGGCTCGCCCGCGGTCCCCGGCTGGGCGAACGCGAGCAGCAGGGCGCCGACTGCAGGGAGCAGGCTAGTTCGCCAAGGCGGCATAGACATAGGGCGATGCGATCAGCGCTTTCGCCCCGATGAGCGTGATCCAGAACGCGATGCGCTGGCGTCGGCGCGTGGTCGGATCGGCGCAGGCCTCGCCCGGCGCGCACGCCGCCGGGCGCAGGTACAGGCGGTAGAAGGCGTAGGCGAACGCGGCAATCGCAATGCCGACGAACAGCGGGAAAAACTGCTCCATCGCACGCAACTGCGCGATCCAGGCACCGCCGAGGCCGACCGTGACCAGGGCGAGCGGCAGCACGCAGCAGGTCGAGGCGCCGAGTGCGGCGAGCGCGCCGGCGGCGATCGAGGCGTTTTCCGCTGCGGGTGGCTTCATGCGGGCGCTTGCGCTCAAAGGGGAGAAAGGCGCATTCTCAGCCCGTACTCAGGTACGGAGTCAAGCAGATGACGGCTGCCCGTTCCATGACGATCGGTGCGCTGGCGAGGGACGCCGGCGTGAACGTGGAAACCGTGCGCTATTACCAGCGCCGAAAACTGCTTGGCGTGCCGGCACGTCCCACGGGTCGCGTGCGGCGCTACGGCGAGGATGCGCTGGCCCGCATCGGCTTCATCAGGCGCGCGCAGGCTCTCGGTTTCACGCTCGACGAGATCGCCGCGCTGCTGCGGCTCGAGCGCTTCTCGGCCTGCGGCCCGGCGCGCGCGCTGGCGGCGAAAAAGCTCACCGTCGTCGACGCGCGGCTGCGCGATCTGGTTCGGCTGAAGTCGGTGCTCGAGGAGCTGATCGCACGCTGCGACACGGGCGCAGCGCGCGGCTGCGCGATTATCGAGAGCTTGTCCGAGAGCTAGGCGCGACCGGACGTTGGGCGACGAGGGTGTGAAAGCGCTTGAGCGTGGCGTTCGGCGCCGGAAAGTCGTCGTGGCGCGAAACAAGGACCTTCCATCCCGCGACTTCGCCTGACAAGGCATCGGGCGCGAACAGACAGTAGGGTTGGCTGCCGAAGGGCTCGAGCCAGGTCGTGCCCTCGACCAGCACGTTGAGCGCGATGCGGCCGCCGGGTTTTACCGCCTCACGCAGGCGCGCAAGCAGTCCGCGCGCATCGTCGCAGGCGAAGAACATCAGCAGGCCGATCGCGACGACGGAGTCGTACATTCGCGCCGGGACATAGTGACGCAGCTCGGCCGTGTGCGCCTGGACGTTCTCCAGCCCCTGCGCCCGCGCACGGCCGACCAAATCGGTAATTGCCAGCGGGCTGGCATCGAGCGCCGTCACCCGGCAGCCGCGTGCGGCGGCGGCGAGTGCGAGGTTGCCGAGTCCGCAGCCGAGGTCGAGTACGTCGCCGTGCAGGAATGGCAGCACGGCCTGCTCGAAGGGATTGAGCGCGTAATCGGCGGCGCCGACCTGCCGTTCGAACTGCCGGTCGAAGAACTGCACCGCGCCGGCATCAGGCGTTTCGATCGGCGTGCTCATCCTGGGCAACTGTAGGCTCGGGGTCAGGCGACGTCAAAGTCTGCGTCATTGCGCTGGCGGTGTGCGCGTCCCACACTAGGGCGTTCGATATGACGCCCGAGCAATACGACGCCTGGTACAACACGCCGCGCGGGCGCTGGATCGGCGAGACCGAGTACCGCCTGCTCATCGAGCTGCTGCGCCCATCGCCGAACGCACGCATGCTCGATGTCGGCTGCGGCAGCGGCTGGTTCACGCGTCGCCTCGTCCGCGACGGCTACCGCGTGACCGGCATCGATTTCGACGCGGCGATGATCGCGTACGCGCGTGCGCACCGGGCGGCGGTGGAAGACTACCTCGTGGCGGACGCGGCTGCGCTGCCGTTCGTCTCGCGGGCTTTTGATTGCTGCGTGTCTGTGACCGCCTTGTGCTTCGTGCGCGAGGAGGCGCGGGCGCTCGCCGAAATGATGCGGGTGGCGCGCGGCCGCGTGGCGCTGGGCCTGCTCAACCGGCGCAGCGTGTTGTACCTGCAGAAGGGGCGCGGCGGCGGCAAAGGCGCCTATCGCGGCGCGCGCTGGCATCGCGCCGCCGAGGCGCGGGCGCTGCTGCGCGCAGCCGGGGCGCGCGGGATCGAGATGCGCAGCGCGGTACTCCTCGCCTCGGGCGGCACGGTGGCGCGGACGCTCGAAGGCCTGCTTTCGGTGTGCGCGCCCTGGGGCGGCTTTCTCGCCGTGGCGGCGGCCGTCCCTGCGGCCGCGCACGATCGGTAAACTGCCGGACGACGCGGCGCAGGCAGGCGCCGGGCAGGTTGACGTTTACGTAAACGTAAAGTAGCCTGCTCTCCCTTCCCCGGTCCGCGGAACGAGGCCCCCGATGACCGATCTGTCCGACAGCCAGAACCTGATCTACAAGGCGAAGCACAAGATTCGCTTCGTCACCGCGGCGAGCCTGTTCGACGGCCACGACGCCTCGATCAATATCATGCGCCGCATCGTGCAGGCCTCCGGCGCCGAGGTGATTCACCTCGGCCACAACCGCTCGGTCGAGGACGTCGTCACCGCCGCGCTGCAGGAGGACGTGCAGGGCATCGCGGTGTCGTCCTACCAGGGCGGCCATCTCGAGTACTTCAAGTACATGATCGACCTGCTGCGCGAACGGGGCGGGGCGCACATCCAGGTGTTCGGCGGCGGCGGCGGCGTGATCGTGCCGGCCGAGATCAAGGCGCTGCACGCCTACGGGGTGGCGCGCATCTATTCGCCCGAGGACGGCCAGAAAATGGGCCTCCAGGGCATGATCAACGACATGCTCGCGCGCTGCGATTTCGACCCGACGACGCATTCGCCGGCCGATCTCGAGCGCGTCGGCAAAGGCGACCGCAGGGCGCTGGCGCAGCTCATCACGGCGCTCGAGCTGGGCGCGGCCAACGCGGCGCTGAAGCAACGCCTGCAGGACGCGGCGGCCAGGCGCCGCGCGCCGGTGCTCGGCATTACGGGCACGGGCGGCGCCGGCAAGAGCTCGCTCACCGACGAGATCGTGCGCCGCTTCCGGCTCGACCAGGATGATCGACTGAAGATTGCAATCGTTGCGGTCGACCCCTCGCGCCGCAAGACCGGCGGCGCTTTGCTCGGCGACCGCATCCGCATGAACGCGATCCACGGCGACGCGGTGTTCATGCGCTCGCTGGCGACGCGCGGCTCAGGGGCTGAAATCTCGCAGGCGGTGCCCGACGCGGTTGCGGCCTGCCGGGCGGCGGGTTTCGACCTGGTGATCGTAGAAACCTCGGGCATCGGCCAGGGCGATGCCGCGATCGTGCCGCACGTGGACGTGTCGCTTTACGTGATGACGCCCGAATTCGGTGCGGCGAGCCAGCTCGAGAAGATCGACATGCTCGATTACGCAGACTTCGTCGCGATCAACAAGTTCGACCGCAAGGGCGCCGAGGACGCGCTGCGCGACGTGCGCAAGCAGGTGCAGCGCAATCGCGAGGCGTTCCGCGCTGCCCCCGACGAGATGCCGGTGTTCGGCACGGTCGCGAGCCGGTTCTCGGACGACGGCGTGACCGCGCTCTATCAGGCGATCGTGGCGCGGCTGGGCGAGAAGGGTCTCAAGCTGAAACCCGGCAGGCTGCCGAAGGTCGACGCGCACGTCTCGTCGCGGGTCGACGCGGTGGTGCCGCCGAAGCGCAGCCGGTATCTCGCCGAGATCGCCGAGTGCCTGCGCGGCTACCACGCGCACGCGCACACGCAGGCCCAGCACGCGCGCGAGCGCGCGAGCCTGATCACCGCAAAGACGCTGCTCATGAAGGCGGGGGCGGATGCGCACGCGCTGACCGCGCTGATCGAGGAAAAAAACGACACGCTCGATGCACGCTCGAAGAAGCTGCTCGAGCAGTGGCCTGCGACCGTCAAGGCCTACGCCGGCGACGAGTACGTGGTGAAGATTCGCGGCCGCGAGATCCGCACCGGCCTGCGCACCACCTCGCTCTCGGGGACCAAGGTGCCGAAGGTCGCACTGCCGAAGTTCGAGGATCCCGGCGAGATCCTGAAATGGCAGTTGCGCGAGAACCTGCCGGGGTCGTTCCCGTACACCGCGGGCGTGTTCGCCTTCAAGCGCGAGAACGAGGATCCGACACGCATGTTCGCGGGCGAGGGCGACGCCTTCCGCACCAACAAGCGCTTTCATCTGCTGTCGAAGGACATGCCGGCCAAGCGGCTGTCGACCGCGTTCGACTCGGTCACGCTCTACGGCTTCGATCCGGACGAGCGGCCGGACATCTACGGCAAGGTCGGGAACTCGGGCGTGTCGATCGCGACCCTCGAGGACATGAAAGTGCTGTACTCGGGCTTTGACCTCTGCGCGCCGAACACCTCGGTTTCGATGACGATCAACGGGCCGGCGCCGACCCTGCTGGCGATGTTCTTCAACACCGCGATCGACCAGCAGGTGGAGAAGTTCGTGCAGGACAACGGTCGCGAGCCGACCGAGGACGAGGCGGAGAAGATTCGCGAATGGACGCTGGCCAGCGTGCGCGGCACGGTGCAGGCCGACATCCTGAAGGAAGACCAGGGCCAGAACACCTGCATCTTCTCGACCGAGTTCTCGCTCAAGGTGATGGGCGACATTCAGGACTGGTTCATCCACCACGGCGTGAAAAACTTCTACTCGGTGTCGATTTCCGGGTACCACATCGCCGAAGCGGGCGCGAACCCGATCTCGCAGCTTGCTTTCACGCTCTCCAACGGCTTCACCTTCGTCGAGGCGTATCTCGCGCGTGGCATGCACATCGATGACTTCGCGCCCAACCTGTCGTTCTTCTTCAGCTACGGCATGGATCCCGAGTACACCGTGCTCGGGCGTGTCGCGCGGCGCATCTGGGCGGTGGCGATGCGCGAACGCTACGGCGCCAACGAGCGCAGCCAGAAGCTCAAGTTCCACTCGCAGACCAGCGGGCGCTCACTACACGCCCAGGAGATCGCGTTCAACGACATCCGCACCACGCTGCAGGCGCTGATTTCGACCTATGACAACACCAACTCGCTGCATACCAACGCCTACGACGAGGCGATCACCACGCCGACCGAGGAGTCCGTACGCCGCGCGATGGCGATCCAGCTGATCATCAACAAGGAGTGGGGTTTGGCGAAGAACGAGAACCCGAACCAGGGTTCGTTCGTCATCGACGAGCTGACCGATCTCGTCGAGGAAGCGGTGCTCAAGGAATTCGAGGCGATCTCGGCGCGTGGCGGGGTGCTCGGCGCGATGGAAACCGGTTACCAGCGCGGCAAGATCCAGGAGGAGTCGCTCTATTACGAGCACAAGAAGCACGACGGCTCCTACCCGATCGTCGGCGTCAATACCTTCCGCAACCCGCACGGCGATCCGGTGCCCGAGGCGCTCGAGCTGATCCGCTCGACCGAAGAGGAGAAGCGCTCACAGCTGAAGCGCCTGCGCGCCTTCCACAAGCAGCACGCCCAGGACGCGCCGGCGGTGCTCGATCGGCTGCAGCAGGCAGTGATCGCCGACGAGAACGTGTTCGCGGTGCTGATGGACGCGGTGCGCTGCTGCTCGCTCGGCCAGATCACCCACGCGCTGTTCGAAGTGGGCGGGCAGTACCGGCGATCGATGTAGCGGCGCTTGCGGGCCTAGCGCCCGCTCATTACACGCCCTCGACGATGCGCATGTCGCGAACCGCCGAGTCCTTGCCCAGCGCGTCGAGCGCCTTTGCGTAGCCGGGCCCGTCGTATGCCGCGATCGCTTGCGCGATGCTGTCGAACTCGACCACCACGGTGCGCTCTTTCATCCCCACTTCGTAGGTCTTGGCGGGGACGCCACGCACAAGGAATTTGCCCCCCGCGGCCTGGATGGCGGGCCCGGCAATCTTGGCGTAGGCGGCGAGCGCCTCGGGATTGCTGATCGAGCGATAGGTGACAACCATGTAAGCCTTGGGCATGACGTTCTCCTCAGATTAAGAAATGGGCGGGGATTCTTTCACGCTCAGGCGCGCAGCACCGTGCCGGCAGCGGCACCGGTCAGCGCGCCCTTCTCCCAGGTCACCGCGCCGTTGACGACGGTGTACTCGATGCCCTGCGAGCGCATCACCATGCGCTTCGCCCCGCCCGGCAGGTCGTAGCGCCGCTCCGGGCGTCCCGCCGAGCCGACCGTTGCGGGATCGAAGATCGCGAGGTCGGCGGCGAATCCTTCCTTGAGCCGGCCGCGATCACGAATGCCGAAGAAATCCGCCGGGTCGGCGGTCATGCGCTGCACGGCGTGCTCGAGGCTGAGCACCTTGCGCTCGCGCACCCAGGTGCCGAGCACGTAAGTCGGATAGCCGGCGTCGCACAGCATGTCGAGGTGCGCGCCGCCGTCGCCCAGGCCGAGCAGCATGGCCGGGTTGTTGAGGATCTCGGCCATCCGGTCGACCCGTGTGTTGAACGAGGCCATGGTGAACTCGTTGTCGAGGTCGTCGGCGAGCGTGAGGTCGAGAAAGGCGTCGACGCCGTCCTTGCCCTGTGCCGCGGCGATCTCGGCCACGGTCTGTCCTTCGAGATGCTTGAGCGCAGAGGACTTCACTTCGTGCACGGTGATGCGCCCCCAGTTGCCGAAGCCCGCCGGGCGCTTGAGCTCCTCGCGGAACTGCGCACGGAACGCCGGGTCGCGGTACACCGCGGCCTGTGCCGCCTTCGACTTGTCCTCGAACACGCGCTTCCACGACGGAAAGCCGGCGAAGGAGAACGGGTTGCGCATGTTGACCTCGCGCGTCAGCGGCAGCGGCGAGGTCTGCGGCCGCGCGCCGCGCGCGATCATCGGCGCGGCCTTGGCGAGCGAGGTGCGCACGGCCTCGGAGATGTCGTCGCGGTCGAACATGGCGATGAAGGTGATCGGCCGCGCGCTTTCCTCGAGCATGAAGTCGAGCAGCTCGAGCTCCGGGTCGTCCATGACGCCGATCTGCTTGGTCATCGCGATCTCGATCGCTCCCTTGCCGCGCGCTTTCAGCACGTTGCAGTAGGCCTTCAGCTCGTCGCGGCTGGCGTTGCGGCAGGCGAGCGGCCGGCCGGCGAAGCCCATGTGCTGGTTGAGCAGCGTGCTGGAAAAACCGTAGGCGCCGGCGTCCATCGCCTCGCCGAGCAGTGCGGCGATGGCCGCCGTCTCCTCCGGCGATGCGGCACGCGCCATCGAGGCTTCGCCCATGACGTAGTGGCGAAACGGCGTCAGCGGCGCGAGGAAGGCGACGTTGAGCGCGAGCTTGTAGCCCGCGGCGGCGTCCAGGTACTGCGGAAAGCTCTCCCAGTCCCAGCGGATGCCCTGCTCGAGCACCTCGAAGGGGATCGCTTCCACGTTGACCAGATCGCGCATGGCGATTTCGCGCGCCGCCGGCCGGCAGGGCGCGATGCCAACGCCGCAGTTGCCCATCACCACCGAGGTCACGCCGTGCCAGGAAGACGGCGTCAGCGCGCTGTCCCAGCAGATCTGCGCATCGTAATGGGTGTGCGGATCGATGAAGCCGGGCGCGACCGCGAGATCGGAGGCATCGATGACGCGCGCGGCGCCGTCCTTGACAGTGCCGATCGCGGCGATACGACCCTCGGCGATGGCAAGGTCGCCGGAGCGCGCTGGCGCGCCGGTGCCGTCGATCAGCAAGCCGTTCTTGATGACGAGGTCGTAGGCCATGGGTCGCCGCGCAGTGTACGGCAACTCGGAGGCCGTGAGCCGCGCCCGGGGCGCGCAAACCGCGGTTGATTCGCTGGTCCCGTGGGATGGCCCGGCCGTTGCCCCTGGGCAGTTCCCGCTTCACAATGGCTGCATGCATCCCGCGATCTCGTCGTGGCTCGAAAAGCTGCGTAACCCGACGCTGATCAGCGTCGCGCTGGGTATCGCGGCGAGCCTGCTCGTCATCGGCCTGCGCAGCGCGGGCATGCTGCAGTTCGTCGAGCTGGCGAGCTACGACGCCTACCTGCGGGTGAAGGAGCGCCAGAGCGTACTGGAACCACGCGTGGTTCTGGTGCAAGCGTTCGAGGCGGACATCCAGAAGCTTGCGGAGTGGCCGCTGTCGGATCGCAACATGTTCGCGGTGTTGAAGAAACTGCTCGCCCATGAGCCGCGCAGTGTGGGCGTCGATCTGTATCGCGACATCCCGGTACCGCCGGGCACCGACGACTTGCATCGCCTGCTGAAGAGCGACAAGCGCGTCGTCTTCATCGAGAAGTTCGGCAAGGACAGCAGCAAACGCGTCGCGGGGCCCCCGGTCCTGCGCGGAACGGAGCAGATCGGTTTCGCCGACGTCACCGTTGACGAAGACGGCGTGGTGCGCCGCGGCCTGCTGTTTCTCGACGACGGCAAGAATTTCTCGGTCTCGCTTGCGTTACGCCTGGCGCTCGCCTATCTGGCCGAGGCCGGCATCACGCCGCAGCCGGGCAGCGACGATCCGGCACACATGCGCCTCGGGTCGGTGACGCTGCGGCCGTTTGAGGCCAATGACGGCGCCTATGTCCACGCGGATGCCCAGGGCTATCAATACCTGCTGGATTACCGGGGCGGGGCGGAGCGGTTCAAGACCTACTCGATCAGCGACGTGCTGGAAGGCCGGGTCGATCCGAAACTCATTGAGGGCAACGTCGTCATCGTCGGGGTCAACGCCGAGAGCGTGAAGGATGCGTTCCTGACGCCCTTCGATCGTTTCACCCGTCGTGGCCAGACGACCGCCGGGATCGCGGTGCACGGCCACGAGGTCAGCCAGCTGATTCGCGCGGCCCTGAACGGAGACGCGCCGATACGGTTCCTCAGCGACCGTTTCGAAAATCTGTGGATTCTGCTGTGGGGAGTCCTCGGTGCCCTGTTGGGGCGGGCCGCGCGCTCCACCGTGCGCTTCACGCTGTTCACGGCAGGCGGGTTGATCCTCCTCGCGGGCGGGACCCTGCTCGCGTTTCTCGGCCACTGGTGGCTGCCGGTCGCGCCGGTGGCGATCGCGGGGGTGGCGTCGGCGGGACTGGTGACCGCTTTCCTGTCCGGCCACGAGCGGCAGGAGAAGAAGTTCCTCATGGATATCTTCTCCAAGAGTGTTTCACCCGAGGTTGCCGACGAGATGTGGCGGCAGCGCGAAATGTTCATCAAGGGCGGTCGGCTGCAGCCTCAGACGATGACCGTGACGGTGCTGTTTTCCGACCTGGCGGGTTTCACGCCGGTCGCGGAGCGCCTGAGCGCCGAGGAGCTGATGAACTGGCTGAACGAGTACATGGAGACCATGGCGGGCCTGGTCATCAAGCACGGTGGCGTCGTCGACGACTATTACGGTGATGCCATCAAGTCGAATTTCGGCGTGCCGCTGCCGCGCAAGACGCCCGAGGAGATCCGCCGGGACGCGATGAATGCCGTGCGCTGCGCGATGGACATGCGTGCGGCGATGGAAAAGCTGAATGCGGCCTGGTCCGCCGAAAACGCGCCGCGCGTCAAAGTGCGCGCGGGCATCGCCACGGGGTCGGTGGTGGCGGGTTGCCTCGGCAGCGCGCAGCGCATGAAATACACGACCATCGGCGACGTGGTGAACACCGCCGCGCGGCTCGAGAGCTACGGCAAGGAAATCCCCGAGCACCTGGTCGATCCGTACTGCCAGATCATGGTGGCCGCCTCGACCGTCGAGCAGCTCGATCCTGGGTTCCACCTCGAGCCGGTCGGATCGCTGCAGCTCAAGGGCAAGTCGCAGGCCGTGGACGTGTTCGCCCTGATCAGCGACGCCGAGACGCGCGCGGCGGAAAGCCCGCGCGCGGCCTCGATGGTTGCCAGCGGCAGCGCCGGTTAACGCGGCGCCTGAGTGCGCTACTCCGGGATCTGGCCGATCGTGTAGAGCGCGAGCAGCAGCGGCGCCGGCTCGATGTCGTGACCGAAGGTGCGCTCGAAGATGTCCTGGATCGCGCGCGAGCCGAACACGCGCGACAGCGCGCGATTGACCTCGAGGCGCAGCGCCGAATCGCCGCGCGGCAGCATGATCGCGTAGGGCTCGATCGACAGGTCATCGGGCAGCAGACCGTACTTGCGGGTGTCCTTGATCTTGTTGGCGATGCCTTCGAGCAGGATCTTGTCGCTCGCGAAGGCGTCGACTTTCCCGCCCTCGAGCGCCGCGACCGCCGCTTCACGGCTCTTCACCGACACCACCTCCGCCTTGAGAAGCGCGCGCTTGAGCGCCGACTTGACGGCCTCTTCGTTGGTCGAGCCCGCGATCACGGCGATCCGCTTGCCGGCGACGTCGGGGAACGTCCGTATGCCGGAGGCGACGCTCACCAGCAGCCCCGTACTGTCGACGAAGACGTAGCTCGAGAAATCCACTCGTTCCATGCGCTTGAGCGTGGCCGTGGTCGCGCCGCACTCCATGTCGACCTCGCGTTTCTCGACCAGGTCGAAGCGGTCCTGGCTCGTCGCCTCGACCCAGCGGATCTTGAGTCCCGGCAGCTTGAGCTGAGATTCCATGCTCGCCGCGACGCGCTTGCACAGCTCGACGGTATAGCCTGCAGGCTGCCCGTTCGCGTCCTTGAACGAGAACGGCAGGGCGTTCGTGCGGTAGGCCATGGTGACGGTCTTGCTGCTGCGGATCTTGTCGAGCGCGGTGTCTTGCGCGGTCGCCAGCGCGGGCAAAGCCAGCGCAAGCACGGCGATGAGGATGCGGTGCATGCGGAAACTCCAGAACAGGGGAGGGCGCAGACTATCAATCGGCCCGCGGGCAGGCAAGCCCGCGGGCTAGAATCGATCGCGGCGGCGAAACAGGGAGACGCTCATGAGCGATGCCTGCCTGGTCATGGTGGACATCCAGAACGATTTCATGCCCGGCGGCGCGCTTGCCGTACCGCAGGGAGACGCGATCGTTGCGATCGTGAACCGCCTTGCGGCGCGCTTTCAATGGGTGGTGGCGGCTCAGGATTGGCACCCGGCCCGGCATGCGTCATTCGCGTCCTCGCACGCGGGCAAAAAGCCCTTTGAGACGACGCGGCTTTCCTACGGTGAGCAGGTGTTGTGGCCCGATCACTGCGTGCAAGGGACCGAGGGCGCGGCGTTTCACCGCGACCTTTCGCTCACGGGGGTGCAGCTGATCGTGCGCAAGGGCTATCGGCCGGACGTCGACAGCTACTCGGTGTTCGTGGAGGCCGACCGCAGGACCTCGACCGGCCTCGCGGGCTGGCTGCGCGAAGTCGGCATCCGCCGGCTGTGGTTCGTCGGGCTGGCGACCGACTTCTGCGTCCTGTGGTCGGCGCTCGACGCACGCGCCGCGGGGTTCGAGGCAACCGTGATCGAGGATGCCTGCCGTGCGATCGACCTGAACGGTTCGCTCGACGCGGCGTGGAAGGAGATGCACGCCGCGGGCGTCAAGCGCACGCGGTCAGACGCCTTGCAGGTCTGAGCGTGCTGCCGAACGCCTAGCGTCGCGCCGGCGGACGCACCGAAATCACGTGTCCGACCTGCCAGGGACGCGCGAGCACGGCGTGGGCCTGCTTGATCGCCGCGAGCCGCTCGAGCAGTACCTCCGGCATCGCCGCCGTCTTGCGGGTCTTGGTGCTGACGTGCGCACTCAGCCCTTCGCAGGAGGCCGCAGGGCGGTCGTCGCCGACGCAGAACATCTCCTGGTAGAAATGGAAACGCTTCTCTCCGTAGTCGAGCAGGCGCGCCTCGAAGCGCAGCGTGTCGCCCTGATTCACCTCGCGCAGGAAGTTGAGGTGCTGCTCGAGCGCGAAGGTGGTCGAGCCGTACTGCCTGCGGAAGTCCTGGGTGAAGCCGAGAAACTCGAGAAACGCGTCGGCCGCGATGTCGAAAACGACGCTGAAATAGCCGACGTTCATGTGACCGTTGTAGTCGATCCACTCGGGCCGCACGACGGCACGCGCCTCGGCGAACGGGGTCTGAATATCGGCGTGGGCGCTCATTTGCCGGAAAAGCGCGCTGTGCGTCGCTCGACGAAGGAACGTACGCCTTCGGCGGCATCCTCGGTCAGCGCGAGCCTGCGCTGCACCGCTTCCATGTCGTCTTTCATGCCCAGCGGGCCGCGCTCGGCATAGCGTCGCGACGAGGCGAGTGAGGCGCGCACCGCGAGCGGCGCCTGCGCGGCGATCGTGTGGGCGATCTGGAGCGCGCGCTCGAGCTGCTGCCCGGCGGGGGCCACCTCCTGCACGAAGCCGAGACGGAAAGCCTCGTTCGCGCCGAACGCGTCGCCGGTGAGCAAATAGCGCTGCGCGTTTCCCCAGCCCGCACGCTCGACGAAGCGCATCGTCGCACCGCCCGTGGGTATCACGCCGCGCTTGACCTCGATCTGCGCAAAGCGGCAGTCGTCGGCCGCGACGACGATGTCCTGCGCCAGCATCAGTTCGATGCCGAGCGTGAAGCAGATGCCCTGTACGGCGCAGACCACGGGCTTGGTGCGCATCGGCTCGCGCAGGCCCAGGGGATCGACGCCGTCGGGCGGAACCATCGGCTCCCCGCGCTGCATCATGGGTGCGAAGAGATCCAACTGCAGGCCGGCCGTGAAATTGGCACCGTGCGCGTAGAGCACCCCGACTCGCGCGTCGGCCTCCCGCTCGAGCGCGCCGAACGCATCGGACAGTGCGCGATACATCGCGGGTGTGAAGCCGTTGAGCTTTTTCGGTCGGTCGATACCGATGAGGGCGAGCGCGTCGCGTCGCTCGAAGGTGATGCGTCCTTCGCTCCTGGGATCGGTCATGTTCGGGCCCCCTGTCGCCCCGGTCGGTTGGCTGCGCCGGTCAGGAGCGGATTCTCTCCGCCCTCGCGAAACACCGCAAAGCCGTCCAGATGAGCGCCAGTTCCTTGATCCGCCACAGGTTCGCAGCCCCCGGGTTTTATGTGAGAATTCCCCACTTGTCGCGCCGGCGCAGGGCCGGCCGACCCCGGAGGATTCTGGAGGAGGAGACCGACCGATGGCCACACGCGTCGGACCGTCGAGTGCGCTCGACACGCTGGACACGTTTCCCAAGCTGCTCCTGCACCACGCCAGGGCACGCGGCGATCGGCCGGCGATCCGGGAGAAGGACCTCGGCATCTGGCAGACCTGGACCTGGAAGCATCTCGCCGACGAAGTGCGCGCGCTGGCCTGCGGGCTCGCCGAGCAGGGCCTCAAGCGCGGCGACCATCTTGCGCTGGTCTGCGACAACCGTCCTCGGCTCTACGCCATGCTGTGTGCAGCGCAATGCCTTGGAGCGGTGCCGGTGACGCTCTATCAGGACTCGGCCGCGGCCGAGATGGCGTTCCCGATCCAGAACGCGGAAATCACCCATGCGCTCGCCGAAGACCAGGAGCAGGTCGACAAGCTGCTGGAGATCCTGCCTCACTGCCCGACGCTGAAGCACATCTATTACGACGATTCGCGCGGCATGCGGCATTACAAGCAGTCGGAGCTGATGAGCTATGAGCAGCTGCTCGCGCTGGGTCATGAATCGTTCAAGCGCGACCCTGCGTTCGTCGAGACGGAGATCGCCAAAGGCTCGCAGGATGACGCGGCCGCGATGTTCTTCACGTCGGGAACCACGGGGGTACCCAAGGGCGTCGTGCTGACACACCTGGCGCTGATCGACCGCTCGCGCGCGGCCGCCGAGTTCGAAGGGCTGACGGATCGCGACGTGGTGCTGGCCTACCTGCCGCCGGCCTGGATCGGCCAGAACATCTTCTCGTATGCGCAGCCGTTCGTCGCCGGCTATTGCATCCCCGGGTACTCGAGAACCTGCTCACCCAGGTGTCGATTCGCATGGAGGACGCGGGCGCGGTCAAGCGCTGGCTGTACCGCGTGTTCATGAACCTTGCCCAGCGTGTCGGGGGGGCGCTGCTCGATGGGCGATCGGTCGGTCCTCTGGACCGGCTGCTGTACGCCGTCGGCGATTTCGTCGTCTACGGCCCGCTGCGCAACGTGCTCGGCATGAGCCGGGTGCGCGTTGCCTATACCGCAGGCGAGGCGATCGGGCCAGACCTGTTCAAGTTCTACCGCTCGATTGGCATCAACCTGAAGCAGCTCTACGGCTCGACCGAGACCAGCGTGTTCGTCTGCATCCAGCCGAACGGCCAGGTGAAAGCCGACACGGTCGGCCCGGCGGTGCCGGGCGTCGAGCTCAAGTTCACGCCACAGCGCGAGCTGCTGATTCGTTCGCCCGGGTTGTTCAAGGAGTACTACAAGAATCCCCAGGCCACCCTGGAGGCGAAGGACGCCGAAGGATGGTTCCGTACCGGTGACGCGGGCTATGTCGACCCCGACGGCCACCTGAAGATCATCGACCGGGTGAAGGACGTCGGTGCGCTGTCCGACGGCACCCTGTTTGCGCCGAAGTACCTGGAGAACAAGCTGAAGTTCTTCCCTTACATCCAGGAGGCGGTGGCGTTCGGCGACAAGCGCGACGAGGTCTGCGCCTTCGTCAACATCGACATGGAGGCGGTCGGCAACTGGGCCGAGCGGCAGAACATGCCGTATTCCGGCTACACCGACCTCGCCACGCGCGACGAGGTGAACGACCTGTTGCGCGAATGCGTCGAGAAGGTCAACGCAGACCTCGCGCAGGAGCCGGAGCTTGCAAACTCGCAGATCCACCGCTTTCTCACCTTGCACAAGGCGCTCGACGCGGACGACGAGGAGCTCACGCGCACGCGCAAGGTGCGGCGCGGGTTCATCGCCGAAAAGTACGCGACACTCGTCGATGCGCTGTACAGCGGCAAGGACAGTGTCCACATCGAGGCGAAGGTGCGCTACGAGGACGGCCGCACCGGGTCGATCTCGGCCGATCTGAAGATCCGCAGCGCGAAGACCTTCGCGCCGGCGGCGGCGAAGAAAGCGGCCTGAGCGCGGCATGAGCATCGCGCTTCACCAGCATCCGCGCGCGCACCCGATCGGCGAGGTGCTGCTTGCCGTCGAGAATGTCTCGCTGTCGTTCGGCGGCGTGAAGGCTTTGAGCGACATTTCTTTCGACGTGCGGGAGCACGAGATCCGCGCGATCATCGGGCCGAACGGCGCTGGCAAGAGCTCGATGCTGAACGTCCTGAACGGCGTCTACCACCCGCAGAAGGGCACCATCCGCCTGCGCGGCAAGTCGTTCAGCGACATGGTCTCGCACGAGGCGGCGGCGATGGGGATCGCCCGCACATTCCAGAACATTGCGCTGTTCAAGGGGATGACCGTGCTCGACAACATCCTCACCGGCCGCAACCTCAAGATGCGCTCGAATTTCCTGCAGCAGGCGCTGTGGTGGGGTCCTGCGCGGCGCGAGGAGCTGGCGCACCGCCACGCGGTCGAGGAGGTCATCGATTTCCTCGAGATCCAGCACATCCGCAAGACGCCGGTCGGCCGGCTGCCCTACGGCCTGCAGAAGCGGGTTGAGCTGGCGCGGGCGCTCGCTGCCGAGCCGACGATCCTGCTGCTCGACGAGCCCATGGCCGGCATGAACCTGGAAGAGAAGCAGGACATGTGCCGCTTCGTGCTCGACGTCAACGACCATTACGGCACCACGATCGTGCTGATCGAGCACGACATGGGCGTGGTGATGGACATCTCGGACCGCGTCGTGGTGCTGGACTATGGCCGCAAGATCGGCGACGGTACGCCCGACGACGTACGCGCCAACCAGGCCGTGATCGACGCCTACCTAGGGGTGACGCACTAGCATGACATTCTTCATCGAGGTGCTCGCCGGCGGACTGCTTGCGGGCGTGATGTACTCCCTGGTCGCGCTCGGCTTCGTGCTGATCTACAAGGCCTCGGGCGTGTTCAACTTTGCCCAGGGCGCGATGGTGTTCCTCGCGGCGCTCACCTTCGTCTCGCTGCTCGAGATGGGATGGAACTTCTGGCTGGCGCTGCTCGTGACGCTGGTGGTGATGGTGGGGGTCGGCGTGCTCACCGAGCGCATCGTGCTGCGGCCGCTCGTCAACCAGCCGCCAATCACGCTGTTCATGGCGACCATCGGTCTGACCTTCGTGCTCGAGGGGCTGTCGCAGATGGTCTGGGGCTCGCAGCCGCACGGCCTCGAGCTCGGCATCGCGGACGTGCCGATGGAGTGGCTGTCGGAGAAGTGGAACATCAACATCAGCAAGTTCGACCTGTTCGCGGCGGCTGTCGCCGGCGTGCTGGTCGCTTCGCTTGCGGTGTTCTTCCAGAAGACGCGCATCGGGCGCGCGTTGCGCGCCGTGGCCGACGACCACCAGGCGGCGCTCGCGGTCGGCATCTCGCTGCAGCACATCTGGGCGATCGTCTGGGCAGTGGCGGGGTTCGTCGCGCTGGTCGCCGGCATGATGTGGGGCGTGCGTAACGGCGTGCAGTACGCGCTGACCTTCACCGCGCTGAAGGCGTTGCCGGTGCTCATCCTGGGGGGCTTCGAGTCCGTGCCCGGCGCGATCATCGGCGGCCTGATCATCGGCGCCTCCGAGAAGGTGGCGGAGGTCTATCTCGGTCCGTACGTCGGCGGCGGCATCGAGTCCTGGTTCGCCTACGTCATCGCCCTGGTGTTCCTGCTGGTGCGCCCGCAGGGATTGTTTGGCGAAAAGATCATCGACCGGGTATAGCCATGCTCTACCGCGAAGCCGGACAGTTCAAGTCCACCTACGCCGAGGACATGCAGATCTTCCCGATCCGGCAGGACCGGATCGGGGTGATCCTGCTGCTGGCCGTCGCGTTCCTTGTCGTGCCCTTCGTCGCTACCCAGTACTGGTTCTCCGCGCTGCTGATCCCGTTCCTGGTTCTGTCGCTCGCGACGCTGGGACTCAACATCCTCACCGGCTACGCGGGCCAGATCTCGCTCGGCACCGCGGCGTTCATGGCGGTCGGCGCGTTCATGGCCTACAACGCCGAATTGCGCATCCCGGGCATGCCGCTCCTTGGCTCGTTCATCATCGGCGGGCTGTGCGCGGCGGCCGTCGGCGTCGTCTTCGGGCTGCCGAGCCTGCGCATCAAGGGGTTCTACCTCGCGGTCGCAACACTGGCCTGCCAGTTCTTCGTGCTGTGGGCGATCAACCGCGTCGGCTGGTTCACCAATTACAGCTCGTCCGGCGTCATTTCGGCGCAGAAGATGGTGATCCTCGGCTACACCTTCGACACGCCGGCCTCGAAGTATGTCCTGACGCTGTCGATCGTGGTCGTGCTGGCGCTGCTGGCGAAGAACCTGATGCGCAGCGAGACCGGGCGCGCATTCATGGCGGTGCGCGACATGGACGTTGCCGCCGAAGTCATCGGCATTCCCATGATGAAGACCAAACTGCTGGCCTTCGCGATCAGCTCGTTTTACTGCGGCGTCGCCGGCGCGCTGTACGCTTACTGCTACCTCGGCACGGTCGAGCCCGAGGCCTTCGTGCTCGACCTGAGCTTCCGCGTGCTGTTCATGGTCATCATCGGCGGCGTGGGCTCGATCATGGGCTCGTTCGTCGGTGCGGCCTTCATCACGCTGCTGCCGATCTTCCTCAACCTGGCGACCGAGGTCATCGCGAATACCTTCGACATCGAGATCTCGCACGCGGTCGTGTCGAATGCCGAGCTGATGATTTTCGGCGGATTGATTATCTTTTTCCTGATCGTCGAGCCGAACGGTTTGGCTCGGCTTTGGCAGATCGCCAAGGAGAAGTTGCGGCTGTGGCCGTTCCCGCATTGAGCAAGTGAGCCCCGGATCGCGGAATGCCCCGGGGGTGGACACCCGGAACTTTCTGGCTATACTCGTTGTTCCGCTATTTTGAACAGAACCCTAGGGCGGTTACGGAGGAGGAGGAATCATGAAACGCACCACTTTGGCATTGGCTAGCGTTGCGCTGTTGGCGGCCGGCTACACCGGAACGGCGTCGGCGCAGGCGAAGGAGCAGTTCGTTCCGGCGAACGGATACTGGGTCGGCCCGTATGCACCCGGTGGCTCGGGAATCTTCGGCGGATTTCTCGATTACCTGAAGATGATCAACGCCCGCGATGGCGGGGTGAACGGCGTCAAGTTCACCTGGGAGAAGTGCGAGACCGAGTACAACAACGCGCGCGGCGTCGAGTGCTACGAGCGTTCGAAGAAAAAGGGTCCGACCGGCGCGACGATGATCCACCCGCTCTCGACCGGAATCACCTATTCGCTGATCGAGAAGGGGACTGCGGACAAGATTCCCATCGTGTCGATCGGCTACGGGCGCACCTCGGCTGCTGACGGGCGCGTGTTCCCCTACGTGTTCCCGCTGATCACAACCTACTGGTCGCAGGCGACGGCGATGATCAAGTTCATCGCTTCGAAGGAAGGCGGCACCGCCAAGCTGAAGGGCAAGAAGATCGTGCTCGTCTATCACGACTCGGCCTACGGCAAGGAGCCGCATGCAGTCCTGCAGAAGATGGCGGAACAGTACGGCTATGAGCTGACGCTCCTCGCGGTCCCGCATCCCGGCAACGAGCAGCAGTCGCAGTGGCTGCAGATCCGCCAGATCAAGCCGAACTGGGTGATCCTCTGGGGCTGGGGGGTGATGAACCCGACGGCGATCAAGGCCGCAGCCAAGATCGGATTCCCGCGCAACAAGATGATCGGCGTGTGGTGGTCGGGCGCGGAAGAGGACGTCATTCCGGCCGGCAGCGCGGCGAAGGGCTACATGGCAGCCGGCTTCAACATATCGGGCGCCAATTTCCCGGTGATCCAGGACATCAAGAAGAACGTCTATGCCAAGGGCGAAGGCGAGATGGAAGACCAAAGCCGGATCGGCTCGATCTTCTACAACCGCGGCGTGGTGTTCGCGATCGTGACGGTCGAGGCGGTGCGCAAGGCGCAGGAGAAGTACGGCAAGGGGCAGTCGATGACGGGCGAGCAGGTGCGCTGGGGCCTCGAGAACCTGGACATCAGCGAGGCCTATCTGAAGAAGCTCGGCGCCACGGGCTTCATGCAGCCGTTGAAGGTCTCCTGCCTGGATCATGAGGGTGGCGGCCAGGTCAAGTTCCAGCAGTGGGACGGCACCAAGTGGAACGTGATCACCGACTGGATCACGGCCGACAAGGCGCTGGTGCGGCCGATGATCGAGGAGGACGCCGCGAAGTACGCCAAGGAGAAGGGCATCACCCCGCGCGACTGCTCGAAGGAAAGCTGAGCACGGTAAGGCGAATCGGGGGAAGGGCGACCTTCCCCCTTTTTACGTCCGGAGTTTGCAGATGTCCGCAGTACCGCAATCCCAGCCCCGCGCGTACCTGTCCATCAACAATGTCGAGGTCATTTACGATCACGTCATTCTGGTGCTGCGCGGTGTCAGTCTCGAGGTCCCTGAAGGCCAGATCGTCGCCCTGCTCGGCGCCAACGGTGCCGGCAAGACGACGACGCTGAAGGCGATTTCCAACCTGCTGCGCGCCGAGCGCGGCGAGGTGACCAAGGGCCAGATCCTGTTCCAGGGCGAGCGCATCGACCAGCTCAACCCATCCGAGCTGGTGCGCCGCGGCATCTGCCAGGTGATGGAGGGCCGGCACTGCTTCCAGCACCTCACGGTCGAGGAGAACCTACTGACCGGGGCGTACACCCGCAAAGGCGCCGACCTGCAGGCTGAGCTCGACAAGGTTTACACCTACTTTCCGCGCCTCAGGGATCGCCGCAAGTCGCAGTCCGGCTACACCTCGGGCGGCGAGCAGCAGATGACGGCGATCGGTCGCGCGCTGATGGCGCGTCCGAAGATGATCCTGCTCGACGAGCCGTCGATGGGTCTGGCGCCTCAGCTGGTCGAAGAGATCTTCGAAATCGTCAAGGACCTGAACGGCAAGGAAGGCGTGAGCTTCCTGCTTGCGGAGCAGAACACCCACATCGCGCTCAAGTACGCCGATTACGGCTACATCCTGGAGAACGGGCGTGTGGTGATGGACGGGGAAGGCAAGTCACTCGCCGAGAACGAGGACGTGAAGGAGTTTTACCTCGGCTTCTCCTCGGGCGAGCGCAAGAGCTTCCGCGACGTAAAGTCCTACAGGCGCCGCAAGCGCTGGCTGTAAAAGGCATGACCGAGCACTACGACACGCTCGAGACCCGCTCGCCGGACGAGCGCGAGGCGCAGCTCATGGCGGCGCTGCCGAAGCAGATCGCGCTGGCCAAGCGTCGCGCGCCCGGCTTCAGGCGCATTCTCAAAGGAGTCGATGCGAAAAGCGTCGACTCGCGCGCGGCACTCGCCAGGCTGCCGGTGACGCGCAAGTCCGATCTTGGCGAGCTGCAGAAAGCGGCTCCGCCGCTCGGCGGGCTGAACGCCACGCCGCTCGAGAAGCTCAACAAGCTGTTTGTTTCGCCCGGGCCGATCTACGAGCCGGAGGGCCTCGGCAAGAACTGGTGGCGCACGGCACGCGGCCTCTATGCCGGCGGTTTTCGCGCCGGGGACCTCGTCGTCAATACCTTCGCCTATCACTTCACCCCTGCGGGCTCGATGCTCGAATCGGGCGCGCTCGCCATCGGCTGCACCGTGGTGCCCACCGGCACCGGGCAGACCGAGATCCAGGTGTCGACGATCCGCGATCTCGGCGCGGTGGCCTTCGTCGGCACCCCGTCGTTCCTCAAGCTGATCGTCGAGAAGGCGGCCGAGCTGAACGTCGATCTGTCCTGCCTGAAAAAGGCCCATGTCGGCGCCGAGTATCTGCCGCCCGCCCTGCGTGAAGCGATGCGCGCGCGCGGCATCGGTGTTTCCCAGACTTACGCGACAGCGGACCTCGGCCTGTTGGGCTACGAGTCGCTCAATCCGGACGGCAGCGTCAATGAAGGCATGATTCTCGACGAGCAGCTGATCGTCGAAATCGTGCGCCCCGGTACCGGCGACCCGGTGGCGCCAGGCGAGGTGGGCGAAGTCGTCGTCACCACCTTCAACAAGGACTACCCGCTGGTCCGCTTTGGCACCGGCGACCTGTCCGCGGTCCTGCCGGGGACGAGTCCCTGCGGCCGCACCAACACCCGCATCAAGGGCTGGATGGGGCGCGCCGACCAGACGACCAAGGTGCGGGCGATGTTCGTCACGCCGAAGCAGGTGAACGAGGTGCTGCGCCGTCACCCCGAGGTGACCAAGGCGCGTCTGGTGGTCGAGGGCGAGACCGGCAACGACCGCATGACGTTGCGTTGCGAGGCGAACGATCGACCGGCCGGGCTGGTCGAGGCGATCGTCGGATCGATTCGCGACGTCACCAAGCTGCGCGGCGAGGTCGAGCTGGTCGCGCCCGGCAGCCTGCCGAACGACGGCAAGGTCATCGAGGACCTGCGCAAGTACGGCTGACGGCGCTTGACGGCCGGCGCCCGCTTCGTGCTAGTGTGGCGTCCCTTTTGGAGGAGGAACCCCGTATGACGAAGCTCGTCCGCGCGCTGTGCGCGCTGCTCTGTGCCTGTGCGTTTGTCGCCTTCGGTACCGCGGCCAGCGCCCAAGGTGGCAAGACCGAAGTGCTGTGGCTCGGTCAGGCTGCGTTCAAGATCACGACGCCCAAGGGCAAGGTGATCGTGATCGATCCGTTTCTCGTGAAGAACCCGAAGACGCCCGACCAGTACAAGGACCTCAAGGCGCTTGGCAACGTCGACATGATTCTCGTCACCCATGCGCACTTCGACCATACGGCAGACGTGCCCGAGCTCGCGAAGCTGACGGGGGCGAAAGTGCTGCTCAATGCCGACATGGGCACGACCTACGACACGCTCGGACTGGTCGACGGCAAGCAGATGGTGCGCTTCAACAAGAGTGGCCCGATCCAGCCGCTCGGCGCGGGCATCACCGTGACCATGGTGCACGCGGAGCATAGCTCGGAGGTCGTGTACACCGATCCCGAGACGAAGAAGCGCTCCGTGCACCCGGGCGGCGAGCCGGCGGGCTACATCATCAAGCTCGAGAACGGCTTCACGATCTACCACGCGGGTGACACGGGCGTGTTCGGCGACATGAAATTCATCGGCGAGTATTACAAGCCCGACCTCGCCCTGCTGCCGATCGGCGGACACTTCACGATGGACCCGGTGCATGCCGCCTACGCAACGCGCACGATGCTCAAGCCCAAGCACGTGGTGCCGATGCACTATGGGACGTTCCCGCCGCTCAAGGGCACCCCGGACGAATTCAAGAAGGCGCTCGGCAAGACGCAGACCAAGGTCCACGTCATGCAGCCGGGCGACAGCTTGAAGTTCTAGGCGGCTAAGAGGCTTTTCGCGCAGCGCCGACCGGGAGCGTCTTCAGGCGCTCCATCTCGGCGCTGCGCAGGATCGAAGGATCCTCGAGATAGGCCTTGAGGAAGTCGATCGCGTCGACGCCCCAGAAGAGTTCACCTTCGACGTCGAAGGTCGGCACCCCGAACACGCCGCGCTGCGTGGCCTGCTCGGTGTTCGCGCGCAGCGCGTCCTTCACCTCGGCCGCGGCGAGCACGTCGGGCTCGACGTTCAGCTCCCGGCACAGCGCCTCGAATGCCGCCGGATCGGCGGCGTCCGCGCCCGTCGTCCAGATCGCCTCGAAGATCCGGCGCACCGCCGCAGGCGTTGCGCCGGCGGCAATCGCCAGGCGCAGGTGGTGCAGCGGGTTGAACGGGTGCTGCGCAGGGAAGCGAAACGGAATGCCGAGGGTGTCGGCCTGCCACTGACAGAAGCGGTAGGTCCACAGCCGCTTCGGCGCCAGCTCTGCGGGACCCTTCTGTCCCCAGTGCGCCAGCAATCCGGCAAACAGCACGGGCCGGTATTCGATGTCGGCAGCGACCTCGGGCAACCGTTGCAGGCACAGGTAGGCGTACGGTGAAACGAAATCGAAGTACCAGGCGATCGTGCGCATGACTCGCTCTAGGGCGCGGGGCGTACCACGTCGGCCTCGACCTGCAGCACGCCCGCGGCCACGAGGTCGGTGACCAGCTTCTGCGCCAGCGCGCCCGGCTCCAGCCGATATGAGCGCGCGTTGAGCATGGCGAAGAAGCTCGCCTGTTCGAGCAATGCCGCGAGTTCGTCGACATGCGCGGATTGGCGATCGAGGAGGTGGAAAACGATCAGGGCGCGAAAGGCATTGCGCGTGACCCGCCCGGGATCGCGCGCGAAGGCGTCCAGTCGGCCGTAGGCCCGCTCGAGCGCCGCGTCGACGTCGCTGAATATCGCGCCGTGGCCCGGGATGACCGTCGCAACGTCGAGCGCGGCAATGCGATCGAGCGTCGCGCGCGTCGCGTCGAGGCCGGGCTCGCCATAGAGCTCGGGAAACAGCACGCCGAAGCCGTTCTCCCACAGCGCGTCGGCCGAGATCAGCAGCCTCGGTTCGGGCGCATAGAGGACGAGCGAATCCATGTCATGGCCCGGGGCGGCCAGCGCCTGCCACTCGAACCCGCCCATCGTCAGGCGGTCGCCGGCGGTCATCGTCGAATCGAATGCGAAGCGTTCGCAGCGCTGGCCGAAGCCGTCGAGGTGCAGCGCCTCGGTGTCCCATGCGGTGACATTGCGCGCTTCGCCCGTCGGAATCGTGATCGTGCAGCCGAACGCGCGCGCAAGCGCGGCGTTGCCGCCGATGTGGTCCGAGTGGCAATGGGTGTTTACCAGTCTGCTGAGGCGGCGGCCCTCGAGCGCGTGCCGCACCAGCGCGACGGTCTGCGCGCCATGCGACACGTACCCCGTGTCGATCACGGTGCCGCTGTCCGCGTCGTCATGCAGCACGATGTTGTTCGACGACAGCCAGCCGCGCTCGAGAACGCGGATCGAGTCCGGTAGCCTGGGGTCAGACCCCTGTGGATAACTCGAAGGTAAGTTATCCACAGGGGTCTGACCCCGGGGTTGCCCCTTTGCGCGCTTCGAGCAAGGCGATGACGGCGCGCTTATCGGCGTCATGCATGACCGACCAGCGCGCAATCTCGTCGAGCGTGCGGTAGCAACCGCGGCACAGGCCGCGCGCCTCGTCCATGACGCAGACGTTCACGCAGGGCGAGGCCATCGTGCTCACGCGGCGTGCTGCGCCTTGTTGCTCTGCGCGGCGAGCGCGCGCCCGACCTTCGAGCTCGACGCCCGCCCGAGCACGTCGCTGATCCAGCGCCCGGTCTCCGCCAGGCGGTCGAGATCGATGCCGGTCTGTATACCCAGGCCGTGCAGCAGGTAGACCACGTCCTCGGTGGCTACGTTGCCCGAGGCGCCGGCGGCATAGGGGCAGCCGCCGAGGCCCGCGACCGAGGCGTCGAAGGTGGCCATGCCCAGCTCGAGCGAGGCGTAAATGTTGGCGAGCGCCTGGCCGTAGGTGTCGTGATAGTGCCCGGCCAGTTGCGCGATCGGCACGTGCCGGGCGCAGGCCTCGATCATCGACTGCGTCTTGCGCGGCGTGCCGACCCCGATCGTGTCGCCGAGCGAGACCTCGTAGCAGCCCAGGTCGCGCAGCGCCTGCGCCACACGTGCAACCGACTCGGGCGCGATATCGCCTTCGTAAGGGCAGCCGACGACGCAGGAGACATAGCCACGCACCCGCACGTTCGCGGCGCGCGCGGCCTCGGCGACCTTGGCGAAGCGTTCGAGCGATTCGGCGATCGAGCAGTTGATATTCTTCTTCGAGAACGCCTCCGATGCGGCACCGAAGATGGCGACCTCGGTCGCGCCAGCGGCGAGCGCCGCTTCGAACCCCCTTAGGTTGGGCGTCAGCACGGGGTAGGACACGCCCGGCTTTCGGCGGATGCCCTCCAGCACCTCCGTGTGATCCGCCATTTGCGGAATCCACTTCGGCGAAACGAACGCTGTCGCCTCGATCGCCGGCAGGCCCGCCTCGCCGAGGCGCTCGATCAGCTCGAGCTTAACGCGCGTCGGCAGCTCGCCCGGCTCGTTCTGCAGCCCGTCGCGGGCGCCGACTTCGACGATTCTCACCGTGTTGGGCAGTGTCATCCCGTCCTCCCCGGCCGGTCAGGCCGCGTCGGCTTCGAACGTGATCAGCTCGAAACCCTCCACCACCTGCTCACCGGGCGCGCAGCGCACGTCCTTTACCAGGCCATCCGCGGGCGCCGTGATCGTGTGCTCCATTTTCATCGCCTCCAGAACCAGCAGCGGGCTGCCCTTCGAGACGCGGTCGCCGACCTTGGCCATGACGGCGATCACCTTGCCCGGCATCGGTGCGGCGAGCGAGCCGCTTTCCGCATCCTCGTCGAGACCGTGCAGCTCGTCGCGCAGCGCAAACCTGCGATACGCCCCGCCGCAGAACAGGTGCCACACGCTGCCGTCGCGCACCGCGCGCAGCTTGAACGTGCTGCCGTCCAGCCGCACGAGCATGCGCCCGTCGGCGAGCTGCTCGCCGTCGAAGGCGTGGTCCTTGCCGTCGATCTCGATGCGCATTTCCTGCGGCAGGAAGCGCACGCGTACCGTGTGCACCAACGCGTCCTCGAGAAAAACAAAGTCGTGGTGCGAGTCTTCGTTCAGGCGCCAGCCGTCGACCGCGTGCCACGGTGAATGCGGATCGCCCGAGGCGTGCGCCTGCGCACGCGCAGCGCCTTCCTCCAGCACCAGCTCGGCATAGGCGGCGCCCGCCAGCAGTTCGCGTGGCATGCCGTCCGTCGTCGGGAAAAGCGCGTCGCGGTTGCGCTCGATCAGGCCGGTGTCGAGCGCGGCCTGGGTGAACGCCGCACTCGTCGCAACGCGCTGCAGAAAGCCGACGTTGGTGCGCGGACCGGCGATCTCGGTCTCGCCGAGCGCGGCGCGCAAACCGGCGAGCGCTGCATCGCGATTGGCGCCCCAGACGACGAGCTTGGCGATCATCGGGTCGTAGTGCGGTGAGATTTCGGCGCCCGATTCGATGCCGGTGTCGATGCGCACGGTGCCCGAAGCGGCTGGAAACGCCAGATGGGCGATACGCCCGGTCTGCGGCAGGAAGCCGCGCGCCGGATCCTCGGCATAAATGCGTGCTTCGATCGCATGCCCGTGAATCGCCAGTTCGTCCTGCTTGCACGGCAGCGGCTCGCCGGCGGCCACGCGCAGTTGCCATTCGACGAGATCGAGCCCGGTGATCATTTCGGTCACCGGGTGCTCGACCTGCAGGCGCGTATTCATCTCCATGAAGTAGAAGCGGCCATCCTGCTCGGCGATGAATTCGACCGTGCCCGCGCCCGTGTAGCGGATGCTGCGCGCGGCAGCGACCGCCGCTTCACCCATCTCGCGCCGGCGCGCCTGCGTCATCCCGGGCGCGGGCGCCTCTTCGAGCACCTTCTGGTGCCGGCGCTGCACCGAGCAGTCGCGCTCGAACAGGTGAACGATGTTGCCATGCGGGTCGCCGAACACCTGTATTTCGATGTGCCGCGGCCGCTGCAGATAGCGTTCGATCAGCACGCGCTCGTCGCCGAAGGCTGCCGCGGCTTCGCGCTTCGCGCCGGTGAGCGCCGCGTCGAACTCATTTGCCTTGTTCACAACGCGCATGCCCTTGCCGCCGCCACCCGCAGAGGCCTTGATGAGCACCGGGAAGCCGATCTGCGCCGCCTGCCCGGCGAGGAAGGCCGGGTCCTGATTGTCGCCGTGATAGCCGGGCACCAGCGGCACGCCGGCCTTCTCCATCAGGGCCTTGGCCGCCGCCTTGTCGCCCATGGCGGCAATCGCCTCCGCGCTTGGCCCGATGAACACGATACCGGCAGCCTTGCAGGCGCTCGCAAACGCCGCGTTCTCCGACAGGAAGCCGTAGCCGGGATGGATCGCCTCGGCACCGGCGCTGTGCGCAGCCTCGATTACCGCCGCGATCGAGAGATAGCTTTCGCGCGCGCTCGCCGGGCCGATGCGGCGT
>LJTQ01000012.1:16222-22531 GCA_001303445.1 Betaproteobacteria bacterium SG8_39 | reverse complement strand
CGGCCAGCCGCACGTGGCGCGCCGCCCGATCGGCAT
The DNA here is from genome assembly GCA_001303445.1 of Betaproteobacteria bacterium SG8_39. GTDB lineage: Bacteria > Pseudomonadota > Gammaproteobacteria > Burkholderiales > SG8-39 > SG8-39. The sequence goes on along the minus strand of LJTQ01000012.1, from coordinate 22,495 downwards.
CCGAGTACACCGCGACCGTGCGGATGCCCAGGCGCTGCGCGGTGGCGATCACGCGGCAGGCGATTTCACCCCGATTCGCGACGAGGATTTTGCGGAACACGCTCAGTCCTTGCGCGCCGTCCAGGCGGGCTTGCGCTTCTCGAGGAACGACGCGATGCCTTCGCGGCCTTCCTCCGTGACGCGGATCTCCGCGATGCGGCGCGCGGTGTCGGCGATCAGCGCATCGTCGATCGGACCCGAGCCCACCGCGCGGATCAGGTCCTTGATCTCGGCGAGCGCCCGCGGTCCACCGGCCAGCAGCTGCTTGACGACGCCCGAGAGCGCCGTATCGAGCTCGAGGGCGGGGACCAGCGCGGAGAGCAGGCCGATGCGATGCGCTTCCTCGGCGTCGAATATTTCGGCCGTGAGGAAATAGCGCCGCGCCATGCGCGCACCCATCGCACGCAGCACGTAGGGGCTGATGGTGGCGGGCGACAGGCCGAGCTTCGCCTCCGACAGGCAGAACATCGCGGCCAGGGTGCCGATCGCGATGTCGCAGGCCGCGACCAGGCCGGTGCCACCGGCGAAGGCCGGGCCGTGCACGCGCGCCACGGTCGGCTTGCTCATGCGGTCGAGCGTGCGAAGCATCTCTGCGAGCGCCTCGGCATCGGCGAGGTTCTGCTCGTAGCTGTAACCGGCCATGCGCTTCATCCAGTTCAGGTCGGCGCCGGCACAGAACGCCGGGCCGTTGCCCGCGATGACGACGACCCGCACGGCTTCATCGGCCTCGGCGGCGCGCAGCGCGCGGGTCAGCCGCTCGATCTGCGCGTCGTCGAACGCGTTGCGGATCTCGGGCCGGTTGAGCGTAAGCGTCGCGACCGCGTTGCGAGTCTGAACCAGAAGCGGCTCGCTCATGAGCTGGCAATCCTCGGCTGCAGCACGACTTCGGTGGTGACCGAGTTCGCGATGTAGCGGCGTTCGTGCGCCTTTTCGTGCAGTGCCGCGTGCGCTTCCGGGCTCGGTGCCTCGCCGGAGAAGGAAACGACGGGGTTCAGTGCGACGCGCGTCATCGCCATCCGGCCGCTGGTGGCCTTGCCGAGCATACCGCTCGCCTCGTCGAGATAGCGCTCGACGACATGCCCTGCGCGGCAGGCGAAATGCAGGAACCACAGCATGTGGCAGGACGAAAGCGAGGCGACGAACGCCTGCTCGGGGTCGACGCCGGGTCCGCCCGCCGCAGTCGGCGGGATGGCGGCGGGCGCCGCGCGCGCCGCGACCTCGATGCCGCCCTCGAAGCGCAGCGTATGGCTGCGCGAATAGGTTTCGTAAGTGAACGCCGCATCGCCGCGGCGCCAGTCGATCATGGCACGGTGCTCAGACATTGTTCCTCACCTACATCCTGAAGACGCCGAATCGCGTCGGCTCGATCGGCGCGTTGAGCGAGGCCGAGAGCGCCAGACCGAGCAGGCGGCGCGCATCAGCCGGGTCGATCACGCCGTCGTCCCACAGCCGGGCGCTGGCGTAATAGGGGTGGCCCTGGCGCTCGTACTGCTCGAGGATCGGTGCCTTGAAAGCGGCCTCCGCCTCCTGCGACCAGCTTCCGCCGCGCGCCTCGATGCCGTCGCGTCGCACGGTGGCGAGCACGCTCGAGGCCTGCTCGCCGCCGAGCACTGAAATGCGTGCGTTCGGCCACATCCACAGGAAGCGCGGCGAGTAGGCGCGGCCGCACATGCCGTAGTTGCCGGCACCGAACGAGCCGCCGACGATCATGGTGAACTTCGGCACTTTCGCAGTGGCGACCGCGGTCACCATCTTGGCGCCGTCCTTGGCGATGCCGCCAGCCTCGTACTTCCGGCCGACCATGTAGCCGGTGATGTTCTGCAGAAACAACAGCGGAATGCCGCGCTGCGCGGCGAGCTCGATGAAATGCGCCGCTTTGAGCGAGCTGTCCGAGAACAGCACGCCGTTGTTGGCCAGGATGCCGATCGGATAGCCGTGGATATGCGCGAAGCCGGTCACCAGGGTGGTGCCGTAATTGCGCTTGAACTCGTCCAGTTCGGAACCGTCGACGATCCGCGCGATCACCTCGCGCATCTCGAGTGGCTTGCGCACCACGTTGTCGGGGATCACCCCGTAGATTTCTTCGGCGGGGTAGAGCGGATCCTGCGGCGTGCGGACCTCGAGCGAGACGCGCTTCCCCGTGTTCAGGTCGCGCACGATGCGCCGCACGATCGCCAGTGCGTGTGCGTCGTTCAGCGCGTAATGGTCGGCGACGCCGGAGATCCGCGTGTGCAGGTCCGCGCCGCCCAGGTCTTCGGGCGTGACGATCTCGCCGGTCGCCGCCTTCACGATCGGCGGCCCGCCGAGGAAGATGGTGCCCTGGTTGCGCACGATCACCGACTCGTCCGACATTGCCGGCACGTAGGCGCCACCCGCGGTGCACGAGCCCATCACGCAGGCGATCTGCGGGATTCCCGCGGCGGACAGGTTGGCGATGTTGAAGAAGATGCGGCCGAAATGCTCGCGGTCGGGGAACACCTGGTCCTGGTTCGGCAGGTTTGCGCCGCCCGAATCGACCAGGTAAATGGTCGGCAGCCGGTTCTGCGCGGCGACCTCCTGCGCGCGCAGGTGCTTTTTCACCGTCATCGGGTAGTAGGTGCCGCCCTTCACCGTGGCGTCGTTCGCCACGATCACGCACTCGCGTCCCGAGATGCGGCCGACGCCGGTGATGATGCCGGCCGACGGCGCATCGCCGTCGTACATGCCGTATGCGGCAAGCTGCCCGATCTCCAGAAACGGCGAGCCCGGGTCGAGCAGTGTGCGGACCCGCTCGCGCGGCAGCAGCTTGCCGCGCGATACGTGCTTTGCGCGCGCGTTGTCGTCACCGCCGAGCGCCGCCTCGGCGACCTTGGCGCGCAGGTCGGCGACCAGCCCCTGCATGCGCGCGAAATTCGCCCGGTATTCGTCCGAGCGCGTATCGAGGCTGGAGCGGAGAACGCCCATCGGTAATCGATCAGGCCTTGGGCTTGTGAGGCCGCTCGCCGACCGGGCGGCCGGCTTTCTTCCATTCGTCGAAGCCGCCCTCGAGGTGCAGGATCCGGTCCATGCCCATTTCCGCGAGCACGCCGGCGGCGAGCGTCGCGCGCCAGTCGGCCGCGCAATACAGGATGTAGGTTTTGCCCGGCACGAAGACCGGCTTGTAGTATTTGCTTTCCGGATCGACCCAGAATTCCAGCATGCCGCGCGGCGCGTGAAACGCGCCGGGGATCATGCCGTCGCGCTCGAGCTCCCGCACGTCGCGGATATCGACGAACAGGGTGTTCGCGTCACCGAGCTTCGCCTGCGCCGCCTCGGCCGAAATGCCCTGGGTCTTCGCTGCGGCTTCGTCGAGCAGCGCCTTCACGTTCTTCTTCAGTTTGAACGCGGGTTGCGTCATCACCAGCCTCCCGTTGCGAGCCACTTGTTGACCTGCTCGAGCCGGTCCATGCCCCAGAACGGCTCGCCGTCGACCACCATGTAGGGCGAGCCGAATACGCCCTTGGCGAGCGCGGCGTCGACTTCGCCCTTGGTCTTGTCCTTCACGGCCTGGTCGTTGAGCGCGGCGCGCACCTCGTCCGCGTTGCAGCCGATCGAGGCGGCGACCTTCACCACGTTGTCGATTTCCGAGATGTTCACGTCATCGACAAAAAGCGCCTTGTAGAGCGCCTTGACCAGCACCGGCACTCTGGCGGGATCCTTGCCCTTGAGCCAGACCACGGCGCGGGTCGGCGCGACACCCGAGATTGGAAAGGTGCTCGGGTACTTCATCGGGACGCCGTGGAATTTCGCCGAGCGCAGGAAGTCGCGCTTGGCGTAATCGCCTTTCAGCGGCAGGTTGGGCAGCGGTGCGCCGCCGGTCACCTTGAATATCGCGCCGAGCAGAATCGGGCACCAGTTCACCGTGCGCCCGTGCTGCGCGGCGAGCGCCTCGATCTTCTCCGACGCCAGATAGCCGTACGGCGAGGAGAAATCGAAATAGAAGTCGATCGGGTTCGCCATGATGTCTCCTTTGCTCTAGGCCTCGCTGGCGAGCGTGCGGCCGATCAGCATGCGCTGGATGTCGCTCGCGCCCTCGTAGATCTTGCACACGCGCACGTCCCGCCAAATGCGCTCCACCGGAAAGTCGGCGACGTAGCCGTAGCCGCCGTGGATTTGCATTGCGTCCGAGCAGACCTTTTCGGCCATCTCGGAGGCGAACAGCTTCGCCATCGACGCTTCTTTCAGGCAGGGCTTGCCGGCATCGCGCAGCGCGGCGGCATGCAGGTAAAGCTGGCGCGCCGCCTCGATGCTGGTCGCCATGTCGGCGAGCCGGAAGTTGACCGCCTGGTGCTCGATCAGCGTGTGGCCGAATGTCTTGCGCTCGCGCGCGTAGGCGAGCGCCGCCTCCAGCGCCGCACGCGCCATGCCGACCGCCTGTGCGGCGATGTTGATGCGCCCGGATTCCAGGTTGGCGAGCGCGATGCGGTAGCCGACGCCCTCCTCGGACAGGCGGTGGTCTGCCGGCACGCGGCAGTTCTCGAGCACGATCTGTGCGGTGTCGGAGGCGTGCTGGCCGGCTTTTTCCTCGACGCGCGCGACGATCCAGCCGGGAGTCGGCGTCGGCACGACAAAGGCGCTGATGCCCTTCTTGCCGGCCGACTTGTCGGTCACGGCGAACACCACGGCGACGTCGGCGGTCTTGCCCGAGGTGATGAATTGCTTGACGCCGTTCAGCACGTAGGCGCCGTCCTGCATCTCGGCGCGGGTCGTGATGGCCGAGGCGTCCGAGCCGGTATGCGGCTCGGTGAGCGCAAACGCGCCGAGCATCTCGCCGCGCGCCACCGGCCTGAGCCAGCGGTCCTTCTGCGCGGCGTCGCCGTAGCCGTTGAGGATGCCGGCGACCAGGTTGTTCACCGAGATGATGGTCCCGGTTGCGCCGTCGCCCGCCGACACCTCCTCGCAGGCGATGGCGAGTGCGGTCGAATCCATGCCGGCGCCGCCCCATTCCTCGGGGACCGAAACACCGAACAGACCCATGCCTGCCAGTGCCTTGAGCTGCTCGAGCGGGAAGGTGCTGTCGCGATCCCATTGCGCGGCGCGCGGCGCGAGCTCGGCCCGTGCAAAGGCGCGCACGGAGTCGCGCAGCATTTCGTGGTGGCTTTGCATTTGCATGGCGGTTCCTCTACCAGGGGATCGCGCTGCCGTCGTAGGACAGGAACGTTCCATTCTGCGATGCGCCGACCGCGCCCAGGGTGCGGCGGATGCCCGTGACGCTGGCCTCGACCTCGACGTCGGCGCCCGTGCCGCCCATGTCGGTCTTCACCCAGCCCGGATGAAACGCCACGCAGCTGATGCCGCGTGCGCCGGCGACGAGCGAAACATCCTTCAGCACGGAATTGAGCGCCGCCTTGCTCGCGCGGTACAGCCAGCCGGCGGTGCCGGTGCGTGGGCCGATCGCGCCCATGCGCGAGGACAAAACGGCCAACTTACCCTTGCCGCGCTCAAGAGCCGCCAGCAGGCGCGGCGCGATGCGCATTGCCGGCAGCACGTTGGTGCGCATCACTTCGACGAAAGCCGATTCGTCCGGCGGCTCGAGCGCCTGGCTGCGCGGCCCGTAGATGCCGGCGTTGAGAATCGCGACGCCGAGCGCGCGCGCGTCCAGCATGCGTTCGATCTGCTCGGGCGCCTGTGCCGCGGTGACGTCGAGCTGCAACGCCTCGGCGCCGAGGGCGCGCAGCCGCCCGAGGCCTTGCGCGTCGCGCGCGGTGCCGATGACCTCCCAGCCTTCGGCACGATACTGCCGCACCAGCTCGAGGCCGATGCCGCGCGAGGCGCCGATGATGAGGGCGAGCGGCATGCCGCCCCTAGCAGAGCTCGAGCGCGACCGCAGTCGCCTCGCCGCCGCCGATGCACAGGCTCGCCACGCCGCGCTTGCCGCCGGTGCGGCGCAGCGCGCCGAGCAGCGTCACCATGATGCGGGCCCCGGAGGCGCCGATCGGATGGCCGAGCGCGCAGGCGCCGCCGTGGATGTTGACCTTTTCGTGCGGCAGCTTGTGCTCCTGCATCGCCGCCATCGTGACGACGGCGAAGGCTTCGTTGATCTCGTACAGATCGACGTCCCGGGTACTCCAGCCGGTGCGCGCGAAAAGCGTCTGCATCGCGCCGACCGGCGCGGTGGTGAACCAGCCCGGCGCCTGTGCGTGGGTGGCGTGCCCGACCACGGTCGCGAGCGGGGCGAGGCTGCGGCTCTCCGCCGTCGAGCGGCGCATCATCACC
>LJTQ01000012.1:0-16213 GCA_001303445.1 Betaproteobacteria bacterium SG8_39 | reverse complement strand
CGGAGATCGAGGAGGAATTCGCCGCCGTCACCGTGCCGTCCTTGCGGAACGCCGGCCGCAGCGTCGGGATCTTGTCGAGGTTGGCCTTGAACGGCTGCTCGTCCATCTCGATGAACTTCTCGTCCTTGCCGGCCTTGATCGCGAGGGGGGTGGTTTCCCAGGCGAACCAGCCTTCGGTGTTGGCCTGCTGCGCGCGCTTGAGCGAGGCGATGGCGAAGGCGTCCTGTGCCTCGCGCGTGAAGGCGTACTTCTGCGCGCAGTCCTCGGCGAAGCTGCCCATCAGTCGCCCCTTGTCGTAGGCGTCTTCGAGCCCGTCGTAGAACATGTGATCGAGCAGCTGCCCGTGCCCCATGCGCAGGCCGGCGCGTGCCTTGGGCAACAGGTAGGGCGCGTTGGTCATCGACTCCATGCCGCCTGCAACGACCACGTCCATGCTGCCGGCGGCGAGCAGGTCGTGCGCGAACATCGCGGCCTTCATGCCGGAGCCGCACATCTTGTTGAGCGTGGTGCAGCCCGCGGCGAGCGGCAGACCGGCGCCGAGGCTCGCCTGGCGCGCGGGCGCCTGACCCTGTCCGGCGGGCAGCACGCAGCCCATGATGACCTCCTGCGCGTCTTCCGGCTTGAGCTTGGCGCGCTCGATGGCGGCGCGGATCGCCGCGGCGCCGAGCTCGGGCGCGCTGAAGCTCTTCAGCTCGCCCTGAAAGCCGCCCATCGGGGTGCGGGCGGCGGAAACGATGACGATGGGATCCGTTTGCATCACGATCTCCTTTTCTCTGCGTTACCCCGGGCGGGACCCGAGTTTATGCCGTCTCTGCGTACAGCTCGCGGCCGATCAGCCAGCGGCGGATCTCGGAGGTCCCGGCGCCGATCTCGTAGAGCTTGGCGTCGCGCCACAGCCGCCCGGTTGGCGTTTCATTGATGTAGCCCATGCCGCCGAAGGCCTGGATCGCTTCGCCGGCCATCCAGGTGGCCTTCTCCGCGGCGTACAGAATTGCGCCGGCAGCGTCCTTGCGCGTCGTTTCGCCGCGATCGAGCGCCTGGCCGACCGAGTACACATACGCGCGGCAGGCCGAGAAGGTCACGTACATGTCAGCGAGCTTGCCCTGCATGAGCTGGAATTCGCCGATGGGCTGGCCGAACTGCTTGCGCTCGTGCACGTAGGGCACCACCTGATCGAGACAGGCCGCCATGATGCCCAAGGGCCCGCCGGCGAGCACCGCGCGCTCGTAGTCGAGGCCGCTCATCAGCACGTTGACGCCGCGGCCCTGCTCGCCGAGCACGCTCTCGACGGGCACCTCGCAGTCGCGGAACACGAGCTCGCAGGTGTTCGAGCCGCGCATCCCCAGCTTGTCGAGCTTCTGTGCGGTCGAAAAACCCTTCATGCCCTTTTCGATCAGGAACGCGGTGATGCCGCGCGGGCCGGCCTCCGCATCGGTCTTGGCATAGACCACCAGCACGTCGGCGTCGGGGCCGTTGGTGATCCACATCTTGTTGCCGTTCAGAACGTAGCGCTCGCCGCGCCGCTCGGCGCGCAGCCGCATGCTGACGACGTCCGAGCCTGCGCCGGGCTCGCTCATCGCGAGCGCGCCGACGTGCTCGCCGCTGACGAGCTTCGGCAGGTGTTTCTTGCGCTGTGCCTCGCTGCCGTTCCTGCGGATCTGGTTCACGCAGAGGTTGGAGTGTGCGCCGTAGGACAGGGCGACCGAGGCCGAGGCGCGGCTGATTTCTTCCACCGCGACGATGTGCGCGAGGTAACCGAGCGCGGAGCCGCCGTAGTCTTCCTCGACCGTGATGCCGAGCAGGCCGAGCGCGCCGAGCTTGGGCCACAGATCCATCGGAAACTCGTTCACGCGGTCGATCTCAGCGGCACGCGGGGCGATCTCCTTCGCCGCGAAGTCCTGCACCGAGGCGCGCAGCATGTCGATCGTCTCGCCGTGGTCGAATCGAAGGAACGGGTATTCCATAAGCACCTCGGAGTCGGGCCGCGGCGGCGGACCGGGGTCTGCGATCGGCGCGGCGTCGGGAAGGGGCAGGCTACTTTACGTTTACGTAAACGTCAACTTCGTTTCTCAGCCCTCGCGCGCCAGCTGCTTGCGCACCCGCTTCTCGAACACGGCGATCTCGGAGAGCTGGGCCTCGATGTCGGTGCGCTGCTGTTCGAGCGCGCCGCGGTGGCTCTCGAGCGCGGCCAGAAACCGCTCGAGCTGCGGGCGCTCGTCGCGCCCCGGCTCGTACATGTCGATCAGCTCCCGGATCTCCGACAACGACAGGCCGAGCCGCTTGCCGCGCAGCGTGAGCTTGAGGCGCGTGCGTTCGCGCTGCGTGTAGATGCGCCGCTGGCCTTCGCGCCGCGGCGCGAGCAGACCCTGATCCTCGTAGAAGCGAATGGTGCGCGGGGTGACGTCGAACTCGCGCGCGAGTTCGCCGATGGAGTACTCGCCACGGTCCTTTTCACCGCTGCTCGTTCGGGGTCGAGACGTCATGGGTCGATGTTGCCCGGATGCTGCGATGCGGCGATAATCGGCCGCCCCGTGCCGCCGTGCGCCGATGTGCACAGACGAGCGCGGATTCTAGCCCATCCTCCGTGGCCAACCCCGCCGCACTCGACTACCCATTCGACGCGCCGCCCGCACCTGGCACGGTGCTCCAGGTCGCGCCGGGCGTGCACTGGTTGCGCATGGGACTGCCGTTCGAGCTCGATCACATCAACCTGTGGCTGCTCGAGGACGCGGGCGGCTGGACCCTCGTCGACACCGGCATTGGCAATGCGCCGACACGCGCGCTGTGGGAGCAGGTGTTCGACACCGCGCTCGAAGGGCGGCCGGTGCGCCGCGTCCTTGTCACGCATTACCACCCGGATCACGCGGGCAACGCGGCCTGGCTGTGCAGCCGCTTTGGCGTGCCGCTGTGGATGACCCGCGGGGAGTTCCTCACGGTGCACGCGATCCACGCCAGCATGGCCAGCTACACGCCGGACGCCGCGGCGGCGCTGTACCGCGGCAATGGCCTGGACGAGGCGCGCGTTGCCGCGCTGTCGCGGCGCGGCGATCTGTTTCGCAAGCTGGTTCCGGAATTCCCGGGCTCCCACCGCAGGATCGTCGACGGCGCGCGGCTCGACATCGACGGCCGCGTCTGGCGCGTCATCGGTGGACACGGACACTCGCCGGAGCACGCCGCGCTGTACTGCGAAGCCACCAACGTGTTGATCTCGGGCGACATGCTGCTGCCGAAGATTTCCACCAACGTCGCCGTGCGGCCGATCGACCCGGACGGCAATCCGCTCGGCATGTTCCTCGACTCGATCCGGCGCTTTCTCGAACTGCCGAAAGACGTGCTGGTGCTGCCTTCGCATGGCATGCCGTTTCGCGGCGCGCACTTCCGCGTCGCGAACCTCGAAGCGCACCATGCCGCGCGCCTCGACGAGCTGCTGGCGGCCTGCGTCGAGGCGCCACGCAGCGCGGTCGACGTGCTGCCGGTGCTGTTCAGGCGACCGCTCGGCGATGGCCAGATCTTTTTCGCGATGGGCGAGGCGATCGCGCATCTGCACTACCTTCATGCCGGTGGTCAGGTCGTGCGCACCACCGACGCGCAGGGCGTGGCGCGCTATGCTCCACGCAGCGTGCAGACGCGCGCGGCCGCCTGAGGTCGTATCGCGAAGCGCCGAAGCCGACCGAATACATTCCGAGGAGATCCCGTGCCCGAGCCCCAGCCCGCTCCAGTGACAACCGATCACGCAGAACTCGCGGGGGTCTATCGCGAGGTCGCTGAACGCTCGGCGCGGATCCTGAACGACTTCGCGCAGCGCCACGTCTCGAACAGCATCAGCGCGTCGGTCTCCGACGAGCTCGGCATCGCCAAGGCGTTCATGGACCTCTACGCGCGCATGCTCGCCAACCCGTTCGCGCTGGCGTCGCTGTCGACCAACATGATGCTCGACTACATGCACCTGTGGCAGGCGAGCTGGATGAAGATGCTGGGGCAAACCGTCGAGCCCGTCGCGCAGCCCGCGAAAGGCGACTCGCGCTTCCGCGACGCCGACTGGTCGGACAACTTCCTGTTCGACTACATGAAGCAGTCCTACCTGATCGCCGCGCGCCACATCCAGCACGCGGTGGCCGGCGTCGAGGGCCTGTCGCCCGAGTCGGAGAAGAAGGTGGCCTTCTTCACGCGGCAGTACGTCGACGCGCTGGCGCCCTCGAATTTCGCGATGACGAACCCGCAGGTGTTGCGCGAGACCGTCTCGAGCGGCGGCCAGAACCTGATCAAGGGCCTCAACAACCTGCTGTCGGACATCGAGCGCGGCGAAGGTCAGCTGCGCATCAGCATGACCGACGAGCGCGCCTTCGAGCTCGGCAAGAACGTCGCGACCACCCCGGGCAAGGTCGTGTTCGAGTCCGCGCTGATGCAGCTCATTCAGTACGAGCCGACGACGACGGAGGTCTACAAACAGCCGCTGGTCATCGTTCCGCCCTGGATCAACAAGTACTACATCCTCGATCTGCGCGAGAAGAATTCATTTATCAAGTGGGCGGTCGATCAGGGGCACACGGTCTTCGTGGTGTCCTGGGTCAACCCCGACGCGCGCCTGGCGCAGAAAGGCTTCGAGGACTACATGCTCGAGGGCTCGCTCGCCGCGCTCGACGCGATCGAGCAGGCGACCGGCGAGCGCAAGGTGAACTTCATCGGCTACTGCCTGGGCGGGACGCTGCTCGGCGCCACCCTGGCCTACCTGGCGGCGAAGGGCGAGGACCGGGTGAACTGCGCGACCTTCTTCGTCAGCCTGCTGGACTTCTCGGCGCCCGGTGAGCTCGGCGTGTTCATCGACGAGGCGCAGGTCGCCAACCTCGAAAAGAAGATGAATGAGCGCGGCTATCTCGAAGGCTCTGAGATGGCGAGCACCTTCAACATCCTGCGCGCGAACGACCTGGTGTGGTCGTTCGTCATCAACAACTACCTGCTCGGCAAGGATCCGTTCCCCTTCGACCTGCTGTACTGGAACTCGGACTCGACCCGCATGCCGGCGCGCATGCACAGCTTCTACCTGCGGAACATGTACATGAAGAATCTGCTCGGCGTGCCGGGCGGGATCACCCTGGCCGGCGTGCCGATCGATCTGTCCAAGGTCGAGATTCCGGCCTACTTCATCTCCACGGTGGAGGACCACATCGCGCCGTGGAAAACGACCTATCGCGGCGCACGCTATCTTGGCGGTCCGGTGCGCTTCGTGCTCGGCGGTTCGGGCCACATCGCCGGCATCGTCAATCCGCCGGCGGCCAAGAAGTACCACTACTGGACCAACGATGCCCTGCCGGAGACGCCGGAAGCCTGGTTCGAGACCGCGACCCAGCGGCCGGGGTCCTGGTGGGAGGACTGGCAGGCGTGGATGGATGCACGCAACGCCGACGCGCCCAAGGTACCGGCGCGAACACCGGGCGATCGCGCCCTCAAGGTGATCGAGGACGCGCCGGGCAGCTACGCGATGCTGCGGCTCGCGTCGAAAAAGAAGAAGCGCTCGAAATAGGCGACGTTGGGGTCAGACCCCAAACTACTTCCCGGTTTTGACCTGCTCGACGAGGAAGTCGACGACTTTCATCATCTCGGGCGCGGTGCCCGCGTCGCGCGCCGAGGTGACATAGCGTCCGCCGACGACGAAGCTCGGCACCCGCTTGATTCCGTAGTCCTCGAGCATTTTCTGCGCCGCGGCGACCTTCTCCGCCACCGCGGGCGAGTCGCGCAGCTCGCGGAAGCGCTGCGCATCGACGCCGTTTCCCGCGAGCCACTTCAGCAGATTGGCTTCCTCGTCGAGGCGCCGACCGTCGAAGTGGTGGTTGTCGTACAGCGGCCAGTTCAGACGCGCCAGCTCGCCGATGGCCTCGAGCGCATAGTAGGTGCGGGCGAAGCCGGCCCAGCGCTCGTTCGGCACCGCAGGCACGCGAACGAACTGCACCTCGCCGTCCTTCTGCGACAGCCAGCGTACGACCAGCGGCTCGGCTTCGTAGCAGACCGGACAGCCGTAGTAAAAGAATTCGATGACCTCGACCTTCGATCCGCTCGACATTGGACGCGGCGGCTCGAGGCGGACGTACTGCGTGCCCTCCTGGTACGGCTGCGCCTGCGCGGCGAAACCGAGCAGGCAGGCCGCCGCGACGAGCAGCGCCTGAATCGCGCGCCGTGCCGCTCCGGCAATGCCCGGCATCAATCGGTCCGCTACTTCTGCGCGGCGCCCTTGCGCGCCAGCTCGATCAGGTAGCTGGCGGTCGCCAGCATGTCTTCCTGGCTCGAGGCCTGATCGGCGCTGATGCGGTAACGCCCTTGGACGGCGAGCGACGGCGTGCCGTCGATGCGGTATCCAGCTGTGAGCTGCATCGCGCGCCGTACCTTGCTCTGTACGCCAAACGAGGCCACCGCCTGGTCGAACTTTTCCGGGTCGATGCTCTGCTTGCGCAGCCATTCGTGCATCGCCTGCTTGTTGTCGCTCTTCAGTCGATCGCGATGAATCGCGTCGAAGAACGGGCGATGCACTTTCTCGAGCACGCCGAGCGCCTCGAAGGCGTAGAACGTGGCAGCATCGCGCGCCCATCGCTCGTTGAAGATCGCCGGCACGCGGCGCAGCAACGCATCGGCAGGCAGGGTCTTGACCCACTTCTCCATGTACGGCTGCAGGTTGTAGCAGTGCGGACAGCCGTACCAGAAAAACTCGAGCACCTCGATCTTGTCCGCCGATTCGACCGGCAATGCCGGGTCGAGCACCGTGTAATTGCGCCCTGCGACGGGCGCGGCCCCCGCACCCTGGACGAAGCCGCCAAGCGCCGCCAAGCCCACGCCGGCGAGCAGCAGGCGTCTGCGAAGCGGGTCGATATCCCTGTGATCCACCATGTCAGTTCGCTTTCGAGAGGTTTCCGGTCTTTGCTTTGACCAGTGTCGACTTGATTCCGTTCTGCGCCAGGATGCGGCGCACGCGGTTGATGTCTTCAAGTTTTGTAAAAGGTCCGACGCGCACGCGGTACCAAGTGCCCTTTTCGGGGATCGTCGTCGGCTCGACGCTGCACTCCAGCCCGATGATCGCGAGCTGCGCCTTGTGGTTGTCGGCGTCCGCGGGATTCTGGAACGAGCCAACCTGAATGAAGTACGGCTCGTTGGTGACCGCCGGCCGGGGTTCGGTCGGGGCCGGCGCCGCTGTGGAGGCCGCAGACGCCGGCGCGCGCGGCGCGGCGGCAGCCGGCTTGTCTGCGGCCGGCTCGTCGCCACCGGGCAGGATCTTGTAGAAATCGTAGCGCGGCTTTTCCGCCGGCGCCGTCGCCGAGAAGCTGGGCAACGGACCGCTGCCCTGCGGCATGCCGGCAATGCCCGGCCCCTTTCCGGCCGCGTCCTTTGCATCGGGCTTGGCGCGCGGCGCGAACGGGATCGGCGTCTTGTTGAGGTAGAACGCAACGCCGAGCGCCACGCCGAGGCCGACGATCAGCCCGACGAGAACGCCGAGCAGGAAGCCGCCACGCACGCGCCTGATGTTCGTCTGCCGGGATGCTGCCCGCCGGGCCATTACATTTCCTCTGGTGCGTTGACGCCGAGCAACGACAGCGCGTTCGCGAGTACCTGACGCACCGCCGCGCACAACGCAAGGCGTGCCGTGCACAGGTCCTCGTCGTCGACGAGGATGCGCTCGGCATTATAGTAGCTGTGGAAATGCGCTGCGAGCTCGCGCGCATAGAACGCGATGCTGTGCGGTGCGAGCTCCTGCGCGGCGCTTTGCACCACTTCGGGAAACTCGGCGAGGGCACGCATCAACGCGAGCTCGCGCGCGCTGACGAGCGGCGCGAGTTCGACATCGACCAGCCGCGCGGCATCGCCACCCCACTGCAGGAAGACGCTGCACAGGCGCGCGTGTGCGTACTGCACGTAGTACACCGGGTTGTCCTGCGACTCGCTTTTCGCCAGGTCGAGGTCGAAATCGAGGTGCTGGTCGGCACGCCGCAGGATGTAGAAGAAACGCGCGGCATCGTTGCCGACTTCCTCGCGCAGCTCGCGCAAAGTGACAAAATCGCCCGAGCGCTTGCCCATGGCAACCTTCTCGCCGCCGCGGTACAGCACGGCGAACTGCACCAGTGCGACCGTCAGCCGGTTCGCGTCAAGCCCGAGCGCCTCGAGCGCGCCGCGCACGCGCGGGATGTAGCCATGATGATCGGCACCCCAGACGTCGATCACGCGCTCGAAGCCGCGCGCGAACTTGTCGGCGTGGTAGGCGATGTCCGACGCGAAGTAGGTGAACTGGCCGTTTTCGCGACGCACGACGCGGTCCTTCTCGTCACCGAACTGCGTCGAGCGGAACCACAGTGCGCCGTCTTTCTCGTAGAGGTGGTCGCGTTCCGCGAGCCGCTGCACCGTCTGCTCCACCGCACCGCTTGCGTACAGCGAAGCTTCCGAGAACCAGTTGTCGAAGCCCACGCGGAATGCCGCGAGGTCCTCGCGCTGGTCTTCCAGCATCGCTTCGCGCGCGAAGTGGTGGAGGGCGTCCCAGTCGCCGCCCAGCAGGGCCTTGGCGGCGGCGATCTGCGCGTCGAGCGCGGCGTCCGGGTCGTCGCCGGGCTGCGGCACCGGAAACGCCCGCGCATCGCCGACCTCGCGCGCAAAGCGCGCGACGTGCGCATCGGTGAGCTGTGCCGCGATGTCGCGCACGTAGTCGCCGCGATAGCCGTCTTCGGGGAAGGGCACCACGGTGCCGCGCGCCTGCAGGTAGCGCAGCCACACCGACAGCGCGAGGATGTCCATCTGACGCCCGGCGTCGTTGACGTAGAACTCGCGCGTCACCTCTGCGCCCGCGAACTCGAGCACCGCGGCGAGGCTCGCGCCATAGGCGGCGCCGCGCCCGTGGCCCACGTGCAACGGCCCGGTCGGGTTGGCCGAAACGAATTCGACCTGGACGCGCGCGCGGCGCGCCGTGCGCGCGCGGCCGAACTCGGCGCCCTCGGCCAGAACGCGGTGCACCACGGCGGCGCGTGCCACGGGTGAGAGCCGCGCGTTGATGAAGCCCGCGCCGGCAATCTCGAGCGGCTCGAACGCCCCGCTCGCCGCGATGTCGGCCTGAACCGATTCCAGCAGCTGCTGAGCGATCTCGCGCGGCTTGCGCTTCAGCACCCGCGCGAGCTGCATCGCGGCGTTGCACGAGAAGTCGCCGTGCTCCGGGTTGCGCGGGCGCTCGAGCTGTACGTCGACGCCGGACGTGCCGGGCGCGACCCGCGCGAGGCCTTCGGCCAGGAGGCCCTCGAGCAGGATCTTCGGATCTTCAGTGCGTTGCATCACGAAAGGCGGCGGATTATAGAAGCTATCGCATTAACGCGCGGGCGTGGGTTTCGGGTTGTGCCGGGCATCGGGCGGTACGCTCAGTCGAATTCGATCGGATCGACGTCGAGGTGCCAGCGCACGTGCCGTGCGACGGCTGCCGGCGCGGCCATGAGCTGCGCGTTCCAGGCGCTCAGGAAGCTCTGCAGGCGCGTGCGCGAGGCCGACTGTACGAGCAGCTTGGCGCGCTCGAACCCCGCGCGGCGGGTGAGCAGCTGGGGTACCGGGTCGTAGACGCTGATCTCGGCAGGCGCCTGCGCCTGCTCGAGGGCGTGGCGCAGGAAGGCCATGGCGGACTCGAGGCGCGGCGCTTCCGCCCGCAGCACCGCCTCGGAGACATAGGGCGGAAATCCGGCCTCGCGCCGCTCGTCGAGCTGTGCTGCGGCGAAGCCGGCGAAATCGTGGCGTGCCAGCGCATCGAACAGCGCGTGTTGCGGATAGCGCGTCTGCACCATCACCTCGCCCGGGCGTTCGCGTCGGCCCGCGCGACCGGCGACCTGGGCCAGCGTAGCGAACAGCCGCTCCGCGGCGCGATAGTCGGTCGACAGCAGCGCCGTGTCCGCGTTCAGCACGCCGACCAGCGTGAGCCCGGGAAAATCGTGTCCCTTGGCGAGCAGCTGCGTGCCGACGAGGATGTCGGCCGCACCGCGCGCAACGGCATCCAGCGTACGCACCAGCGTTTCGCGGCGGCGTGCCGTGTCGCGGTCGATGCGCACGATACGCGCGTTGGGGAAGCGCGCAGCGAGCGTTTCCTCGACACGCTGTGTCCCGCGGCCGAGCGCGCGCAGATCGACGTTGCCGCAGACCGTGCAGGCGCGCGGCACCGGCTCTTCCGCACCGCAGTGGTGGCAGTGCAGGCGCCGGTCGGTCGCGTGCAGCACGAGGTGCGCCGTACAGCGCGTGCAGCCGGCGGCCCAGCCGCAGGCGGGACAGGCAAGCACCGGTGCGTAACCGCGCCGGTTGATGAACACGAGACTTTGCTCGCCGCGCGCGAGGCGCGCCTCGATTGCGGCGAGCATGCGCGCCGCGATGCCGTGCTCGAGCGGCTCGGCGGCGAGATCGAGCGTGTGCACGCGTGGCAGCACTGCGCCGGGCGCCGCCCGCGTCGGCAGGCTGATGCGGCGGTAGCGCCCCGCCTCGCTGTTGAACCAGGTCTCGAGCGCGGGCGTTGCGGTGCCGAGCACCACAGGGCAATCGGCGAGGCGCGCACGATAGACGGCCGCGTCGCGCCCGGAGTACCGCAGGCCTTCCTGCTGCTTGAACGATGTGTCGTGCTCCTCGTCGATCACGATCAGGCCGAGCCGCGGCATCGGCGCCAGCGCTGCGAGGCGGGTGCCGAGCACGATTGCTGCATCGCCCCGCGCCGCGGCAAGCCAGGCTGCGGTGCGCACGCTTTGCTCGAGACCACTGTGCATGACGACGAGCGATGTGTCGGGAAAGGCACGGCGAAAGCGTGCCTCGAGCTGTGGCGTCAGGCTGATTTCGGGAACCAGCACCAGCGCCTGCGCGCCGCGCCCCAGCACCTCGGCGATGAGGTGCAGGTAGATCTCGGTCTTGCCGCTTCCCGTAATGCCGTGCAGCAGGAAAGCGCTGTAGCGACCGAGCGCGGCGCGCGTCTCGGCGAACGCCGCGGCCTGCTCCGCGTTCAGCTGGTGCTCGGTGACCAGGCGTACGGCCACGGGAACGCCGGCGGCCGCGGGTGCCGGTTCCGGCGCCAACTCGACCCAGCCCGCCCGCAGCAGCTTGCGCAGGGCATTGCGCTGCCGCTCGCGCGTCTCGGGCTCGGTGCCGAGCAGCGCTTCTTCGGCGAGGGGTCCGCCGCGCAGCGTATCGAGCAGCGCCTGCTGACGTGGCGCGCGCCGGTGCTCCGCGGGCGCCGACGGCGTCAGCCGGTACACGGGATTGGATGCCGCCGGCAGCGGGCGCAGCGAGCGCAGGCGTGGCGGGAGCGAGGCGACCACCGTCTCGCCAAGCGGACGCTGGTAGTAGCCGGCGAGGAATCGCATCAGCGCGAGCCAATGCGCGTCGAGGCGCGGCGCGTCGTCGCGTACCGCCTCGACGGGTTTGAGCTTCTCGAGCGGCAGCGCGCTTTCGCCTGCGCGCTCGACGACCACGCCGATCTGTCGGCGCCTGCCGAAGGGCACCACCACACGGTCGCCGACCGTTGCGTCGCCCGCGGGCGCAGGCAGGTAGTCGAACAGCGTCGGCAGCGGGACGTCGAGTGCGACGCGCAGTACGTCCATGTCACGTCGCCCGCGCGGGGCGCCTGGTGTTGGGAAGGTAGTTCAGGGCCGGCGGCAGGTTAGCGCAGGAAGCTCAGGCGGGACATCGATATCGGGCCCCGATCCGGCGCCCGTGCCCGATCGCCGAGGCGTGGCTGGGGCCTGTGGATAAACATGTGGGTAACGGCGTCATCTGACCGTCACAGAACGCTGAAAAATTGCTTTTCCGTCCGCAGGTTAGAGAAGTGACCCCAAAAATCATCTTGTTTTCAGTGGCTTGCATCATCTCTTCGAGGGAAGAACGGGATCGCCCCGTTGTGCAGCCGCGGAACACGTCCGTGTGCATAAGTCAAGCGCGATGTACCCCGGGGCGACGCCTTGAGCACCGTTCGCGCGATGGCTGAACGCTCAGCGGCCGCCCCGAAGTTTCGTGCTGTAAGTACGCACTTCGTCCACCAGTTCAGCCACCGTGTCGGGCGCCGTGAATTGCGAGATGCCATGACCGAGATTGAACACATGCCCTGGCGCCGGGCCGAATGCGTCGAGCACCTGACGGGCCTGGGCCCGGACCACCGCGGGCGGCGCCATCAGAGTCATGGGATCGAGGTTTCCTTGCAATGCAACCCCTGCGCCGACGCGGCGCCGCGCGTCGCGCGGATCGGTGGTCCAGTCGAGCCCCAGCGCGTCGGCACCGCTTGCCGCCATGGCTTCGAGCCACTGGCCGCCGCCCTTGGTGAACAGGATGCAGGGCACCTGCCGGCCCTCGGCCTGCTTGCGCAGCGCGCCGATCACTTTGCGCGTATAGACGAGGGAAAACGTTTCATAGCCGGCGTGGCTCAGCGTGCCGCCCCAAGTGTCGAAGATCATGACCGCCTGCGCGCCGGCCTCGATCTGCGCGTTGAGGTAGTCGGTCACGGCCTG
Source organism: Betaproteobacteria bacterium SG8_39 (assembly GCA_001303445.1). Taxonomy (GTDB): domain Bacteria; phylum Pseudomonadota; class Gammaproteobacteria; order Burkholderiales; family SG8-39; genus SG8-39. The sequence continues at coordinate 3,734 of LJTQ01000012.1, read as the reverse complement.
CGCGTTGACCGAGAGAATCCGTTGCAGCAGGTCGGGGCGCGCGTAGAGCATCGTCTTCAGCGTTTGCCAGTCGCTGCTACCCGAGCCCTCGACCATGTAGCAGGCGAGCGTGTACGGGCTGCCCGAGAAGCCGATGAGCGGAACCCGTCCGCCCAGCGCGCGGCGGATCTCGCGCACCGCGTCGAGCACGTAGCGCAGCTCGCGTGACGGGTCGGGCGCGGCGAGCCGCGCGACCGCGGCTTCGTCGCGCAGCGGGTGGGCGAATCGCGGGCCTTCGCCGGCGGCGAACGCCAGGCCGAGACCCATCGCATCCGGAATCGTCAGAATGTCGGAAAACAGGATGGCGGCATCGAGGGGAAAGCGATCGAGCGGCTGCAACGTGACCTCGGTCGCGAGCGCGGGCGTCTTGGCGAGCGTGAGAAAGTCCCCCGCGCGGGCGCGCGTGGCGTTGTATTCGGGCAGATAGCGTCCGGCCTGGCGCATCAGCCAGAGCGGCGTGTAGGGCGTCGCCTCACGCGCGAGCGCGCGCAGCAGCGTGTCGTTCTCGAGCCTCGCGGGCACGCCTGGCGCGGTCATTTGCGCAGCAGCAGCTGCGTGATGGCGCGCCATTCGGCGGCGCTCACCGGCGTAATCGACAGGCGGCTGCCCGGCCGCAGCAGCCACATCTTCGCCAGCGGGCGCCGCGCGCGCAGCTCGGCAAGCGGCATCAGGCGGGTCTTGCGTACGCCGCGCACGTCGACGTTGACCCAGCGCGGGGCTGTGCGCGTGGCCTTGGGATCATAGTAGGGGCTCTTGCGGTCGAACTGCGTCGCGTCCGGATACGCGTCCGAGGCGATTTCCGCGAGCCCGGCGATGCCGGGTTCGGGACAGCTCGAGTGATAGAACAGCACGCCGTCACCCTTCCTCATCTCGTCGCGCATGAAGTTGCGCGCCTGGTAATTGCGCACCCCGCTCCAGGCAGTGCATCGTCCCGGTGCCGCGAGCAGATCGTCGATCGAAAACTCGTCCGGCTCCGATTTCATCAGCCAATGGCGCATCGCAGCCACATTGTAGAGACTGTCGAGGAGCGGCGCGCCGTGAGGCTGCGCCGCGAGGGAAGCAGGCTTCCCTCGCCAGCGAATGGGTGTCCCCCGCACATGCCGGTGGGCTCGATCCCGAACCCTGCTGATCAGGGTGGTCGCTTACCGGTCACCTCAGGTTCGTCCGGCACGCAAGGCGTGGGACGATCGCAACGGCAACACTTGGAGCCGCAACCAAGGGACGCTATCGGTTCGAGAAAATATGAGCCCTATCGAACACAGCAGGGGACATTGACCGATCGTAGCACCGCAGTCCCGCCGCGCTGCGGCGACGTTGCCAGCCGAGCCGGCCAGACGCGTTTGCTAAAAGAGTTTTTCCTGCTGGGCGAGCGCTGCGTCGAGCTTCGCCTCGATATCGGAAATTCTACGCTTCACCTGTCCGATATCCAATCCGCCACCGACTTTGACACTCAGCAGTTCGTGCGCGATGTTGAGTGCGGCCATCACCGCGATGCGCTCCGTACCGGAGACTTTGCTGTTCTTCTTGATCTCGCCCATCTTGCCATCGAGGTAGGCGACGGCCTGCATCAACGCCTCGCGCTCGCCGTCGCTGCAGGTGACGCGGTAATTGCGTCCGAGCAGGTTAACCTCGATGCTATTCTCGTCGGCGTTCGCCATCGGCTGCGGCACCCGCGTCAATCCGGGAGGCGAGAAAGCAGCCGCGCGAGCTTCGCCTTGGCGGTATCGATCTTCTCGTTCAGGCGCTTGCTGTCGTTCTCTGCGCTGACCAACTGTTGCCGCAGAACGACGTTTTCCTCGCGCAACCGTTCGCACAGGGAAACGAACTGCGCGACCTTGGCTTCGAGCGTGTTGAACTCCGAATCCACCCGCGGACTATGTTTCAATTTTCACGTTGCGTCAAGAAATAAGGCGATGTTCTGCATGTGTTTCCTGACTTATTTCCGGTCCGCCGCGGAACCCTTGCGGGGGCTCCTAGGGGCGCCCAGAAGCCCCCTGCTCGGGGGCAGGAAGACGACGAAATCGGGGAGTCATCCGGGGCGCAGCCTGCATGTTCCGACCCCTTTTAGCGCGCCGCGCGCTGCGCGCGGGCGGCCACGAGGAGCATGCACAGGCGCTCGGCGCCGTCCAGAATTCGCGGCGTGTGCCGTTGCAGCAGGTCGGCGGGCATGGCGTAGAGCTGGTTGCTTTGTACTGCGTGCAGCTGCGAAAAGTCTCGCCAATCGTCGAGCCAGACCGGGCGCAGATCCCCGGTGCCGCTCGCGATGATGACTTCGGGGTTGGCCGCCAAAACGGCCTCGCGGTCGATTTCCGGTGCGATCAGGGGCAGCGTCGCAAACACGTTCCTGCCGCCGCACAGGTTGATCACGCGGCTGATGAGGTGCTCACCGTTTACGGTGACGATCGGTCGACTCCACACCTGGTAGAAAACCCGCACCGCTGCACGCGCGGCGTAGCGCCGCGTGAGTGCCCCTGCGCGGCGGCGAAACGCGTCCGCGGCCTGCTGCGCCGTCGCGCGCTGCCCCGCCAGGGTGCCTAAGCGCTCGATCGTGCCGGGAACCTCCTCCAGCGTGCGCGGCTCGGAGCGATAGGTCGGCAGGCCGAGAGCCTCGAGCCGGTCGATGGCACGACGCGTGGCGGCCTGCGGCCAGGCGACGACGAGATCGGGCTCCAATGCGAGCACGGCTTCGAGATCGACGCGCGTGGCGCTCGCGATGCGCGGCAACTGCGTCGCCTGCGCCGGATAGTCGCTGTGCTCGCTCACGCCCACCACCTGCGATCCGGCGCCGGCGGCGAACAGCAGTTCGGTGAGGTGCGGCGCCAGGCTGACGATACGCTGCGCGGGCTTGGCCAGGCGCATCTGCTGGCCGTAATCGTCGCGCACCCCGACCTCGGCGCCGGCCACCGCCGGCACGCAGAGCATGAGGAAGATCAATCCGCGCCAGCGCATACGAGAGCATAATCGCGACCTGTCGTCGGTGCTTGCCGGCGGCTTCAGGTTGCATGGTGTCCGCGGCGCTCGGTTTACGCCGCGGGTGAAACGGGAAACGGGTGCGCGCAGACGTCGAACAGCGTCGGCGCAAGGCCCGTACTGCCCCCGCAACGGTAAGCGAGCGGGGCGTTCCAACAGGCCACTGCGCGGCACCGCAACGGTGCGCGCGGGAAGGCGGGGCGTCCCAGGGGATTCGACCCTCTCGCGAGTCCGGAGACCGGCCATGCAGCGTCATCGTCAATCGCGAGCGGCGTCGGGTGGACGCTTGAGGGGACGGCATGCAGCAAACACGAATGTTCCGGGCCGCGTTGTCGACCGCGTGCTTGCTGGCGCTTCTCCTGGCGATGCCGGCGCGCGGCGAGGACGATGCCGTCATCATCACGGCGCCGCGCTTCGAGGAGGATGCCCGGCGGCTGCCGGCGAGCGTGACCGTACTCGACGCCGAGGCCATCGCGCAGAGCGCGGCGCGTACGCTGCCCGAGCTGCTCTCCGAGCAGAGCGGCATCCACACGCGCGACCTGTTCGGCAACAACGCCGCTGCAGCGTCGGTCGATCTGCGCGGCTACGGCATAACCGCGACGCAGAACACGCTGATCCTGCTCGATGGCCGTCGCTTGAACGACTTCGATCTCTCGGGCGTGCAGTGGTCGGCGATTCCGCTGTCGAACGTCGAGCGCATCGAGATCCTGCGCGGCGCGGGCGCG
>LJTQ01000145.1 GCA_001303445.1 Betaproteobacteria bacterium SG8_39 | reverse complement strand
ATTATCACGCAGGCCGGCGCGCCCCGTTGCGCGCGGCCGCCGTCTAGGCCGCGACTGCGGCCCCGGCCTCGAACCTGCGCAGCGCCTGCGCGCGGCGATAGCGCGGCCCGTTCAGGATGCGCGAGAAATAGGCGTCGTGCGCGTCCGACCCCGGCGGCCACTGCTCAAGGAAGCGCTGTGTCCAGCGCTGCACGTCAAAATCAATCGCGACCGCCTCGACATACAGCGCCCCGACGCGCATGCGGTAGAGCGCCGCCGCACTCGGCGCGACCGAGATACGCGTCGCGATGCCGAAGCGGGTCGCCGCAAAGTTCGGCATGCCCGCGGCGCCGTTGTTGACCAGCGCACGGTCGCCCGAGAAGCCCTGCAGGACCGGCAGGCAGCTGTGGCTCGAGGCGAAGACGCGCGCGCCGGCCGCATCGAACGCGCGCTCGGCGGCAGCCAAACCCGCCGGCGTCGCGAGCGCTTCCTGCGAAAAGCCCCAGCCGGCGAGCGCGTCGCCATCGCCATGCACGATCGCAACGCGCGCCCCGCCGACCTGCGCGACGAGGTACATCGGCAGTGCGCCGAGCTGCGCGCAGGCCCCCGGTACCGCCCGAGCCGTGGCCTGCAGGCGCCCGATGATGCGGTTCGAGCGCTCGACGGTCTGCTCCTCCACCCAGTCCGGGTAGGCGCAGCCGCAGCCGGCCTGCGCCTGTGGCCGGGCCAGCTCGCTCTCGACATTGCCGCGCGTGGCGCGGTGCGCCAGCACGGCCTGGTTGACGCGGACGAACTCGTCGTACGCGACATCGAACCAGTGAAAGTCGCCATTGAAGACCAGGGCCTTGTCCCCCGGCTCCGCATCGAAGTCCGCGAGCACGCGCTCGAGCGCACAGCCGTTGCCGTAGACCCCGCCCACGACCCAGAGCGTGTCGGCGCACAGGCTCGCCGGCGCGGCGAGCGCGGCGGCGCCGTAGCGGTAGTCGAGCGGGCAGCTGCGCCCCGGGCGAAGCGGCTCGGCCATCGCGCGCTCAGTCGCCGAGCGCGCCGCCGCAGGACGAGCCCTGGCCTGCGGTGCAGCCGTAGCAGTGGTCGCGCACCACGATCGGATTGCCGGCGAGATCGCGCCCGATCAGTTCCGAGAGCTGGGTGCGCGCCCGCCCTTCGATGACCAGCGGCAGGCCGAGCATCTGATTGAAATCGCAGTCGTACACCGCACCCTGCCAGTCGACCGAGATCAGCGCGCGGCACATCACGCCCGCGAGGTTCTCCTCGCGATGTGCGCCTTTGAGCAGCGCCATGTAGTCGTCGAAGCAGCCCTTGGACACCAGCGTCGAGCCGAAGCGCTGGATCGGCATGTTCGCCAGCGTGTAAAGCCGGTTGAAGCGCAGGCCGTACGCCTGCTCGAGGATGCGCTTGTACTCCGCCTCGAGCGCATCCTGCGCCGGCGGCAGGCTCGGCCCCTGCGGGTTGTAGACCAGGTTGAGCTCCAGCCCGCTGCCGTCGCGGCCGTAGCCGAGCGCGTTGAGCCGTGCGATGCCGCGCAGGCTGCGCGTAAACACGCCCTTGCCGCGCTGGCGATCGACGTTGTCTTCCAGATAACAGGGCAGCGAGGCGACGACTTCGACCCGTTGATGCGCGAGAAACTCGGCCAAACCTTCCTGTCCAGGCTCCTCCAGGACCGTCAGATTGCAGCGATCCATCACCTGCACCCCGAGCTCGCGTGCGCGCAGCACGAGCTCGCGGAAGTGCGGATTCAGCTCAGGCGCACCGCCGGTCAGATCGAGTTTGCGAACGCCCGCGACGCCGATGAACGTCAGCACGTCCAGGATCGTCTCGCGCGACATCATCTCGCTGCGATTCGGCCCCGCGTTCACATGACAGTGCAGGCAGCTCTGGTTGCAGCGGTAGCCGAGGTTGACCTGGAGGGTCTCCAGTCGATTGCGCCGGATCGGCGGAAAGCCGTATCGGCGCATGAGGGGAAGCGTCGCGTGCACCCAGTCCTCCTTGTTGTCAGGGGTACCCGGTCCTTGGTCGCGCTGCGGCCCCGTGCATTACACCCACGGCACGCGCCCCGGGGCCGTCTGTCGCGGTCGGTATCAGTCCTCGTGCAGACCCGATTCGCGCCGCGCCTGGGCATCGAGCACCTGCACCAGCCGCGAACTCGTCGCGCGCAGGCGCTGCGACAGCATGAGCACGAGTTCCATCAGAATTTTGGCGCCGAGCAGCGGCTGCTCGACAATGATGCGCGCGAGGCTCTCGCGCTGCATGACCGCGATGACCACCGGCTCGATCGCCACGCAGGTGGCAAAGCGCGGCTCGCCATCGATCATCGACATCTCGCCGAGGGTGCGCCCCGGCCCGACCTCGGCAATGACCTGCATCTCGTTCCAGCGGTTGCGTTTCTGCACCTCGACGCGTCCTTCGAGGATCATGACCATGAAATCGCCACCGCCGCCCTCGCGGATGATCTCGCGGCCGGGCGCCGCGCGGTACACGTCCATGAATTGCGCCAGCAGGCGCACTTCGGGCGGCGAAAAGTTCTCGAGCAGCGTGCACGTCGGAATCAGCGCGCGCATCTGCTCGGAGTACTGCGACGCATCTCCGGCGTGCGTCAGTTGGGCGAGCTCGGGGGGGCGATCAGACATGACGCTCTGCGGCAGGATGCTGCGCTGCATTATGCCCAATCTCGGGCACGGGCACTACGCGCCACCCCAGGCGCGCAGCAGGATCGAGGTGCCCGCGACGAGCAGCACCACGTGCACGCTGCGCACGACGAGCGCCGCGGGGACCACCGCGTGCAGCCGATGACCGATCAGCACACCCGCGGCGAGGGCGGGCAGCAGCAGCACGAACAGGGTCCACAGACCATCCTGCGCAAGCAGTCCTGCCACGCCGAACAGCACGAGCCGGACGACCGAAGACAGCGCGATCATCGCCGCGTTGCTCGCGCGCAACTCCCCCTTGTCGCGGATACGACCCGCGTTGTAGATCGCGAACAACACACCGCCGGTGCCGAACAGCGCCGAAAACGCCCCGCCTGCGAGCCCGATCGGCGCGCCCGCCCAGCGCGGCAGCCGCGCCGGCACGCCGCGCCGCAACAGCCCATAGGTGGCGTAACACAGGACGAAAACGCCCAGCAGGCCGAGCAGCCAGGATTCGGCAACGCGAATCAGCAGCGTCAGCCCGACCCCCATGCCGATGAGCGCGGTGGGCACCAGCCAGCCGATCTCGTCGATGCGGATGCCGCGTCGCACGCGAAGTCCAAAACCAAGGAAGGCCGCCAGATCGAGCAGCATGAGCAAGGTGACGGCAAACTTGAGCGGCAGCAGCTGCGCGAGCAGCGGCAGCGAGAGCACCGTCGAACCAAACCCGGTCAGTCCGAAGACCAGGTAGGCGCCGACGACCACCGACGCGCCGATGAGGACGATCTCAGGCGTCAGGTCCACCGAGGCCTCCGGCGTCGTGCCTGCATCGCGGGCAGCGCGCCGGTGCGCAGCGCTAGGCCTTAGCCGGCGTGCGCGGCGTCTGCGGCGTACGCGCCTCGCGCCGCCGCGCGACGGCTTCCGCCAGCGCGGCGAGCAGCTTCGCCGAATCGTCCCAGCCGAGGCAGCCGTCGGTGATGCTCTGGCCGAAGCTGAGCGGCTTGCCGGGCACCAGATCCTGCCGCCCTTCGACCAGATGCGACTCGATCATCACCCCGACGACCCGGTCTTCGCCCTGCCCGACCTGCTCGCAGATGTCGCTGCAGACCTCGCGCTGGCGGCGGTAATCCTTGCGGCTGTTGGCATGCGAGCAGTCGATCATCAGGCGCTGCGCGAGGCCGGCGGCGCCGAGCTCGCGGCACGCCGCCTCGACGTTTGCGGCATCGTAATTGGGTTGCGCGCCGCCGCGCAGGATGATGTGGCAGTCATCGTTGCCGCGCGTCTCCACGATCGCCACCTGGCCGCTCTTGTGAACCGAGAGGAAGTGGTGCTTCTGGCGCGCGGCAAGGATCGCGTCGACCGCGATGCGCACGTCGCCGTCGGTTCCGTTCTTGAAGCCCACGGCCGCCGACAAGCCCGAGGCGAGTTCGCGGTGCACCTGCGATTCGGTCGTGCGTGCGCCGATGGCCCCCCAGGACACCAGGTCACCGACGTACTGTGGCGAAATCACGTCGAGGAACTCGCAGCCGGCGGGCACGCCGCGCTGATTGATGCGTACCAGCAGGTCGCGCGCGATGCGCAGTCCCTCGTTGATGCGGAAGCTGCCGTTGAGGTACGGATCGTTGATCAGCCCCTTCCAGCCGACGGTGGTGCGCGGCTTTTCGAAGTACACGCGCATCAGCACTTCCAGATGCGTGGCGTGCTTGCGGCGTTCGGCCGCGAGGCGCTCGGCGTACTCGAGCGCCGCTGCCGGATCGTGGATCGAGCACGGCCCGATCACCACCAGCATGCGGTCCGACTGGCCGTGCAGGATCTCGCGCACCCGACGCCGCGTGTCGGCGATCAGGACCTCGACCGGCGTGCCCTGGATCGGGAAAAAGCGGATCAAGTGCTCCGGCGGCGGCAGCGGAACGATGTTCTCGATACGCTCGTCGTCGGTCAGCGAGGTCTTGTCCGCCGGAACGATGGACAGGTAGGCGTCGGTCGGTGTGGTCATGGCAGGTCCTAGAAACAAAAAAACCGCCAGGCTTTCGGCGCTGGCGGTTTGGTCGGGATCCCTTATGGGCAAGATCAGCCGCTTCCCTCCGCCAGCCGGCGCAGGAAGTTGAAATAAAAGCTGAAAAACCCGTGTTGCACTGCGTGCATGAGAGCCCCTAGGCGTGGATTCAATCACGAACGCCGGCGCCGTGGCAAGCCGCCGGCGTCGGCCAGGACTCCGTATCAGCAATCCCGAGCGGGCGCTGCCAGCATCCCAATGCCAACTTCGCCCGCCTCTGGCCAAGTTTGACTTTCCACGGGGTGCGTGGTGCACCGATCGGGCGCAGGATGACAGGCACGTGTATTGCTTCGTCAGGAAGCGGCGTGATAGCGTTTTTGCACCGGTCTCGCCGCCTGACAAGGAGAAATAATTATGACGGCCAGTGTCGCGAAGCAGAACTCCGGCAACGAATCGTCCACCGCGTGCATTCCGATCGCGGGCTTCAAGGACGTGTACGACGTGTCCGACGTCGAGAAAGCACTGCAGGAGCTTGCCCCGGGGACCAACGAGGCGCTCCGTGCGGTCTACGAAAAAATGCTTCGCGTCGGCGGCCAGCGCTTCACCGTCAAGCCCTCGACCATGCCGCCGATCGACGCACTGTTCGACGAGCTGCCGAATTTCGGCGACGTGCTCGAGGACATCCGCAAGCAGCTGGCGCTGTGCCTCGACTCGAGCGACCCGGTCGAGCTGCCGCCGATGCTGCTGCTCGGTGCGCCGGGCATCGGCAAAACGCACTTTGCGCGGCGCATCGCGCAACTGCTCGGCACCGGTTTCGGCTTCGTGCCGATGAGCTCGCTCACCGCCGGTTGGATCTTGTCAGGTGCCTCGTCGCAGTGGAAAAACGCGAAGCCCGGCAAGGTATTTGACACCTTCCTGCACGGCGACTACGCCAATCCGGTGATGGTGGTCGACGAGCTCGACAAGACCTCGGCCGACGGCCAGTACGACCCGCTCGGCGCGCTGTACAGCCTGCTCGAGATCCAGACGGCAACGCGCTTTGTCGACGAGTTCGTCGAGCTGCCGATCGACGCCTCGGGCGCGGTCTGGTTTGCGACGGCGAACGAAGCCGCCCAGATCCCGGAGCCGATTCTCAACCGGATGAACGTCTACGAAATCGACGCGCCCGACGCCGAGGGCGCAGCGCGCATCGCGGCTGCGATCTATCGAGAAATCCGCGGCGCGCACGACTGGGGCCGGCAGTTTCCCGAAGCGCCCTCCGCCGCGGTGCTCGAAAAGCTCGCGTCGCTCTCGCCACGCGAGATGCGGCGTGCCGTGCAGTCCGGTTTCGGCAACGCGAAACTCGCCGGTCGCAGCGAAATGCAGCCCGCGGACGTGCAGGACCCGCGCGCCGGCAAGCGCCAGCGCATCGGCTTCTAGTTTCCGGTATCGGGCAGCGAGCCGCCGCCCAGGCGCTGCTCGACCCAGGCCCGCACGGACTGCAGCGCCTCGGGCAGCCGTGCGGGGTCATTGCCGCCGGCCTGCGCCATGTCGGGGCGTCCGCCGCCCTTGCCGCCCACTTGCTGGGCGACGTGGTTCACCAGCTCGCCGGCCTTGAGCTTACCGGTGAGCTCGCTCGATACCCCGGCCACGAGCGACACCTTGCCGTCGGCAACGCTGCCGAGCACGATTGCGACCGGCTTGAGCTTGTCCTTGAGGCGATCCATCGCCTCGCGCAGCGTCTTGGCGTCCGCCCCGTCCAGGGTCGCCGCCAGAACCTTGGCGCCCTTGACATCTACCGCCTGCAGGGTGAGATCAGCGCCCTGCCCTGCGGCCAGCCGCGACTTCAGTTTCGCCAGCTCGCGCTCCAGCGCGCGCGCATTGTCCAGCAGCTGGGCGATCTTCACGCCCACCTCGCCGGCCGGGGCCTTGAGCGCGGCCGCGGCGTCGTGCAACTGCGCTTCCTGCGCCTGCACCCAGGCCAGCGCGCCGTCGCCGGTCACCGCTTCGATGCGCCGTACGCCCGCGGCCACCCCCGACTCCGAGGAAATCTTGAAAAAGCCGATGTCGCCCGTACGCCGCACGTGCGTGCCGCCGCACAGCTCGGTGGATACATCCCCCATCGACAGCACGCGCACCTCTTCGCCGTACTTGTCGCCGAAGAACGCGAGCGCACCCGCCTTGATCGCGGCGTCGAACTTCATGATGCGTGCCTGAACGTCGATGTTGCGTCGGATCGCATCGTTCACGCGCGCCTCGATCCTGCGGATCTCCTCGGCGCTGACCGGCTGCGAGTGCGAGAAATCGAAGCGCGTGCGGTTGGCGTCGACCAGCGAGCCCTTCTGCTGCACGTGCTTGCCAAGCACTTCGCGCAGCGCGGCATGCATCAGATGGGTGGCGGAGTGATTCAGCATGGTGCGCCCGCGCGCCACCGTGTCGAGCCGTGCACCGAGCTCGTCGCCCAGTTTCAGGCGTCCGGTCGACTGCGCGCCATGATGGCCGAAGACGTCAGCCTGAATCTTCTGCGTGTCGACCACGGCAAAGGTGCCCGCAGGCCCAACGAGCTCGCCCCGATCGCCGACCTGGCCGCCCGATTCGGCATAGAACGGCGTGCTGTCGAGCACCACCACGCCCGTTTCGCCAGCGTTCAGCTCCCCAACCGCCGTGCCTTCGCGGTAAAGCGCCGTCACGCGGCCGCGCGACTCGAGGCGGTCATAGCCGACGAAATCGGTCTTGTCGCCCGTGTACGCCAGCCCGCCCGCCATCGAGAAGCGGCTCGCCGCACGGGCGCGCTCGCGCTGCGCTTGCATCGCCGCTTCGAAGCCTGCCATGTCGAGCATCACGCCGCGCTCGCGGCAGACGTCGCCCGTCAGATCGACCGGAAAGCCGAAGGTGTCGTAGAGCTTGAACACCGTCTCGCCGTCGAGCAGCTTCTCGCCCGACGCGAGCGCCCCCTCGAGCACCCCCATGCCGTGCTCCAGCGTTTCGGCGAAGCGCTCTTCTTCCTGTCTGAGGATCTGCGCAACCCGCGTTTTCGCCTCGCTGAGCTCCGGATACGCCGCACCCATCGCCACATCGAGATCCTCGACCAGGCGATAAAAGAAGGGCTGTTTCTGGCCCAGCTTGTAGCCGTGCCGGATCGCGCGTCGCACGATCCGCCGCAGCACGTAGCCGCGGCCTTCGTTGCCCGGGATCACGCCGTCGACGATGAGAAAGCTGCAGGCACGGATGTGGTCAGCAATGACGTTGAGCGATGGATTGTGCAGCGAGCGCTGCCCGGTCTCGCGCGCTGCGGCGCGGATCAGGTCCTGGAACAGGTCGAT
>LJTQ01000144.1 GCA_001303445.1 Betaproteobacteria bacterium SG8_39 | reverse complement strand
CGTTCAGGTTCTGCGCCTGCTCGGTGACCGACGTACGCACCGCACTGGCGGCGAGGATCAGCTCCGACACCTTGGCGCGGATGGTGTAGTCCTGATAGGCCGGCAGCGCGACCGCCGCCAGAATGCCGATGATCGCCACGACGATCATCAGTTCGATCAGCGTAAAGCCTCGTTGGATTCTCTTCACTCGGTTCTCCTTTGCGGATCCGGGAGGATCCCGGAGTTCGTGAAACCAAGCTTACGCGTCCGCGTCCGTCGCGGGTCAGGCATTCAGCAAGATTTTGGGAAAAGCAGCAGCTATTCGGGACGACATGTGCATTCCGTCACGCCGCAACAGAGAACCATTGCACGACCGGCGCAGCGTACAGCGTGCGCACTGCACGCAGGCTGGAGTGGGCCGGCTTGGATTCGAACCAAGGACCAAGGGATTATGAGTCCCCTGCTCTAACCGGCTGAGCTACCGGCCCCCCGAAACTGGAATTTACTTCGGCACGGGTTGCTTGAGCACCTTGCTGACCGCGTCGATGAGAATGCTCTTGCTGTAGGGCTTCGTCACGTAGCCATCGGCGCCCAGCGTAAGGCCCTTCTTGATATCGGCGACCTGGTCCTTCGCCGTGAGCAGCACGATCGGCAGCAGCGCGAAGTTCGGATGGCGCCGGAACTTGGCCAGCATGTCGAAACCGTTGCCGTCGGGCAGCATCACGTCGAGCAGCAGCACGTCGAGCTGCGGGTCCTTCTTCAGTTCGTCGAGCAGCTGAGCGGCGCTGCGCGCCACACGCACCCGGTAGCCCGCCATCGAAACGCGCAGATCGGCGAGCGCCATCTGATCCGGATCGTCCTCGACGATCAGCACCACGGTGTCCTCCGGCTTTTTCTTCGATGCGGCGCGGTTCTTCAGTCGCTCCGGATGGAAGAACGCCCCGGAGCGCGACAAGGCGGAGCCCGCGGCCTGCGCCTGTTTTTCCAGCTTGCCCGCATCCTCGGCCAGCACCTCGCCCGCGGCCGCCGGCCCCTTTCCAAAATACGCGGTGAAGTCGAGATCCAGCGGGTCTGCCGGCGCCGCGTGATCGAGGTAGCCGAGCTCGACCAGCTCGTCGAGCCACTCCTCGATCAGCCGGTCCGGGTACTGCCTCAGGCAGCCGCGCACGACGTCGATGTGCGTATCCTGCTCGATCAGCTTGAGCAGCCGGCGGTAGTCCGAGGGCACCGCGGCGTCGTCGCTGTTCATCGCCTCGCGACCCGCCTCCGTGCGTCGGAAGATGCGTTCCTGTGTGGCCATCGCGGCGTCGGCGCTGCCCTTGAGGGTGGCGTGCCTCTTTAGCCGGCCAGCGCGCGGTCGAGGAACTCGAGCCGGTCCTGCCCCCAGAACAGCTCGTCGCGGAAAACGTAGGTCGGTGCACCGAACACGCCGCGCTTGAGCGCCTCTTCGGTCATCGCGCCGAACAGCGGCTCGCCGGACTTGATCGCTGCGGCGGCGTCGGCTACGCCGTGCGGCTTGGCGATGCGGGCGAGCGTGCCGGGATCGGCGATGTCGGCCTCCTCGATCCACACCGCCGCGAGCAGCGCGCCGGCGAGCGCGAAGCGCACGGCCTCGGGCGCGCCGAGGATGAGGCAGCAGGCGGGTGTCGCGTTCACCGGGAAGTGCTTCGGCTGGATGTTGATCGGCACGCGGAGGTGTGCGCCCCAGCGCTTGAGCTCGACCAGGCGGTAGGCCTGGCGCTGCGGTGCGCGCTTGGGCAGCGGCAGGCCGCCCGACTGCGGGAAGATGACGCCATAGTCGACCGGCTTCACGCGCACGGTCGCGCCGTGGCGGCGCGCGATCTCGCCGAAGCGCGCGTGGCCGAGGTAGGTCCAGGGCGAGCTCGGCGCCATGTAGTAATCGACGATCTTTTCCATCTGCAGTCTCCAGAAAATAAAAGGGCCGCTCGCGCGGCCCCTGGATCTGTGTGCCGGCGCTCAACCCTCCTGGTCGAGGTAGCTCTTCAGCCGCTCCGAGCGCGAGGGATGGCGCAGCTTCCTCAGCGCCTTGGCCTCGATCTGGCGGATGCGCTCGCGCGTCACGTCGAACTGCTTGCCGACCTCTTCCAGCGTGTGATCGGTGTTCATCTCGATGCCGAAGCGCATGCGCAGCACTTTGGCCTCGCGCGGCGTCAGCGTGTCGAGCACGTCCTTCGTCACGTCGCGCAGCCCGGCATACATCGCCGCATCGTTCGGCGCCAGCGTCGACTGGTCCTCGATGAAGTCGCCGAGATGCGAGTCGTCGTCGTCGCCGATCGGCGTTTCCATCGAGATCGGCTCCTTGGAGATCTTCAGGATCTTGCGGATCTTCTCCTCGGGCATCTCCATGCGTGTCGCGAGCGTCGCCGGGTCCGGCTCCTGCCCGGTTTCCTGCAGGATCTGCCGGCTGATCCGGTTCATCTTGTTGATCGTCTCGATCATGTGCACCGGGATGCGGATGGTGCGCGCCTGGTCCGCGATCGAGCGCGTGATCGCCTGACGGATCCACCACGTGGCGTAGGTCGAAAACTTGTAGCCGCGGCGGTATTCGAACTTGTCGACCGCCTTCATCAGGCCGATGTTGCCCTCCTGGATGAGATCGAGGAACTGCAGTCCGCGGTTGGTGTACTTCTTCGCGATCGAGATCACCAGGCGCAGGTTGGCCTCGGTCATCTCGCGCTTGGCGCGACGCGCCTTGGCCTCGCCGGTGGACATCTGCTTGTTGATGTCCTTCAACTCTTTCACCGAGATGCCGATCTTCTGCTGCACGCCCTGGATCCGGCCGAGCAGCTCGAGAATGTCGGGCTCGACCCGCTTGAGCATCTCGCTCCACGGGTGCTCGGCGTTGATGTCGGCGCTGAGCCAGCGCTTGGAACCCTCGGTGCCGGCGAAAATCTTGATCAAGTGCTGACGCGGCATCTGCGCCTTGTCGACGCAGATGCTGAGGATCTCGCGCTCGTTCTGCCGGATGTTGTCCACCAGGCTGCGCACGCCGTCGCACAGCCGCTCCACCGTACGCGCCGTGAAGCGGATCGCCATCAGCTCGTTGGTGATCTGGTCGCGCAGCCGCAGGTACTCCTTGTCCTTGGAGCCCTTGTTCTCGAAGACCCGCCGCTGGCGCTCGTACAGGCGCCGGATGCGCGCGAACTTTTCGAGTGCCTCGGTGCGCAGCTTGAGCAGGCTCGCGCGCTGCGCTGCGCCCTCGTCGTCCTCGTCCTCGTCCCCGCCGTCACCCTCGTCGTCCGATGCCGAGCTGTCATCGTCCTCGGAGGCGCTCTCGGCGCGCTTCGGGTCGAATTCGTCCTTCGCGTTCGGGTCGACCAGGCCGTCCACCACCTCGTCGATCCGCATCTCCTCCTTCTCGACCTTCTCGGCGAGCTCGATCACCTCGCGGATCGTGGTCGGGCAGGCGCTGATCGCCTGGATCATGTGGCGCAGGCCTTGCTCGATGCGCTTGGCGATCTCGATCTCGCCCTCGCGGGTGAGCAGCTCGACGGAGCCCATTTCGCGCATGTACATGCGCACCGGGTCGGTGGTGCGGCCGAATTCGGAGTCGACCGTCGACAGCGCCGCTTCGGCCTGCTCCTCGACATCCTCGTCGGCCGCCGCCGCCGGCGTCGCCTCGTTGACGAGCAGCGACTCCTGATCGGGCGCCTGGTCGTAGACCTGGATCCCCATGTCGCCGAAGGTCGAAATGATGGCCTCGATCTGCTCGGCGTCGACCAGGTCGTCCGGCAGATGATCGTTGATCTCCGAGTAGGTCAGGAAGCCGCGCTCCTTGCCGAGCACGATGAGGACCTTGAGCCGGGTGCGCCGCGTCTCGGCGTCCTCCTTGGGCAGCTGCGCGATCGATGCGAGCCATTCCTCGCGCCGCGACTTGCGCCCGCCGCGGCCGCGGCCCTTGCCCTTGCCCGCCTTGAGGCCTTCGTTGACCTGGGCCTCGAGCAGTTCGAGCGCCTGCTTGGCGTTCTTGACGCCGCCTTTCTTGCCCGCCTTCTCCGCCGCCGCCTTCGCCTTCTCGGCCGCCTTGGCGAGCGCCTTGAGCTGGGCCTCCTTCTGCTTGAGCGCCTTCGCCTTGGCGGCTTCCTTCTCCTTCAGCGCCTTGGCCTTGGCCGCCTCCTTGAGCTTGAGCGCCTTGGCCTTGGCCTTGGCCGCCGCCTTGAGCTTGGCGTCCTTGAGCTTCTGCGCCTGGGCCTTGGCCCGTGCGGCCGCCTTGAGCTTGGCGTCCTTTGCGCGCTGCGCTTTCGCGGCGGCGGCGGCCTTGAGCTTCGCCGCACGCGCCTTGGCCGCGACGGCCTTGAGCTTGGCCTGCTTGAGCTTGGCTTGCTTGAGTTTGGCTTGCTTGAGCTTCTGCGCCTTGGCCTTCTGCGCGGCCGCCGGCTTGGCTTTCGCCGCCGGCTTGCGCACCGGGCGCGCCTTCAGGGTCGCGCGCTTTTTCGTCGCCCTGATTGCTTTGGACGTTTTCTTTGCCGCCGGGGAGCGTTTGGACTTTGCTTTGGGCTTGACCTTGACCATTCTCGCCTCGCGTAGCCGCCGGTTTCCCGCCGAATAGCGGATTTCCGGGAAAACCGCGAATTGTACCAATTTTTCCGTCCAACTCCAGTGCTAGAGGCGCTGCCTTTTCAGCTCGGCGAGCTCCTTGGCGCGTCGGTCGATCTCGAGCATCAGCTCCCGGCCCGCAGGACCCGCCGCCGCCTCGCGGCGCAGCGCTTCGAACTCCTCGTTCTTGCGCTGAATGCGCAGCGCGAGCTGGATCTGGAGAAACTGGCGCTCGGCATCGTCCTCGCTCAGGTTGTGCTCGAGCACCGCGGCCTGCGCACGGAACAGCGTCTCGGCATGCGCGCTGTCGCGGAACTGCTCGATGAGCAGCGCGCCGCTCATCTCGCCGCCCTCTGCGGCCCAGCGCGCGATCGCCTGCAGGGCGGCGCTTTCGGCCGCCTGTGCATCGAGCAGCGCCGGCTCGAGGGCCTCGACCAGCACCGGTTTGACCAGCACGCAGCGCAGCAGGTTCCGCTCCTGGCTCGCGGCGATCGGCGGCGCGCTGCGGCGCGGCGCCACGCGCGGTCGCGACGCGCCCGACGTTACGGGCGTCGCGAGACCGAGCAGCTGCTCGGCTTCGGCCTGCGAGACGCGCGCCAGGTCGGCCACCTCTTTGACCAGTTGCAGGCGCAGCCCGGGCGCCTCGGTGCGCTGCAGGTGGGGCCGCGCGGCGGCCAGCAGCGCGGAACGCCCCTCCGGCGTGCCCAGGTCGGCCTGCGCGCGCAACTCGCCGAGCAGGAAGCCCGACAGCGTCTGCGCTTCGCGCACCGCGCGCTCGAAGGCCTCGGCGCCGTGCGCCCGAATGCTGCTGTCGGGGTCCTCGCCCTGCGGCAGGAACAGGAACCGGATCGGCTTGTGGTCCGGGGCGAGCGGCAGGCTGACCTCGAGCGCACGCCAGGCCGCCTTGCGCCCCGCCGCGTCGCCGTCGAAGCAGAACACCACCTGGTCGGCAAGACGCAGCAGGCGCGAGACGTGGTGCGGCGTGGTCGCCGTGCCGAGCGTCGCGACCGCGTAGCCGACGCCGTGCTGCGCGAGCGAGATCACGTCCATGTAGCCCTCGACCACCAGCGCGCGCCCCGCGCTGCGAATCGCCTCGCGCGCCTGCACCAGGCCGTAGAGCTCGCGGCCCTTCTCGAACAGGGGCGTTTCGGGAGAGTTCAGGTACTTCGGCTCGCCGGGGCCGAGCACGCGCCCGCCGAAGCCGATCACCGCGCCGCGGTTGGAGAAGATCGGGAACATGATGCGGTCGCGGAACCGGTCGTAGCGCTTGCCGTCGTTCTCGATCACCAGTCCGCACTCGACCAGCTCGCGCTGCTCGTACGCGGGGAAGGCGGCACGCAGGCCCTGCCAGTCGTCCGGCGCATAACCGAGCCGGAAGCGCGCCGCGACCTCGCCACGCAAACCGCGTCCCTTCAGGTAATCGATCGCGCGCGGCGACTTTTTCAGCTCGGCGCGGTAAAAGCCCATGGCCTGCTCGAGCAGGGTGCCGAGATCGGCCTCGCGCGCCTGGCGCTCAGCCTCCTCGCGCGTGCGCGGGCGCATCTCCGGCAGCTGCATGCCGACCGAGCCGGCCAGATCGCGCAACGCATCGACATAGCCCAGCCCGGCGTAGGCCATGAGGAAGCCGATGGCGTTGCCGTGCGCGCCGCAGCCGAAGCAATGGTAGAACTGCTTGCTCGGGCTGACCGTGAACGACGGCGTCTTCTCGCCGTGAAACGGGCACAGGCCGAGGAAATTCGCGCCGCCTTTCTTGAGCTGGACGTAGCGCGACACGACGTCGACGATGTCGACGCGGTTGAGGAGATCTTGCTTGAAGCTGTCGGGGATCACGCGCGGATCCCGCTAGTGTAAGGGCTCAGCCGGCGAGCCTGGCCTTCACCTGCGCGGAGACCGCCGCCATGTCGGCGCGGCCTGCGAGCCGGGCCTTCAGCAGGCCCATGACGCGGCCCATGTCCTTCGGCCCCGCGGCGCCGCTCTCCGCGATCGCCGCGTCGACCGCCGCGTCCACCTCGGCGCCGCTCAGCTGGGCGGGCAGGTAGGCGGCAAGCACCTCGGCCTCGAATCGCTCCGCGGCAGCGAGCTCATCGCGGCCCGCCTTTTCGTACTGGGCGATCGATTCGCGGCGCTGCTTGAGCAGCCGCTCGACCGTGGCGAGCACCTGCGCATCGTCCAGCTCGATGCGCTCGTCGACTTCTTTCTGTTTGATCGCCGCGAGCAGCAGGCGGATGGCCGACAGGCGCGGCGCATCCTTGGCGCGCATCGCGGCCTTCATGTCGTCGGTAATGCGTGTCTTGAGTGTCATTGCTGGGGTACTCGCCGGCTGCGCAGCCGCGCCAGAAACACGAACGCCCCGGCGCCGAACTGCAGCCGGGGCGTCCCGAATTCCGCTGAGCGCGCGCGGCTCAGTACATCTTCTGCGGCAGCGTCTGGCTGCGCAGGCGCTTGTGGTGCCGCTTGACCGCCGCGGCCAGCTTGCGCTTGCGCTCGGTGGTCGGCTTCTCGTAGTACTCGCGCGAACGCAGTTCCGTGAGCAGCCCGGTCTTTTCAATCGTACGCTTGAAGCGGCGCAGGGCGACTTCGAACGGCTCGTTCTCCTTGACGCGAACAGTGGGCATCCAGACTCCAGGTCCCTGAAAGAGGGCGGATTATAGCCGCATCGGCGAAGCGCTCGCCAGCCCCCAGTAGAATCGGCCGCCATGCTGATCCTCGGGCTGGAAACCTCCTGCGACGAGACGGGCGTCGCGCTCTACGACGCCTCGGTCCTGGCGCGCGGCGCGCCGGCAGCCGACGGCCTGCTGGCCCATCGGGTCCACTCGCAAAGCGACCTGCACGCCGCCTACGGCGGCGTGGTCCCGGAGCTGGCCTCGCGCGACCATGTCCGGCGCATCGTGCCGCTCGCGCGCGAGGTTCTGGCGCAGGCCCGGCGGCCGATCGAGGCGCTCGACGCGGTGGCCTACACCGAGGGCCCCGGGCTCGCCGGCGCGCTGCTGGTCGGGGCCGCCTTCGGCCATGCGCTGGCCCTGTCGCGCGCCCTGCCCACCATCGGCATCCATCATCTCGAGGGCCATCTGCTCTCGCCGCTCCTCGCGCGCCCGGCGCCGACGTTTCCCTTCGCCGCCCTGCTGGTCTCGGGCGGGCACACCCAGCTGATGCGCGTGGACGGCGTGGGGCGGTACCTGCTGCTCGGCGAGACCCAGGACGATGCCGCGGGCGAGGCGTTCGACAAGACCGCGACCCTGCTCGGCCTGGGCTACCCCGGCGGCCCCGAACTTGCCGCTCTTGCCGAGCAGGGCGTGCCGCGGCGCTACGCGCTTCCGCGGCCCATGTTGCACAGCGGCGACCTCGAATTCAGCTTTTCCGGACTGAAGACCGCGGTCGCCCTGCTGGTGCGCGAGGCGGGCGGGGCCGTGCGCGAGGC
>LJTQ01000143.1 GCA_001303445.1 Betaproteobacteria bacterium SG8_39 | reverse complement strand
GGGCGCGATCCGCGCGTACGCCCTCGGCAGTGGTGCAGAAGATGTCGGCCAGGTCGCGCCGCACGTGACGCTTGTCGACCAGCCGCGTCAGGCCGCCGGTGCCGGGCAGCACGCCGAGCAGCGGGACCTCCGGCAGGCTCACCGTGCTCGAGCGATCGTCGACCATCGCGATCTCGTCGCAGGCAAGCGCAAGCTCATAGCCGCCGCCCGCAGTCGTACCGTTCAGTGCGGCGAGGGTCTTGAGGCCCGAATGGCGGCTCGAGTCCTCGAGCCCGTTGCGCGTCTCGTTGGTGAACTTGCAGAAGTTCACCTTCCAGGCATGCGAGCTGGACCCGAGCATGTAGATGTTCGCGCCGGAGCAGAACATGCGGCTCTTGCCGCTGGTGACGACCACGCATTTCACCTCCGGATGCTCGAAGCGGATGCGATTCATCGCGTCGTGCAGCTCGATGTCGACGCCGAGATCGTAGGAGTTGAGCTTCAGCTTGTAGCCGGGCATCAGGCCCTTGTCCTCGGCGACGTCCAGGGTCAGCGTAGCGACGGGGCCGTCGACCGCGAGTGCCCAGTGGTTGTACTGCTCGGGGCTGGTGTCATAGACGATCGTTCTGCGTTCCGAAGGAACCATTGCGTTCTCCTGAGTCCGGTTGCGCTTGCGGCTAGTCGGTGCTGACCAGGGCGCGCAACCTGGTCATGCTTTGCTTCGCCGTCTGCCTCGACGTGTCGAGGGTGACGTCGGCTCGGGCATAGAGCCGGTCGCGCTCGGCGAGCAGGTGACGGATTTCCTCGAGGGCTTCGGCGCGTCCGCGAAACGGGCGCATGTCGCCCTGCGCGATGACGCGCGCCATGTGCTCTTCAGGCGAGGCCTTGAGCCACACGCAGAAGCAGCGGTCGCGCAGCAGCTGATACGTTTCCGGCTCGGAGACGATGCTGCCGCCGGTGGCGATGACCGCGCGGTCATGGTGGCGCAGCACGCGCTCCAGCGCGCGCCGCTCGAAGCGGCGGAACGCGTCCTGGCCGTAGATCGAGAACACGTCGCCGAGCTCGGCGCCGGCCTCGCGCTCGACCTCCCGGTCAAGTTCGACGAAGGCCGAATCGGTCGCCTGGGCGAGCTTCGCGCCCAGCGTGGACTTGCCCGCACCGCGCAGGCCGAGCAGGGCGATGCGATGCCGCCGCGCGGTGCCAAATTGGGATTGGAGCAGCCGGTAGGCGGCCTCGACGCGGTCCTCGGACAGCGTACCGAGAAACTGCGTGGCCGTGGCCAGCGCGGCCGGCGGGTCGCCGGCTTCGCGTACCAGACGCTCGATCGAGACGTTCAGGGCGTGCGCGACCTTGCGCAGCAGAAGCACCGAGACGTTGCCCTGACCGGCTTCGAGTTGGGCGAGGTAGCGTTCGGAAACGCCCGAGGCCAGCGCGAGGGCCTTGCGTGCGAGGCCGTGCTCCTGGCGCCAGCTGCGCACGCGCGCGCCGAGCCGTGCGAGGTACGCAGCCTCGGCGGCTTCGTCGCGTGCAGCATGCGGCAGGACGCTTCCCATGGACCTCGGCGGGTTGATTTCGAATAATGCAATATAATGCTTGACGCGAATTTTATGGTGCAATATAGTTTGTGTCAACCGAAACAGCGGATCGACGCATGGCGATGAAGATCAACGTGCTGGTGGGCACGATGACGGGCACTGCGCAGCTGGTCGCGCAGGAACTCGAGCTGACCTGGGATGACGGCGAGACCCAGGTCGAGACGCTCCTGATGGACGGGCTCGACGCGGGCGTGTTCGCGCGCGAGGGCGTGTTCCTGATCTGCACCTCGACCTACGGACAGGGCGACGTGCCGGACAACGCGAAAAAGCTCTACGAGGACCTGCGCGCGAAGCGCCCGGACCTGTCCCAGCTGCGCTACGGTGTGTTCGGTCTGGGTGACCGGACGTATGCCGAGACCTTCAATTTCGGCGGCAAGCGTTTCGACGATCTGCTGGCCGAGCTCGGCGCGCAGCGCGTCGGTGAGCGCGTGCAGCATGACGCCTCCTCCGGGGTGCTGCCCGAAGAAGCCGCGGCCGAGTGGGGCGCGGGCTGGCTCGAGCAGGCCCGCGCGGCCACGGCGCAGACGGCATAATTGGCGTCTGTCACGAAGGAGGGAGCCATGACGCTTTCGACGGCCGACCATTCGTCGAGCCCGCCGCGGGTCGAGATCCCGCGCGTGTACAACGCCGCCGCCGACCTGATCGAGCGCCACCTGGCCGCTGGCCGTGGCGACAAGCTGGCCTACGTTGACGACGCAGGCTCGACGCGCTACGCGGCGCTCGCAGAGCGCGTGAACCGGTTTGGCTCCTCGCTGGGCACGCTCGGCCTGGAGCCGGAGCATCGGGTCATGATCGCGATGCTCGACGGCATCGACTGGCCGACGGCGTTTCTCGGTGCGATCAAGGTCGGCGTGATTCCCATCGCGGCGAACACCCTGCTCACGACGCCCGATTACGAGTTCATGCTGAACGACAGTCGGGCGCGGGTGCTGTTCGTGTCGGACGCACTCTGGCCGCAGTTCGCGCCCCTGCTCGCGGAGCGCGCCAAGCGCCTGCCCTGGCTGCGACACGTCGTCGTCTCGGGCGCCGATGCGCACGGCGAACTCGCGTTCAAGGACCTGCTGGCACGCGGAGCGCCGACCTGCAGCACGGCGTCGACGCTCGCCGACGACGCCTGTTTCTGGCTGTATTCCTCGGGTTCGACCGGTACGCCGAAGGGTACGGTGCATGTGCATTCGAGCCCGATCCTCACCGCGGAGCTGTATGCGCGGCCGGTGCTGGGCCTTCGCGAGGACGATGTCGTGTTCTCGGCGGCGAAGCTGTTTTTCGCCTATGGCCTGGGCAATGCGCTGTGGTTTCCGCTCGCCGTGGGGGCAACCACGGTGCTAATGGCCGAGCGGCCCACGCCGCAGGCCGTGTTCAAGCGGCTCACCGAGCGCAAGCCGACGATCTTCTACGGTGTGCCGACGCTGTTTGCCGCGCTGCTGGCGAGCCCCGAATTTCCCAAGCGCGAGGCGCTCAATCTGCGGATCTGCACCTCGGCGGGCGAGGCGCTGCCGATCGAGATCGGCAGGCGCTGGAAGGAGAAGACGGGCGTCGACATCCTTGACGGCATCGGCTCGACCGAGATGCTGCACATCTTCCTATCGAACCGCGCCGACGCGCTGCGCTACGGCAC
The DNA here is from genome assembly GCA_001303445.1 of Betaproteobacteria bacterium SG8_39. Classification (GTDB taxonomy): domain Bacteria; phylum Pseudomonadota; class Gammaproteobacteria; order Burkholderiales; family SG8-39; genus SG8-39. The sequence goes on along the minus strand of LJTQ01000143.1, from coordinate 4,798 downwards.
CACCGGCAAGGCGGTTCCCGGCTATGCGCTCAAGCTGGTCGACGAGCAGGGCAACGCGGTTGCGCAGGGCGAGCTCGGCGAGCTGCTGATCTCCGGGCCGACCAGCGCGGCCTACTACTGGAACAACCGCGTCAAGAGCCGCGCGACCTTCGAGGGCGCGTGGACACGCAGCGGCGACAAGTACCTGCAGGATGCCGACGGCTATTACGTCTACGGCGGCCGTGCCGACGACATGCTGAAGGTGTCGGGCATCTGGGTCTCGCCGGCCGAGGTCGAGAGTGCGCTGATCTCGCACGAGTCGGTGCTCGAAGCGGCGGTGGTCGGCGCCGAGGACGAGAGCAAGCTCGTCAAGCCCAAGGCGTTTATCGTGCTAAAACAGGGGCACACCGCCGGCGATGCGCTCGCCGAGGCGCTCAAGCAGCACGTCAAGGACAAGCTGGCGCCCTACAAGTACCCGCGCTGGGTCGAATTCGTCGGCGAGCTGCCGAAGACGGCCACCGGTAAGATCCAGCGTTTCAAGCTACGCAGCTAGAGGACGGATTCGAACATGGCACAGGGACAGGACGCACGCACCGCAGATCTGAGCATGGATCCTGCGGCGCTCCATCTCGAGGAGATTTTCACCGACCGGCGCGTCGGCACGATTCGGCGCCTGACGCCGGTCAACGCGCAGGGCGAAGCCGACCGCTCGAAGCCCATGACCTACACCGGCGAGACGCAGGTGGTTACGCCGGTTGGCGCGCTGCCGATCGCATTTGAGATCGAGGCAAGCTCGCTGGAGGAGGCGGCAAAGAAGTTCGGCGGCCTGGCCAAGGAGGCGATCGAGCGCACGATGAGGGAGTTGCAGGAAATGCGCCGCCAGGCGGCCTCGTCGCTCGTCATCCCGCAGGGCGGGCTGCCGCCCAGCGGCGCCGTACCGGGCGGGGTGCCGGGGGGCGGAAAAATCCAGATGCCCTGAAGCGCCGTGCCCGGCTAACCGAGCACAGCGAGTTCCTCGGCCGACAGCTGCAGCGCGGCCGCGGCGATGTTCTCCTCGAGATGCGCGAGCGAGCCGGTTCCCGGGATCGGCAGCATCACCGGGGAATGGGCAAGCAACCAGGCGAGTGCCACCTGCGCAGGCGTTGCGCCCTGTCGCGCGGCCACGCGCTTGACCTTCGCCGAGCGCAGCACCGACCCTGCACCGAGCGGATACCAGGGGATGAAGGCGATGCCGCGCTGCGCGCAGGCAGCGAGTACGTCCTCACTCGCGCGGTCGCCGAGGTTGTACTCGTTCTGCACCGAAACCACCGCGATGATGCGTTCGGCTTCCTCGAGCTGCGCAACGCTCACATTGGACAGCCCGATGTGCCGGACCTTGCCGGCGCGCTGTGCGTCGGCGATCGCGGCGACCGAATCGGCGAACGGCACGCGCGAATCGGGCGTATGGAACTGGTAGAGGTCGATGCACTCCAGGCGCAGGCGCTTCAGGCTGCCGTCGATCGCCGCGCGCAGGTGCTCGGGACGTCCGTCGGCGCGCCAGCTGCGGCCCGGTCGCGTAAAGCCGCCCTTGGTGCCGATCACCAGCCCTGCGGGATAGGGATGCAGGGCTTCGGCGATGATGTCCTCGGACACCTGGGGGCCGTAGCTGTCGGCGGTGTCGAGGAAGTTGACGCCGAGCGCGAGCGCGCGGCGCAGCAGCGCCCTGGCTGCCGCGCGGTCGGGGGGCGGCCCCCATACGCCTGAGCCGGTGACGCGCATCGCGCCAAAGCCCATGCGCCTCACCTCGAGCTGTCCGAGGCGGAGCGTTCCGGCGGCGGCGGCGGGCTTCCCAGTTGCGGGCATCGCGGCAGGTGGAATTGCGCAGCCCGCATTCTAAGCGGCGTATTCGGCGTATTCGGTGCGATCGGCCGCCTCGGCGCTGCGCCGGGCATGCGAAAATGCAGCCACGACGCACGAGAACGGATTGATGGAATCGCAGAACTGGGCATTTCCTGACGAGCTTCAGCCACGGCCGGAGGAGTTCGCGTTCGACCTGGACCGCGCGCTTGGCGCACTGGTGCTGGTGCGCAGCGAGATTCCGGAGCAGGCCTTCACGGCAGGAATTCTGGGCACCGAGCGCCTCGGTAATGGCGTGGTGATCCGCGAAGACGGCCTGGTGCTGACGATCGGCTACCTGATCAGCGAAGCCTCGAGCATCTGGCTGACGACGCAGACCGGCGCGGCGGTGGCCGCGACGCCGCTGGCCTACGACCAGGCCACCGGATTCGGGCTGGTCCAGCCGCTCGGCCGTCTGGACGCGACCGTGCTCGAGCGCGGCTCGAGCCGGCAGTGCGCAGTCGGCGACGATGTGCTGTTTGCCGGGCACGGCGGGCGCGAACACGCGCTCAAGGCGAAGCTGCTCGCCAAGCGCGAGTTCGCGGGTTACTGGGAGTACCTGCTCGACGAGGCGCTGTTCACCGCGCCGGCGCATCCGCAGTGGGGCGGGTCTGCGCTGATCGGGCGCGACGGACGGCTGCTCGGCATCGGCTCGCTGCTGGTGCAGGAGAAGATCACCGACGAGGCCGATCAGGGCAACATGAGCGTTCCGATCGACCTGCTCGAGCCCATTCTGGACGACCTTCTGAAGACGGGCCGCTCGAGCCGACCGCCACGTCCCTGGCTCGGCATCTACACCACCGAGCTGAGCGGGCACGTCGTCGTGGCCGGCGTCGCGGAGGGGGGGCCGGCCGAACGCGCAGGCTTGCAAACGGGCGACATCCTGCTCGAAGTCGAGGGTGCGCGCGTTTCCGGCCTGGCCGACTTGTTCCGCAAGATCTGGCGGCTCGGGGTCGCCGGCGTCGAAGTGCCGCTCACCATCGTGCGCGAGAGCAAGAGCATGCAGCTGGGGGTGTCCTCGATCGACCGCGCGGACCTGCTATGGAAGCCGCATCTGCACTGAAGCCGTGGGGCGCGTGACGTCGAGCGTCCCCGTGTTGCGATCGCGCCGACCCTGCTGGAGCGCGACGGGCCTGCGGACGCGACGGAGGTCGATATGAGCGACGTCTATGTGATCGGAACGGCATGCACGCCGTTCGGCAAGTTTGCGGACAAGTCCTTCAAGGATCTGACGCGTGAGGCCTATCTGCAGGTGCTCGCGGACGCCGGTCTGCATGACGGCGACGCGATCGAGCAGGGCTGGTTCGGCAACTGTGGCATGGGGACGTTTGGCCAGGCCTGCATCCGCGGGCAGGTGTGCTTCACGCCGCTGGTGCGGGAGCGCCTGTTCCCCGAGCGCGTGCCGATGATCAATGTCGAGGGCGGCTGCGCGACCGCGTCGATGGCGTTCCACGGCGCCTGGAAGGACGTGCTGTCGGGGCAGGCGGAGCTGTCGCTCGCCCTCGGTGTCGAGAAGACCTTCATCGCGGAGGACCCGGCGCGCGTGCAGGAGATCTTTGACGCCGGCATCGACCAGCTCGACCGGCAGGAGTGGATCGACTACTACACCCAGGCAGGCGCGCGCGCCGGCAAGCCTTTTGCGCCCAAGGCCGGCGGCGGCACGGTCTTCATGGACACCTATGCGACGCAGGCCGCGTACCACATGAAGAAGCACGGCACCACGCAGCGCCAGATCGCCGTCGGTGCGTCGAAGAATCACGCGATGGGCGCGAAGAACCCGCTGGCACAGTACCGCTTCGAGGTGAGCGTCGAAGACGTTCTCGCCGACCGCGTGATCAGCTTTCCGCTCACGCGCGCCATGTGCGCGCCGATCGGTGATGGCGCCGCGGCGGCGCTGCTGTGCTCAAAGCGCTTTCTCGATGGGCTGCCCGTACCCGTGCGTGAACGCGCGCTCAAGGTTCGCGCCAGCGTGCTCTCGGGCGGGAAGTACCGTGATCTCGACGAACCCGGGCTAAGCCGGGTGGCCGCGCAGAAAGCCTACCGCGCTGCGGGTCTTGCGCCGACGGACATCGATGTTGCCGAGGTGCACGATGCGACCTCGTTCTGCGAGATCTACCAGTCCGAGATGCTCGGCTTTTGCGCCGCGGGGGAGGGCGGGGCCTTCGTCGAGTCCGGCGCCGCCGCGCTGGGCGGGCGCCTGCCGGTGAATCTCTCGGGCGGCTTGGTCTCCAAGGGCCATCCCGTGGGCGCGACGGGCCTGTCGATGCTCCACGAGCTCGCGCTGCAACTGCGCGGCGAGGCGGGCGCTCGGCAGGCGACGGGGGCACGCATTGCGCTGGCCGAGAATGGCGGCGGCGTGATCGGCTTTGACGAAGCGGCCTGCTCGATCATCATCCTCGACGCGTCGCGCTGAGGCGCGCGCGTCGCTTCAGCGCGTCGCCAGCCCGACGCGCAGCACCCGGTCGAGCAGCGCCGGATAGTCCAGACCGTCGAGCCCGGCGGCCTCGGCAAGCTCGGCCTCGCGTGCGATATCCGGATTCGGATTGGCTTCGAGGAAATACGGTCGGTTGTCCGCGCCGAGGCGAAAGTCCATGCGTGCGTAGCCGCTCAGACCGAGCAGGCGGTAGGCGCGCTTGGTGACCTGCAACAGGGTGCGAACCACCTCCGGCGCGAGATCCTTCGCCGGCTCGAGCTTGACGTCGCGTCGTGCCTGGTAGGCGGAGTCCCATTTGACGCGGCGCGTGGCGATGCGCGGCGCATCGGAGCGCAGCTTGCCGATGCTCAGCTCGAGCGGCGGCAGCACGCGCAGGCGGTGATTGCCGATCACGCCGACGTAGAGTTCGCGGCCGTCGATGTACTGCTCGAGGATCGCGTCGCTGCCGATCTTCTCGTGCATGAAAGCGACCCGCTCGACGAGCTTCTCGTCGTTGTAAACCACCGACGC
>LJTQ01000011.1:25732-35107 GCA_001303445.1 Betaproteobacteria bacterium SG8_39 | reverse complement strand
GACCGCGTATTCGATCGGCTTGAAGAGCGTCGGATGGATCGTTTCGGACATCGCGCGGAACACCCACCAGTGCGTCGCCGCGTCCTCGGTGTCCTCGCCGTGCAGCACCCGCTCCAGCGCCTGCCGCTGCTTCGTGCTGGCACGGTCCTCGATGATGGCCTGCAGCTCGCCCTTGCCTTCGAAGATCGGCCCCGGCCAGGCATAAAGCACCGCCACCTTGAGCCCGCTCAGATCGAGCCCGCCGTAATGACCCTGGTCGATGCGCACTACCTCGAAGCCCCGGCAGCTGCCGTGGGTCGGCAGCGCTTCGAACTGGCAGGGGCAACCGTAGGCGCAGTTGCAGTTACCGTAGGAGATGCCTTCGACATACCAGTCGGTGGTCGCCACGCGCGCCTCCCCAGTCGTTGGTCCGCAGCACTCGCGACTCTAGCGAATGCGCGTCGGCGAGGCTAGAGCATCGGCCCCGGCTGGTCGAGCGCGTACTCGCGCAGCCGGGCGACCAGCCAGTCGTAGGCGGCCGCCACCGAATCGGTGCGGTACATCAGGTCGACGTCCTCGGCGTTGATCGTGCCATGGCGCACCAGGGCATCGAAATCAATCACCTCGCGCCAGTACTCGGTGCCGAACAGCACGATCGGCATCGGCTTCGACATCTTCTTGGTCTGCACCAGCGTGAGCAGCTCGAACAGCTCGTCCAGCGTGCCGAAGCCGCCCGGAAACACGATCACCGCCTTCGCCAGGTAGGCGAACCAGAACTTGCGCATGAAGAAGTAGTGGAAGTGGAAGGCCAGCTCGCGCGTGACATAGGGGTTGTCGAACTCCTCGATCGGAATCGAGATCGTCAGCCCGACGTTCATGCCGCGCGCCTCGGCTGCGCCGCGGCTCGCCGCCTCCATGATGCCCGGCCCCCCGCCGGTGCAGACCACGAAGCGGCGCTCCTTTGGGTCGAGCGCCTTCGACCACTGCGTGAGCCGGAACGCCAGCTCGCGCGCCGCCTCGTAGTACGCCGACATGCGCAGGTCGCGCTGCGCGCCCTCGGGATCGCCCTCCTCGAGCTGCGCCTGGCGCAACGCCGCCTCGGCTGCGTCGCGCGGCTTGATGCGCGCCGAGCCCATGAAGACGATCGTGTCGTCGACGTTTTCCGCCTCGAAGCGGCTCTTCGGCTCGAGGTACTCGGCCAGGATGCGCAAGGGGCGCGCATGCTTGCTGTTCAGAAACGCCCGGTTGCGGTAGGCCTTGATGCCGCTGCGCCGTCGATCGGTCATGTGTCACGCACCTTCAGAGTTATTCACAGGGGAGCTGCCCTCGATCCTAACCATTAATTCTTTCGAGCAATGTCTGGTTCTCCAGCCATTCGGCTTCAAGCTGCTCGAGCTCGCGCGCGACGTAGGCCTGGTCGAGCAGCAGGTGCTTGAGCGCATCCTTGTCAGCATCCTGGTACAGGCGCTCATCGGCAAGCCGCGCGTCGATCTCGGCCTTGCGCGCACCGGCCTGTTCGAGCTTTGATTCGAGCCGCTTGAGACGCGACTCGATCGGCTTGCGCGCCGCCGACTGACGCTGGCGTGCCTGCGCGGCCTCGCGCCGGTCGACGCGCCGTACGGGACCGGCTTCCGCGCGCGGCGGTACAGCCGGCACCGGTGCCTTTTCCATACTGCGCCCCAGCAGCCAGTCGCGGTAGTCGTCGAGGTCGCCGTCGAAGGGCTGCAGGCCGCCGTCGCGCACAATGAGCAGCTGCTCGGTCGTCGCACGCAGCAGGTGGCGGTCATGCGATACCAGTACCAGCGTGCCCTCGAACTGGGCGAGCGCCACGGTCAGCGCCTCGCGGGTTTCGAGGTCGAGGTGGTTGGTCGGCTCGTCGAGCAGCAGCAGGTTGGGTCGCTGCCAGACGATCAGCGCGAGCGCGAGGCGTGCCTTCTCGCCGCCGGAGAAATGCGTGATCGGCCCGGTTGCCATGTCGCCGGGGAAATTGAAGCCGCCCAGGTAGTCGCGCAGCGCCTGCTCACGCGCCTCGGGCGAGATTCGCCGCAGATGCCAGAGCGGCGATTCATCATCGCGCAGCATCTCGACCTGCTGCTGCGCGAAGTAGCCGATCGCAAGGCCCTTGCCGTAGGTCGCCGCGCCGGCGAGCGGCGCAAGCTCGCCGGCGATGGTCTTGATGAGCGTCGACTTGCCGGCCCCGTTGACGCCAAGCAGGCCATAGCGCTCCCCGGCCTGCAGCGAAAAGCGCACCCCGCGCAGCACGACCTTGTCGGCCCCGGTGCCTGCCGCGGCGCGGTAGCCCGCGTCGACGTCTTCCATCACCAGCAAGGGATTGGGCGCGCGCCGCGGGTCGAAGAACTCGAACGCGAACGGGGCCGAGACGTGCAGCGGCGCGAGCTCCTCCATCTTTTCCAGCATTTTCATGCGGCTCTGCGCCTGGCGCGCCTTGGTGGCCTTGGCACGGAAGCGGTCGACGAACGACTGCAGGTGCGCGCGCTCGCGGGCCTGCTTGGCCTGCTGGGCGGCGGCGAGCACCAGCGCCTGCGCACGCTGGCGCTCGAAGCTCGAATAGTCGCCGCTGTAACGCCGCAGCTTCTTCTGCTCGATGTGCACGATCACGTTCACCACCGCATCGAGAAAATCGCGGTCGTGCGACACGACGAGCAGGGTGCCGCGGTAGCGTCGCAGCCAGTCCTCGAGCCAGATGATCGCGTCGAGGTCGAGGTGGTTGGTCGGCTCGTCGAGCAGCAGCAGATCCGAAGGGCACATCAGCGCCTGCGCCAGGTTGAGGCGCATGCGCCAGCCGCCGGAAAAGCTCGCCACCGGGTCGGCGAGCTGCGCCACGCTGAAGCCCAGGCCCATCAGCAGCTGCTCGGCGCGGGTGCGCGCGGTGTAGGCGCCGGCGTCGCCGAGGGCGGCGTGGACCTCGCCCATGCGCGCGCCGTCGTTCGCCGCTTCCGCGGCGGCGAGCTCGGCCTCGAGCCGGCGCAGCGTCGTGTCGCCGTCGATCACGCAATCGACCGCGCTGCGCGCGAGCGCCGGCGTTTCCTGCGCGACGTAGGAGACGCGCCAGGTCGCCGGGAACTCGGCGTCGCCTTTGTCCGCGTGCAGCTCGCCTCGCAGCAGCGCGAACAGGCTCGTCTTGCCCGAGCCGTTGGCGCCGATCAGACCGACGCGCTCGCCGGGCTGGATCGCCACATCGGCGCCCTCCAGCAAGGGCTGAGTGCCACGGATGAGCGTGAGGTTGGCGATGCGGATCACAGGCGGGCCCGGACGAAGAAGGGCGCGATTCTACCGAAGGCCGTGCGAAGGCTAGAATGAGCCACGCACACGGCTCCCGAGTCCCCATCCGATGCAACGCGATCATCTGCCCAATGCCGCGACGGACACTGAGCACAGCCTTGCTCGTGCGCGCGCGCTCGCACCGCGCATCGCCGCAGCGGCGCCGGAGATCGAACGCACGCGCCGCATCCCGGACGACCTGCTCGATGCGCTGCACGCAGCGCAGCTGTACCGCATGCTGCTGCCGCGTCGCTATGGCGGCGGCGAGGTGCATCCGCTTGCGTTCATGCGCACGGTGCAGGCGATCGCCCGCGCCGACGCCAGTACCGCCTGGAACATCGGCCAGAACGCGGTCTGCGCGATCGTCGCGGCCTACCTCGAACCCGAGGTCGCGCAGGCGATCTTCGGCGACCCGCGGGCGGTGCTTGCCTGGGGACCGGCGCAGGGTCCGGTGCGCGCGGTCGCCTGCGAAGGCGGCTTCCGCGTCACCGGCCGCTGGTCGTTCGCCAGCGGGATGCGCCAGGCGACCTGGCTCGGTCCGCAGTGCCCCGTGTTCGACGCCGACGGCAGCCCTCGCCGTGCGGGCGACGAGCGCTGGCGCAAGCGCGTGTTTCTCATCCCCGCGTCGGCGGCGCGCCTGGAAGACGTCTGGGACGTGATCGGCCTGCGCGGTACCGCGAGCGACGCCTATGCGGTCGAGGACCTGTTCGTGCCCGAGGCCTACAGCGTGCACCGCGAGAGCGCGGTGGAGAACCGCGAGCCCGGCTGGCTGTACTGCTTCTCGATCCACAACCTGTTTTCCTGCGGCTTCGCCAGCATCGCGCTGGGTGTGGCGCAGGCGATGCTGGAGGCCTTCGTCGAACTAGCGTGGCACAAGGTGCCGCGCGGCATTCGTAACACCGTACGCGAGAATGCGGTAGTCCAGGGCGGTGTCGCGCGCGCGTTGGCCAAGCTGGAGTCCGCCGAAAGCTACCTGATGCACTCGGTCGGCGAGATCTGCGACGCGGTGCAGGCGACGCGCGAGGTCACGCTCGCGCAGCGCATGCGCATCCGCCTGAGCGCCACGCACGCGATCCATGCCGCACGCGAGGCGGGCGACTTCGCCTACGAAGCCGCCGGCGCCACCGCAGTGTTCGCCGCCAACCCGTTCGAACGCAGATTTCGTGACCTGCACGCGATTGCCCAGCAGCTGCAGGGGCGTGCGGCGCACTTCGAGACCGTCGGCCAGCACCTGCTCGGGCTGGACGCGGACACGACGTTTCTCTAGCCGGCGCTCAGCGCTGCTCGAGCACCACCACCCAGGGCCGCGTCGACGTCGGTACCACGCGGCCCTCGGCGTCGAGCGCGACGCGGGTAAGCGAAACCGCATCGCTCACATTGCCGCCGATCGCATCGAGCGCGTCCGTGTGCCGCTCGACGACCAGATCGCAGTGATAGGCCCCGCGGCGCAGATCCGAAAACCCGCGCACCTCGGCGACGAAGGCCTCGCCGCGCGGCGCGCACAGCAGATCCCCGACCTGCGGCGCATAGGCGCGCGCATCGTGTGCGACAAAGCGCGTGCTGTCGCCGTTCAGCGCATGCGCGATGTAGTCCCAGTGCAGCACGGTGGACGGAAAGGCGTCCTGCGACAAGCCGGCGCTCTTTGCCAGCCAGCTGATGAAGGCCGCCGACCAGGGCCGTAGCTCGCCCTGGAAGCCGACGATCGGCTGCCGCGTGACCGCGTACCAGTAGGTCAGCACGCGCGACAGCATCGGCCCCTGAACCTCGTGCGTGGCCTCCGCTCCGGGCGGAAACTCGAGAAACGATTCCGTGCCGTTGTCACGCACCCGCGGCTGCCCGAACAGTGTCCATTCCTGGCGCGCCAGGAACACCATCCGCCTGCGCGCGTCGGGCACCACGAAGTTCGGCAGGATGTCGTCCGACGGGGTCAGGCGCGGGAGGCGCTCGGGCGGCGCGACGGCGCAGCCGGCGGCGAAGCTCAGCGCGACGAGCGGCGCAAGGTGGCGCGGCGTCATCGGGCCGCGAGCACGCGCGCGAGCGCCTCGATGACCCGCGCACGACGCGCGCGGGCGCGCGGCTGCACCATGGTCGCCTGGTTGAGTTCGAGCTCGACGCCGAGATACAGCGTTTCGGGATGGCGCTGCCGCCACCAGGTGGTGAAGCCGTCGGTCTTGCCGAGATAAGGGTAGTTGCGCCGCACGCGCAGGTCGGGCGAGAGGATCCTCAGCTCGCGCTGCCAGGCCGCGCACAGCGCCGCCTCCTCTGCCCGCGCCGGGTCGTAGAGCAGCCCGACGTCCGCGGTGCGCTCGACGCCCGCCAGCGCAGGCGTGAAGCTGTGGCAGGACAGATGCAGGGTCGACCGCCCGGCCTCGATCGAGCCCATGATCAGCGCCTCGACGCGCCGCCGATGCGGCAGGTAGTGACGCTCGAAGATCTCCCGGCGCAGCGCCGGGCTCGCGCCGCGGGTGACGAAGGAGTAGAGCTGCGGGTGTCCGTACGAGCGGTTGAGATCGACCAGCAGCCGGGTGGACGTCCCCGCGGCGAGCGGCGCGCCGAAAGCGGCCGCCATCGCACGTGCCATGGCCAGCGCACCGCGATCGTAGCCACGATGGCTGGAGAGCTCGGCGCCGTGCTGCGCGAACAGCGGCCGGTAGCGCGCCGGCACGGCGTTGCTGGCGTGCTCGCAGCTCACCACGATCGAATGGCGCAGGCGCAGGGCGGCGCTCATACGCTCATGCCTCGGCACTGAACGGTCGGCCCGCCTCCAGGCAGTCGCACAGCTCGGCATACACGGCCTCGAGGCGCTTGCGCGGCAGCTCGGGGCCCACCGCCTGCAGGATGCGGCGCGCGAGCGGTCCCTGGCTCAGGATCAGCTCGAGCCGCTCGGTCCACAGCAGGCGCTCCTCGGCGGTGCCGACCAGCGGCAGCGTCGTCTCGATCAGGTGCCGCCACAGCTCGCCCGCAGTCGCGCGCCGTGCGCGCAGCCCCAGCGCCGCGAGGTACTCGGCATCGTCGATGATCGCCGCATCCGCGTCGGCGATACAGGCGTGCAGGATTTTTACCAGGCGGCCCGTCGGGAACGGCGCCGCCGGATCCTCATTGGCGAGACGCCCGTCGTAGCAGGCGCGCAGCGCGCCGATCGCCGCCGCAGCGACCGCGAGGTCCATGGCCGGACATTCCTGCGTGTCGATGACGCGCAGCTCGAGCGCGCTGCGGTCAAAGCGCGCGATCGCGCCGCGTGCGTTGAGCCACTCGTCCTGCATCACGCCCTCGGCATCGAAAGGCGCCATCTCGCGGTACATCGGCGCGAGGATCTCGGCGCGATAGGCCGCCTCGCTGCGCACCGGTTCGGGCACGATCTCGCCGAGCATCGTCGGCACCCGCGCCGCGTGCGTCAGGTAGCACTGCATGCGGTAGTCGAGCACCGTTTGGCGCGCACCGTCGGCGATCGGCGAGCTCGCCGCGAGCGCCGGCAGGATCGGCAGCACGCGGCGCGCCGCGGCCAGCAGCCGCGCGAGCTCGGCGTCGCCCGCAAACGGCAGATTGACGTGCATGCTCTGCACATTGGCCCAGGCGTGGCGCCGGCAGTCGAACACGCGGTCGTACGTGGCGTAGATCTCGGCGTATTCATGCGGCCAGATCCGGGTCTCTTTGAGCGGGTTCATCCAGGGATGCATGCCGGTCGGCATGAGCCGCGCGCCGAGCGGCGCGAGGCGCGCGTTCATCGCGCGCACGGCGTCCTGAAAGCCCTCGGCCAGCGACTCGAGCCCGGCCTCCGGGCGCTCGCTTTTCAGTTCCAGAACATGCATCACCAACTCGTTCGACCAGCCGAAGCGGCCGTGGTTCAGCGCGTTGACCACCGCGCCCGACGCGTCGCGCAGCAGCGCATCGGCGATCGGCCGCACCGCCAGCGTTTCGCGGTCGACCAGCGCGTACTCCAGCTCGATGCCGGCGCCGGCAAAGGCGTGCAGGGCTTTCGGCGTCATCAGCGTGTGCGCTTGCGCTCTTCGATGCGCCGCACGATGGTGCCCATGATCTCTCGGTACAAGGCGTCCTTGAGCACTTCGTCCTCGACGCCGGCGTCGACGCTCGGGTTGTCGTTCACCTCGACCACGTAATAGCGCTCGCCGACCTGCTTCAGGTCGACGCCGTAGAAGCCGTCGCCGATCAGGTTGGCCGCCTTGAGCGATATCTTCAGGAGCTCGGCCGGCGCCTCGCCGACCGACAGCGTCACCGAGCGGCCCTCGACCGGCTTCGCCTCGCCCTCACGCCGCACGATCTGCCAGTGCCCACGCGCCATGTAGTACTTGCATACGTAGAGCACGCGCCGGTCGAGGATGCCGACGCGCCAGTCGAAGTCGGTCGGCAACCACTCCTGCGCCACCACCAGCTCTGAATCCTCCAGCATGGTGCGCACTTCACGCTTGAGCGCCTCGAGCGTCTCGACCTTCTTCACGCCGAGCGAGAACGCGCCGTCGGGCTGCTTCAGCACGCAGGGCAGCGCGAGCGTCGGCACGATCTGGTCGGTGTTGCCCTTGTGCACCAGCAGCGTTTTCGGCACCGGCACGTCGTAACGGTCGAACAGCTCGGCCAGGTAGACCTTGTTGCTGCAGCGCAGGATCGACTCCGGGTCGTCGATCACCACCAGGCCCTCGGCCGCCGCGCGGCGTGCGAAGCGGTAGGTGTAGTGGTTGACGAAGGTCGTGTCGCGGATGAACAGCGCGTCGAATTCGGCCAGCCGGCCGATGTCGTCGCTCTGGATCAGCTCGCAGGCCATGCCCACCGCCTCGGCAGCGCGCTCGAACTTGGCAAGCGCCCTGGCATTCGATGGCGGCTCGGGATTGTCCGGGTCGTGCAGGATCGCAAGGTCGAAGCGCGGCTCCGCGCGGCGCCGGGCACGCCGGTAGCGCCCCTCGAAGTAGTTCGACGCGGACTCGATGACGAAGGCCTTGTGCGGATCGGGGATGTCGTTTGCCGCGATCGGGCGGATACCCTGCACCCGCCACTCGCCGCGCCGGCGCCGGAAGGTCGCGCGCAGCAGCGGCGCCGGCACCAGGTGGAACAGGTGCTGGCAGAGCGAGTCGTAGCGCGCCGCGACGTTGCGCCCGAAGTAGATGCTGAGCTCGAACTCGTCGGACTTGATCGGCGCGAGCGAGCGCTGGATGAGGTCTTCCAGCCCCTCGGTCAGCAGCCGTACCAGGTTGCGCGACTGCAGATCCTCGATCGTGGTGACCCGCGGCAGCGGCTTGTGACCGCGCGCTTCCGCCAACAGCGAGACGTAATAGCCGAGGCTCTGGTAGCGGTAGGAGCGGCACAGGTTGAACACCTTGCCGCTGTGCGCCTCGTTGTAGGCCGGGTCGGTCAAATAGGCGCGTGCCGAGACCAGCGTGACCCCCGCAATCTGCAGCGGCCACTGGCGCGGCTCGTCGACGACGATCAGAATGCTCATCGCTTGCGAATCGGTCCCTGTGGGTTGATGACCAGCAGGTTGGCGTCGTGCGTCACGATGCCGAGCAGAACCGCGTTGAGCACGCGGTCGATGTTGATCCAGTAGCGCCGGCTCGAGCCGTAGGGGTGCGGCCCGTAGGGGTCGACCACCAGCACGCTGCGCGCGCGCCGGTCGTAGCCGGCGAGCACGACGAAATGCCCCGCCGGGCCGCCGCGGATGTCATCGGGGACATCATGCGGGCCGTACTCTCGCGCGCTGCGATAGAGGCAGGTCGAGGACAGTCCGGTGAGGATCGGCAGCCGGCGGCGCAGGATGCCGCGCACCAGCGAGCGCGACAGGTCCGCCAGGCGCAGGCGCCCGCCGAGCGCGAGGAATTCGAGGTAGCCGTCGGTGGCGTGCACGAGATTCGCGTCGCGCTGCTTCCGGTCGCGCTGGCGCCGCAGCCGGTCCGCGATATCGACGCCGGGGCGGAACCAGGTCGGATCGAACACGGTGAGGTTGTAGGTGTAGATCGTCGCCTCGAAACCCCTGCGCAGCGCGTCGCTCGCGAGGAACACGGCGTAGGTGCCGCCGTGCTCGAGCCGCCGCGCGCGCGCGATGATCTTGCGCAGCGCTTCGCGCCTGCCCCAGTAGCGGTAGAGGGCGTGCAGGCAGGTCGGCCCGCA
>LJTQ01000011.1:0-25723 GCA_001303445.1 Betaproteobacteria bacterium SG8_39 | reverse complement strand
TCGTCCCGTCCGGCTGGGCCAGCATGGTCACCGGCAGCCGCAGCGCGACGGGTAGCATGGGGCGCGAATTCTAACGGGTTAGCCGCCTGTCAGGCGAGCGTGTAGGCCGTCTTCACCGTGGTGTAGAACTCGGCCGCGTAGCGGCCCTGCTCGCGCGGCCCGTAGCTCGACCCCTTGCGCCCGCCGAACGGCACGTGATAGTCGACACCGGCGGTCGGCAGGTTGACCATCACCATGCCGGCCTGGGCATTGCGCTTGAAGTGCGCGGCGTGCTTCAGGGCGGTGGTGCAGATGCCCGCGGAAAGCCCGAAACGGGTGTCGTTGGCCACCGCGAGCGCCTCGTCGTAGTCCTTCACCCGGATCACGCTGGCAATCGGGCCGAAGATCTCCTCGCGGTTGATGCGCATGCCGTTGTGGGTCTCGGTGAACAGCGCGGGCTGCAGGTAGTAGCCCTCGGTTTCGCGCCCGAGGATGTCCCCGCCGATCACCTTCGCCCCCTCATTGCGCCCGATATCGAGGTAGGACAGGTCCTGGTCGAGCTGCGACTGGTCGACCACCGGCCCGATGTCGACGCCGGGCTTCAGGGCGTTGTCGACCTTGAGCGCCTGCATCTTCTCGCGCATCGCGGCCACGAAACGATCGTGGATGCCCTGGGTGACGATCAGCCGGCTCGAGGCCGTGCAGCGCTGCCCGGTCGAGAAGAACGCGCCGTTCACGCAGGCGCCGATGGCGACCGCGAGGTCGGCGTCGTCGAGCACCACCATCGGGTTCTTGCCGCCCATCTCGAGCTGGATCTTCTTGCCCTGCGCGACCGCGCGCTGTGCGATGCCCTGCCCGGTCTCGACCGAGCCGGTGAACGAGATCGCCGCGACGTCGGGCGAGGCGACGATCGCCTCGCCGACCACCGAGCCGCGCCCCATCACCAGGTTGAAGGCGCCGGCCGGCATGCCGGCCTCCTCGAGGATCTTGGCGAGCGCCCAGGCGCAGCCCGGCACCAGGTCGGCGGCCTTGAACACCACGCAGTTGCCGTAGGCCAGCGCCGGCGCGATCTTCCAGGCGGGAATCGCGATCGGGAAGTTCCACGGCGTGATGATGCCGACCACGCCGAGCGGCTCGCGCGTGATCTCGACATCGACCCCGGGCCGCACCGAGGCGAGCTTCTCGCCTTCGATGCGCAGCACCTCGCCAGCGAAGAACTTGAAAATGTAGCCCGCGCGGGCGGCTTCGCCGATCGCCTCCGGCAGGGTCTTGCCCTCCTCGCGCGCCAGCAGCGTGCCCAGCTCCTCTTTGCGCGCGAGGATCGCGCTGCCGGCGCGGTCGAGGATGTCGGCGCGCTCCTGGATGCTCGACCCGCCCCATTTCGGGAACGCGGCCTTGGCCGCCGCAATCGCCGCCTGGGCCTGTGCGGCGTCGGCCTGGGCGTACTCGCCGACGACGTCGGCCAGATTCGACGGGTTCTTGTTCAGGTTGACGCCGGCGCCCGGCAGCCACTGGCCGCCGATCAGGTTCGCGTGCAGGGTGCTCATTCGATCCTCCTCAGTTCCTCAGTGTTTAAGCAGGCCGCGCTGCGCGAGGTTGCGCATCAGCGCGCCCGCGCCGAACTGCCAGGGTTCAATCTCGTCGCAATAGCGCACGCGGTTGACCAGCGCGCCGAGCGACGGGGTGGAGATGGTCACCCGGTCGCCGGGCTTGTGCGTGAAGCCCTGGCCCGGCGTGTCGCGGTCCTGGATCGGCGCGAACATCGTGCCCAGATAGAGCGCCAGCCCGTCCGGGTACTGGTGGTTCTCGTTCATCGCATGGCGCACGATCTCGAGCGGGTCACGGCTGATCTTCGACAGCGAGCTGACGCCCTCGAGCGTGTAGCCGTCGTCGCCTTCGACCCGCAGCGCGACGTCCGCCGCGCGCACCGTGTCGATCGTGAAGCGACCGTCGAACAGCCGCACGAAGGGCCCGATCGCGCTCGAGGCATTGTTGTCCTTGGCGCGCCCGAGCAGCAGCGCGCTGCGGCCCTCGACGTCGCGCAGGTTGACGTCGTTGCCGAGGGTCGCGCCAACCACCTCACCGCGCGCGTTGACCACCAGCACCACCTCGGGCTCGGGATTGTTCCAGGTCGAGCTGCGCAGGATGCCGATGTCGGCGCCGAGGCCGACCGACGCCAGCGGCGGGCATTTGGTGAAAATCTCCGCGTCCGGGCCGATGCCGACCTCCAGGTACTGCGACCAGGCGCCCTGCTCGACCAGTGTTTTCTTCAGCGCCATCGCCGCCTCGGAACCCGGGCGGATCGCGCTCAGGTCGCCACCGACCAGCGTGTCGATCCTGGCCCGGATCGCCTGCGCCTGCGCCGGATCGCCGCGCGCCTGCTCCTCGATGACGCGCTCGAGCAGGCTGGTGACGAAGGTCACGCCGCTCGCCTTGATCACCTGCAGATCGACCGGCGCCAGAAAGCGCGTCCGCGCTGCGCTCCCCGGCCCCGCGGCGCTCGCCGCCAGCAGCGCATCGATGCGGCCGACCGAGGGCAGGCCATCGAGCGTGGCGAGCTGGGCGGCGAGGTCATAGCGCTCCAGCAGCTGCGCCACCGTCGGGGCCAGCGAAGACAGGTCGAGCACGTCCTCGCCGCGCACCAGCACCGGGCTCGGACCGCCCGGGTCCCCGGCGATCCAGGCTCGACCGACCAGCACTGCGCCGGCCGCGTCGGCCGGCAGGACCTGGGCTTTGCGCAGCAGTGGACCGAGTTCCATCGGCTTCAGCCCCCCGGCCGCTTGCGCAGCAGGTAGCGGTGGCTGCCCTCGAGCACGAGCACGTTCTTCTGGTTGTGCACCGTCGCGCGCAGCACCATGACCCCGGTCGACCGCTGCGCAATCAGCTCGACGACCTCGAGCGAGGGGTACAGCGTGTCGCCGCTGTACACCGGCGCGAGCAGCTTCGCCGAGCATTCGAGCATCGCGACCAGCGAGTCGGCGACCAGCTGCGGGAAGACGCCCGCGCCCGCCGCGGTCTGGATCATCACCTGCATGCCGTGCGCCAGCATGCCGGGGTGTCCATGCCGCCGGCAGTACTCGACGTCGTAGTGGATCGGGTCGTTGTCGCCCGAAGCGAGCTGAAACGCCGCGAACAGGGCATCGGTCTGGGTACGCGAGGGGATGTAGAACCGCTCGCCGAGCGCGAAATCCTCGAACCAGCGCGTCGCAGCGAAACGATGGTCGCGCGCCGCATCGAACTCCGTGGCCATGTTGCTATCCTAGCAGTCTCCCATGTCCAACGTGGCCGGCCTGACCCGCGTGACCCGATGACCGAGCGCGTTCTGCTCATCGATCCGATCGACCCCTCCGGCGTCGAGCTGCTCGCGCGCGCGGTGGACATCGTCGAGACGCCGGACGGCGACGTCGAGGCCGTGCGGCGTCTGGCGCAGGACTGCGACGCCACGATCATTCGCAGCCGCCTGCCCGACGACATCTTCGAGGTGGCGCCACGCCTGCGCGCCGTGACGATCCACGGCACGGGCACCGACCTGGTGCCGCTGGCCTCGGCCGACGCGCACGGCGTCATCGTCGCCAACCTGCCGGGCGAGAACGCGCAGTCGGTCGCCGAGTACTGCGTCATGGCGATGCTCATGCTCGCGCGCAACGCGGCGGCGATCACGATGGCGATTCGCAGCGAAGCCTGGGACGCCGCACGGGCGCGCAGCAGCGACGTGCACGAGATCGCCGGGATGACCTGCGGCATCGTCGGCGTCGGCGCGATCGGCAGCCGCCTGGCCGGCATCCTGCACCGCGGCTTGGGCATGCGCGTCCTCGGCACCCAGCGCCGCCTCAACCGGCTGCCGCCGGAGGTCGAGCCGGTCACGCTGGATCGCCTGCTGAGCGAATCCGATTTCGTCGTCATCACCGCGCCGCTCACCCGCGACACGCACCACCTCTTCAACGCCGAGCGCATCGCGCGCCTCAAGCCCGACGCCTGGCTGATCAACGTCGGGCGCGGCGCGGTGATCGACGAGCAGGCCTTGACCGAGGCGCTGCGCGCGCGGCGCATCCGCGGCGCGATGCTCGACGTCTTCGAGCATTACCGCCTGGCGCCCGGACACCCGCTGTTCGCGCTCGACAACGCGGTGCTCACGCCGCACCTGGCGGGCATCACGCGCGAGTCGCGCATGCGCATGGGCGCCGCTGCCGCCCAGCTCACGCTCGCCATGCTTGCCGGCGAGCGCCCCGCGAATCTGATCAACCCGCAGGCCTGGGACGCGCACTGCATGCGGCGGCATGCCGGCGGCGCACCGGGCGCAGCCTGAGCAGCGCACATGGCGAAGACCCGAAAACCGATCCGCTCGGAAATGGCCTGGAGCAGCGCCGACCGGATCGTGGTGCGCGGCAAGGACCTGCCGGGAGAGATCCTCGGTCACTTCAACCTGGGCGACATGGCGTTCCTCGAGCTGACCGGGCGGGCGCCGAGCGCAAAGGAATCGACGCTCTTCAACGCGATGGTCGTCACCCTGGTCGAGCACGGCCTGACGCCCTCGGCGATCGCGGCGCGCATGACCTACTTCGGTGCGCCCGAGGCCATGCAGGCGGCGGTCGCCGCCGGCCTGTGCGGCCTGGGCAGCGTGTTCGTCGGCTCGACCGAGGCCTGCGCACGCATGCTCGTCGAGGCGCTGCCGGATCCGAAGGCGGACGCAGATCTCGAAGCGCTCGCTCGCGAGATCGTCGATGCACATCGCGCCCGCAAGGCCATCGTGCCAGGCATCGGCCATCCGATTCACAAGCCGGTCGATCCGCGCGTGCCGCGGCTGTTTGAAATCGCAGGTGACTGCGGGTTCTACGGCGCCTACTGCCGGCTGGTCGAGGCTGTGCAGCAGGCCGCCGAGCGCGCCGCAGGCAAACCGCTGCCGCTCAACGCCACCGGTGCGCTCGGCGCCCTGGCCTGCGAGATGGGCTTCGACTGGCGCGTGTGCCGCGGCATCGGCGTGATGGCGCGCGCCGTCGGCCTGGTCGGCCACCTGCTCGAAGAAGCGCGCGCACCGATCTCCGCCGAGATCTGGCACCGCACCGACGACGAAGCCTCCGAAGACCTCAAACCCAAATGATGATTGCGAGCCCTGCATGAACCTCGGACCCCAATCCAACGCCGCCCATCAGGACCTGCGCGACGCGGTACGCGCACTGTGCGACCAGTACGACTCGGCCTACTGGCAGAAGGTCGACGAGGAACGCGCCTACCCCGAGGCCTTCGTCGATGCGCTGACGCAAGCCGGCTGGATGTCGGCGCTGATCCCGGAGGAATACGGCGGCTCGGGTCTGTCGCTCACCGAGGCGACCGTGATCATGGAAGAGATCACGCGCTCGGGCGGCAACGCCGGCTGCTGCCACGGGCAGATGTACAACATGAACACACTGCTGCGCAACGGCTCGGAGGCGCAGAAGCAGAAGTACATGCCGAAGATCGCAAGCGGCGAGCTGCGCCTGCAGGCCATGGGCGTGACCGAACCGAGCGCCGGCACCGACACGACGACGATCAAGACCACCGCGGTGAAGAAAGGCGACCGCTACGTGGTGAACGGGCAGAAGGTCTGGACCTCGCGGCTGCAGCACTCGGAACTCATGCTGCTGCTGGCGCGCACCACGCCGCTCGCCGAGGTCAAGCGCAAGTCCGAGGGCATGTCGGTGTTCATCGTCGACAAGCGCGAGGCCCTCGGCAAGGGGCTCAGCCTGCGGCCGATCCGCAACATGGTGAACCACGAGACCAACGAGGTGTTCTTCGACAACCTGGAGATCCCGGCCGAGAATCTGATCGGCGAGGAAGGCAAGGGTTTTCGCTACATTCTCGACGGGCTGAACGCCGAGCGCATCCTGATCGCCGCCGAATGCATCGGCGACGGGTACTGGTTCATCGAGCGCGCGACGAACTACGCCAAGGAGCGCGTGGTGTTCGGCCGGCCGATCGGCCAGAACCAGGGCATTCAGTTCCCCATCGCCGAAGCCTACATGGAGCTCGAGGCCGCCAACCTGATGCGCTACAAGGCGGCTGCCCTGTTCGATGAGAAGGCGCACTGCGGGGCGGAGGCGAACATGGCCAAGCACCTGGCGGCGAAGGCCTCCTGGGAGGCGGCCAACGTTTGCCTGCAGACCTATGGCGGCTTCGGCTTCGCCGCCGAATACGACGTCGAACGCAAGTTTCGCGAAACGCGGCTCTACCTGGTTGCGCCGATCTCGACGAATCTCATCCTGTCCTACCTCGCCGAGCACGTGCTCGGCCTGCCGCGCTCCTTCTAGCCGCGCGGCAACCCGGCGCGCAGCGCCTAGCGCGCGACCGAAACGCTCAGCTGTGCGGCGAGCTCGCGCTCGGCAAGCGCTGTGTAGTCCTTGTCGATCGCTTCGCGCACCTGGGTCTTCACCGCCTCGGGCAGCTGCGCGCGCAGGATGCCGAGAAACGGGGCCGAGGCGACGAGCACCAGCGCGCCGTAGCGGTTCTGCACGCGCCCCTGCTCGAGCACCTGTCCGAGCTCGCGCGCGAACTGCTCCTGCGCGACGCGCTTCGGCTCGGTGTCCGGGTCGAGCGCCGTGCGCCGGCCCTGGTCGGTCGCGGTATGGCCGGGACGGTCCGACACCAGGTCGCCGCCCTTGGCACGGCTTTCCGGATGCTCGAACTCGCGCACCAGCGCCAGCCCCTCGCCGGCGCCGCGGCTTTCGAGCAGACGCGCGCGACTCGAGTTGGCGACGACGATCCACGTGATGTCTGTCATTGCGCTGTTCTCCTTCAAACCGGGACATGCCCTGAGTGAAGCGTCGCGCGGATCCGTCTGCGCGCGTTGACGTGGATCAACGCGCAGCTTCGCGTGACAGGCGGCGGCGCAGGCGTGTCGCGTCGCGCAGCGCGTGGCCCTGCGCGGTGTTGTCGAAATAGACGTGCACTTGACGTCCTTCGGCGAGCCAGGCGCGGCAGCGCGCGGCCCAGCGCCCCAGCGTCGCGGCCGCGTAGGACGAGACATAGGTGCGGCGATGGCCATGCAGGCGCACGTAGACCAGATCGGTCGAAACCGCGCGCCACAGCGGCCAGTCGGCGGCGTCGGACTGCACCACCGCGACCCGGGCGCGCCGCAGACGGGCTCGCACCGCCTCGTCAAACCAACTCGGATGGCGGAACTCGAGCGCATGGCGCACCCCGTCCCAGCGTTTCAGTCGATGCAAGAAGCGCTCGAGCAGCGCCCGATCCGCTCGCAGATTGGCGGGCAGCTGCCACAGCACCACGCTGAGCTTGCGCCCGAGCCCGCGCGCGGCGTCGCGCTGCCGCGCGAGCGCAGCGAGCGGAAAGTCGAGCCGGCGGACATGCGTCAGGTAGCGACTGGCCTTGATTGCAAAGCGAAATCTTGCTGGCGTCCGCGCTCGCCAGCTGACGAAGGTCGAGCGCGCGGGAAGATGGTAAAAGGTCGCATTGACCTCGACCGCATCGAAGGCGAGCGCGTAATGCTCAAGCCAGCGCCCGCGCGGCAGCTGCGCATAGAATTCCGGGCCCCATTCGTCGTAGGCCCACCCGCTGGTCCCGATCCAGGCGCGCGGCATGCCGGATTGATGGTAGTCAAAAAACAGGTGCTCGCAAGGGCTATGTTGAATTCACGCGCTTCACGAACCGTGCAGAGAGGAACCATGCAAACCCCGATCCAGATCACCTTCCGCGACATTCCGCAATCCGACGCGCTCGAAACGCGCATTCGCGAAAAGGCCGAGAAACTGGAGGCGTTCTACCCGGGTATCGTCAGTTGCCGCGTTGTCGTTGAGTCGCGCGACCGGCACAAGCACCAGGGCAAGGAGTTCTGCGTGCGCATCGAGCTGCACATTCCACAGCACGACATCGCGATCAACCGCGATCATCACGAGGACGTCTACGTGGCCGTGCGCGACGCGTTCAGTGCCGCGACGCGCAAGCTCGAAGACGTCGGCCGCGTGCAGCGCGGCAAGGTCAAGGCCCACACGCGCGGCAAGCGACCCGCGGCCGAGTAACCGGCGCCGGTCAGACGGCCGGCACCGCAAAGACCTCCATCGCATTCGCCACGCCGGGCAGATCGAAGTGCCCCAGGCTCGGCCACGGCGCGCCGATCTCGTCGACCAGGGGCCGGGAGACGACGGCGTCGGTGCGGGTACGCTTGCACAGCGCCTCGACGCGCGCCGCCTGGTTGGCGGCCGCGCCGATCACCGAGAATTCCAGTCGCTGCGTCGTCCCGATGTTGCCGTAGAGAACGCGGCCGAGGTGCAGGCCGACGCCGAAATCGAAGCTGCGCAGCCCGGCATCGGCACGCTGCGCGTTCGCGGAGCGTACGCGCATGCGCGCCGCGCGCACCGCCGCCACCGCCCGTTCGCAGACCGCGCGGCGGTCCGTCCCCGACAAGGGAAACACCGCAAGCGAGGCATCGCCGATGAAGCGCAGCACCTCGCCGTCGTGCTCGAGCACGGCGCCCGCGGTGGCCTCAAAGTAGTCGTTCAGCAGCTCCAGAAAGCCGCGCTCGCCGAGCGCCTCAGACAGCGCGGTCGACTCGCGCAGGTCCGAGAACCAGATGACCGCATCGATCTCGTCGCCGTCACCGCGTTGGATCTGGCCTTCGAGCACGCGCAGCCCTGATTGCCGGCCGAGGTAGGTCTCGAGCAGCGTGCGCGCGAGCTCGCGATTGGTGAAGTTTTCCATTACCAGCGCGAAGGGATGCAGCAGCTTTTCGATTTCGGCAATGTCGTGGTCTGTGAAGCCGCCCGGCCTGCGTGTCGCGAGGCTCACCGCGTTACGCTGCCCGCTGCTGAACACCACCTCGCACAGCACCCAGTCGGTCGCGCCCGCGGCCTTCAATTCTTCGAGCACTGGATAGTCGATCGGACAGCCATCGCGCTCGATTCGCCGGCGCATGACGCGCTCGCCGTCGATGATCCGCGCCACCGGGCTGTTGAGATAGGTTTCCTGCTGTCGAAGCTCCGGGCCCGCGCGCCGCAGGTCGACGCTCGTCCCGTCCCAGAACATCGCGTTGCCCCAATACTGCGGGTGCAAGGTCCAGAAGAAAAAGCCGACCCGGTCGATCGGCATGCCGGCGTCCCGCACGCGGGCACAGACTTCGCCCACCACGGCCTGCGGCGAATCCATCAGGCGGCCTCTGTGCATCAGCCATTCGATTACGGGCGCAATCGACCAATCGGGCATATGTCCTCTCCCCTCCCGAGGCGTTGGCTTATAGTACGCGCATGATGACGCGCACGATCAGTCGCCTGCTGACGGTTACTGCCTTGACCCTCGCACTGGCCGGCTGCGGCTCGAAGCTGAACGAGGAAAACTTCGCCCGTATCCAGGACGACATGACCGAACAGCAGGTCATCGACCTGCTCGGCACGCCGACCGAAACCTCGAGCATGGGGGCGCTCGGCATGTCGGGCACCGCCGCAGTCTGGCGCGACAAGAACGCCGCGATCAGCGTGCAGTTCGTCAATGGCAAGGTGCGGCTCAAGCAGTTCGAGCGCGCCAAACCCTGAGGCCTGGGCCCGAGCTCAGGCCAGCACCGAAAGGGCGCCGGGCAGCACGCTGACGGCCGCGCGGCGCACGGGCGGGAACGGCAGCTCGCCGTCGGCCTCGAGCGCCATCGGCATCTCCGACTCGAGCACCATGCGGCGCACGCGCCGCATGCGGACGCGCGG
Organism: Betaproteobacteria bacterium SG8_39; assembly: GCA_001303445.1. GTDB lineage: Bacteria > Pseudomonadota > Gammaproteobacteria > Burkholderiales > SG8-39 > SG8-39. The sequence goes on along the minus strand of LJTQ01000011.1, from coordinate 16,067 downwards.
ATGCGTCGTGTGACTGCCGCGCATCACCCGCGGCACCAGGCGCAGGATGGCGACGCGACCGAGCGCTTCGGCGAGCATGACGTCGAGCAGGCCGTCGTCGGGACGCGCATCGGGGCAGACCCAGAAGCTGCTGCCGAAGCACGGCCCGTTCATCACCGCCGCGATGGTCGCCTCGCAGACCTCGGCCGGCGCGTCGTCGAAGCGCAGCATCAGGCGCAGCCGCGGGTAGTCGATCAGCGTCTTGGCGAGCGCGCCGAAATAGGCTGCGCGCCCCTTGAGCCACCCGGGCATCGCGGCGGCGTTCGCCGCGCCCTGCGCGCCGAAGCCGACGTCCATGCCATTGGCGAAGTAGCGCCGGAGCGTCGTGCCGTCCACCGCCTGCGCCTCGATCTGCCCCGCGTCGAAGCGCCGCGTCGTGCCGCGCGCGATCGTCGCCACCGCCGTGCGCCAGTCCGGCGGCCGGCCGCCGCGGTGCAGCTGCGGCGGAATCAGCTTCGCGAAATCGTCGCCGCTGCCCAAGGGGATCACCCCGAGCGCCGCTGCTGCGTCCTCCTGCGTCGCGCGCAGCAGGCCGTTCACGACCTCGTGTACCGTGCCGTCGCCGCCGGCCGCGATCACCGCCGCGTAGTCGCGGGCGCCGCGCTCGGCGAGCGCGGCGGCCTCGTGCGGCGCGCGGGTCCGCGCGACATCGAAGTCCACGCCGGCGGCGCGCAGCGCGCGTTCTGCCGCCGGCCACAGGCGCCGCGCGCGGCCGCGGCCCGCAGCCGGGTTGACGATGACCAGGACAGGCTTCACCGCGAGCCGCCGGCCTGCGGCAGGACGCGCCACTCGATGGCCCAGCGCCCATCGCGCAGCGCGCGCCGCGTGTCGAGCCTGAGAAAGCGGTCATGCGCCGCGCAGGCACCGACCCACAGCGCGTTCCATGCGTCGAAGGCACCGAGCGCGTCGGTCAGCTGCACGTCGCCCGCCAGACGCCAGCCGGCGAGACGGACGCAGATCGACGTACCGTCCTCGAGCGTCTCGACCGTCTCGCCATGCGCACGCTGCATCGCCGCGAGCCAACGCGCGTAGTGCACCGCGCTCGCACGGTCGCCCGCGCTCAGATTGCTCGGGCTGCCGAGCGCGGCGGCAAGCTCGGCGTGATATTGCAGTCCGATCAGTCGCGCGACACGGCCGAGCTCCGCGTTCGCATCCGATGCGCCGAGCAGCGCCTGTAGCGTCGGCAGGAGGGTCCGCAGGTACTCCGTGGCATAGCGGCAGTGCGCGCGCTGCAGCCGCTCGGCCGGCCACTGCGTCGCATCGAGCCGGGGCGCCGTGGCGGGATCGAAGCGCGGCATGGTTTCCTCGCCGTAGGCAAAGCGCACGCGCTCTTCGGGTACCAGCACCCGGTCGTGCTCGAGGTAATAGCCCTCCAGCCCCGGCATGCCGTCGACCGTCATGCCGGTACAGACGAAGCCCAGGCGCGGATTGCCGAGGCTCACCCCGTTGTGGCCGTGCCAGCCGTGCAGCATCGCCGCCGAAACCTCGTGCGGAATCGCCGCAATCGCCGACCCGCGCCACATCCAGCGCGGCGGCGGATAGCGCACCCAGGCCTTGCGATCGCTCTCGCGTACGTATTCGGTGAGCACCCCGCCGAGCGCATTCGAGTGATAGTGATACAGGGCGCAGGCGACCGCGTGGGGCAGCCGATCGAGGCCGAGCTTTTTCAGCCCCGCAAGAAACTTCTCCAGATGCTGCCTGCGGAAGTGCTGAAAAACGACCTCGCGCGCCGGCTCCGCGCCGCGCCGCGCGACCAGCGCCACGACCATCGCGGTGAGCAGTGCGTTGTAGAGCGTGGCCACTGCACGCCAGCCCGCGGCCTCGCTCATGCGTCGATCCCCGTTTCCGCACGTGCGGCGAGTGCCGCGCGTGCGGCACGGGCCTCCTCGAGGCGGCGCAGCACCTCGGGCTCGTTTTCACCCAGCGCGAGCACGTCGGCCCGCGCCAGCCGCAGCAGCGTACAGGGCGTTTCGGCGGTCACGGTGGCCTGGCGCAAATGTTCGCCGAGCAACGCCGTCTCGCCGAAAAAGTCATCCTCCCCCAGCCGACCGAGCAACACGGCCTCGCCCTGCGCGTTTTTGCGCTCCGCGCGCAGGCGGCCGCGCAGCACGATGTAGAGCGCATCGCCCTTGTCACCTTCCGCGATCACCGTGTCGTTCACCAGAAAGCCGACCGTCTCGGCGCGCTGCGCGAGGCCCTCGAGCGTCGCTTCGCGCAATCCCGAGAACAAGGGCACGGCGGAGACCAGATCATGTGGCCGCGGCGCCGGCGGGTTGCGTGCAATCGACGGCAGCCGGGCAAGGGCAGCCTCGATGCGCTGGACGATGCGCGCGTAGCCTTTGGCGCCCAGTGCGCCGTGCTGCCGTGCCGACTCCGCGCGCGCCCGGGCGCTGAGCAATGCCACCCGCTCCCAGAGCCGCCGCTCGTAGGCACGCAAGTATTCCGGGAATTCACGACGGATTGCCTCGATCCGTCCAATGCGCCGCGCCAGACGTTCGCGGTAGACGTCGGCGAGCCGCTCGCGGTCGCCTTGCGCCAGCTGCGCGTCGCCGCGCAGCGCCTCGAGCGCGGCATGCGCGGTCAGCACGCCGGCCATGTCACGCTGCAGGCGCTGGCCGAGCCGCAAGTCCTGGTAGCGCGCCAGCAGCCCTGCGGCCCAGTCGTGCTCGCGCAGGCGGCGGATCAGCGCAAGCTCGAGGCGGGCGAATGGACTGGCCGCTGCGTTCTGGACGCCCGCATCGAGGACGGGCGACTCGCGGTCACGCATCAGCGTGTCGCGCATGTCGAGAAACACGTAGGCCCCGATAACGCCCTGCTCATGCAGCGCCGCCAGCGTCTCGAATTCGCCATGCACCGCCCGCCGGTGTGCATGCAGCAGCGCCTGCGGTTTCGCGACCTCCGGACCGTCGCCGGCCAGCACCTCGCGCAGCTCGCCGCGCACGTGCCGCTGGACACGGCGCGACACCAGGTCAAGGCGGCGAAAGCGCTCGAGCGCATCCTCGGCGGCCTGTCGCCCTTCGTCCAGGCCGTCGCGCAGTTCGGCGCGCTCCTCGTCGGTCATCCGATCGAGGCCGAGCCGCCTGATCAGCGGCCGGATGCTCGGCGCATTGACCAGCAGCGTGAACAGCACCGCGCCGAGCGCCAGCTGCTGGATCAGCACACGCTCCGGCAGCGCCTCCGGAATGGAAAGCGCGATCGCGATCGCCAGCCCGCCGCGCAGCCCGCCCCACCACATGACGTGCTGCTCGCCGCGGCTGACCCGCGGCAGCCGGAAGCCACGAATCGTTACCGGCAGCAGTGCGTACAGCGGAATCGCCCGTCCCAGCAGCATGAGCGCGATGGCGGCGGCGATGATGCCGGCATTGTCGAGCAGCGACGGCAGGTGCAGCGTGAGCCCCATGAGCAGAAACAGCAGCGAATTGCAGATCATCGCCGCGACCTCCCAGACATGGCGGATCTCCGTCAGCGTCGCCTGCGAGGCGCGCGCTACCGAGATGGCGGCGAACGACAATGCCGCGCAGGTCACGGCGACGACGCCCGAGGCATGCAGCACCTCGGCCAGCGCGAACGCCGCATAGGCCATGACGAAGGTCATGACCAGCAGCGCCGTCAAGTCCGCCTGCGCGCGGCGCACGATCTCGCTCGCGCCGATGCCGATCGCGACCCCGACCAGCGCGCCGCCCAAGAACACCACGGGGAAATCGACCAGGCCCTGCGTGACCTGTGTCCAGGTCAGCACACCGCCGAGCGCAATCGCCAGCAGGATCTTGAACAGCACAATCGCAGTCGCGTCGTTGAGCAACGATTCGCCCTCCACCAGCACCGTGAGGCGCTGCGAAACGCCGAGCTCGCGGAACAGTGCGACGACGGCGACCGGATCGGTCGCCGAGATCAGCGCGCCGAACAGCAGCGCGGACACGAGACCGACGCCGGCGACCGCCCACAGGCCGAGGCCAATGATTGCCGTCGAGACAAGCAGCGCCAGCACCGCGAGGACCAGGATCGGCGCGAGGTCCTTGATCAGCTGGCGGGCGTTGAGGTTGAACGCCGACTCGAAAATCAGCACCGGCAGAAAGACGTAAAGCACGAGATCGGGCGTCAGGCGAAACGCAAGCAGCGGCGCGAGCACGTCGACTTTTCGCGCGAGCCCGCCGAGCAGCATGCCGACCACGACCAGCAGCACCGTGTACGGCAGCGGCACGCGGCGCACCAGTCCAGCGGCGATCACCGCGACGGCGAGCATCCCGGAAATCACCAGGATGTTGTCTGCAATCGGCATGCCCTACCGCATCGGCCCGATGGTGAAAAAAGGAACGGCGCCGCGGGGCGCCGTCCAGCATCCGCTACCCCTGTGCAGCTACTGCTTCCACTTTGGATCCCGCTTTTCGATGAAGGCGTCCATGCCTTCGCGGCCCTCCGCGTGGACGAAACTGGAGGTGATGACATGGCTCGCCATTTCGTAGGCGCGCTCGATGCCCAGATCCAGCTGCTGGTAGAACGCACGCTTGCCCTCGGCAATCGTCGCCTGCGGCTTCGCCCCGATCTTGTGCGCGAGCGCCATGACCTCCGCGTCCAGCGCATCGGCCGGGACCACGCGATTCACCAGGCCCCACTCCAGCGCCCGTGCGGCGTCGATCATGTCACCCGTCAGAAGCATTTCCATCGCACGCTTGCGTTGCAGGTTGCGCCCGACCGCGACACCCGGCGTCGAGCAGAAAAATCCCCAGGAAACGCCCGGCGTGGTGAACTTCGCAGCCGCCGAGGCCACGGCCAGGTCGCACTGGGCGACCAGCTGGCAGCCCGCGGCCGCCGCCGCGCCCTGCACGCGTGCGATCACCGGCTGCGGCAGTTGCTGGATCGACAGCATCATGCGCGCACAGCGGCGAAAAAGCGCCTCGACCTTGGGCTTGTCGGCGAGGGCGCGGATCTCCTTCAGGTCGTGGCCAGCGCAGAACCCCTTGCCCGCGCCCGCCAGCACGACGACATGCACGTCCTTTTCCTGCGCAACCGTGTCGAGCGCATTCTGGATGGCCTCGATCATTTCGCTGGTCAACAGGTTCATCTGCTGCGGACGGTTCATCGTCAGCGTGCAGATGCCGTCGCGGTCCTCGCGGATCAGGACGGGATCTTCGGACTGGGGGACGGCACTCATCGTGTCCTCCTTCATCTTTGCAGCGGTCGTTCTAGGTGACGCGGTCGATGCCCGTTGGGCCCCTGCAAACCCGTTCAGCTGTCGATCGCCGCCGTGGATTTCGCCTTTTCTCGCAACACGAACTTCTGGATTTTTCCGGTTGAGGTTTTCGGCAACTCGCCGAACACCACCGCGCGCGGCGCCTTGAAGCGCGCCATGCTGCTGCGGCAGAAGTCGATGATCTCCTGCTCGGTGGCGGTCGCGCCGGCCTTCAGCTCGATGAAAGCGCAGGGCGTCTCGCCCCACTTGGCGTCCGGCATGGCGACGACGGCCGCCGCCATCACCGCCGGGTGGCGGTAGAGCCGGTCCTCGACTTCCAGCGAGCTGATGTTCTCGCCGCCCGAAATAATGATGTCCTTCGAGCGGTCCTTGATCTTGATGTAGCCGTCGGGCTGCTTGACTGCGAGGTCGCCCGAGTGGAACCAGCCGCCGCTGAAGGCATCCCGCGTCGCCGTCGGGTTCTTCAGGTAGCCCTTCATGGTGATGTTGCCGCGGAACATGATCTCGCCCATGGTCTCGCCGTCGGCGGGGACCGGCGTCATCGTGTCCGGGTCCATGACGTCAAGCCCTTCCTCGACGGTGTAGCGCACGCCCTGACGACCGTTCAGGCCGACCTGCGCCTCGAGCGGCAGCGCCGACCAGTCGGGCTGCTTGGCGCAGACGGTCGCGGGCCCGTAGGTTTCGGTCAGGCCGTAGACGTGGGTGAGCGCGAAACCCATCTTTTCCATGCCCTCGATGATCGCCGCGGGTGGCGCCGCGCCAGCGACCAGGCAGCTCACCTTGTGATCGACGCCCTTTTTCAGCTCTTCCGGCGCGTTGATCAGGGTCTGGTGCACGATCGGCGCGCCGCAGTAGTGCGTCACGCGGTGCGCCTTGATGAGACGGAAGATCTCGCCGGCCTCGACCTTGCGCAGGCAGACGTTGGTGCCGGCGTTGGCCGCCATGGTCCACGGGAAGCACCAGCCGTTGCAGTGGAACATCGGCAGCGTCCAGAGGTACACGGCGTGCTGCGGCATGCCCCAGACGAGGATGTTGCCGACGCCGTTGAGATAGGCACCGCGGTGGTGGTAGACGACGCCCTTCGGATTGCCGGTGGTACCCGAGGTGTAGTTGAGCGAAATCGCCTGCCACTCGTCCGCCGGCCAGGCCCAGGCCCAGTCGGGGTCGCCCTCCGCAAGCAGGTCTTCGTACGTCTGGCGTCCGAGGCGCTTGCCCGGACCGTCGAATACGGCGTCGTCGACGTCGATCACCTCGATCGGGCGCCCAAGTTTCGCCAAGGCGGGCTCGATCGTCGGCGAGAATTCACGGTCGGTGAGCAGGACCTTCGCGCCGCCGTGCTCGAGCATGAACGCGATGGCGTCGGCGTCGAGACGCGTGTTGAGCGTATTGAGCACGGCGCCGGTCATCGGCACGCCGAAATGCGCCTCGAACATCGGCGGCACGTTGGGCAGCATCGCCGCGACGGTATCGCCCGGGCCGATGCCACGCCCGGCGAGCGCGGAACCGAGGCGCCGCGCGCGCGCGTAGGTCTCGCGCCAGGTGTAGCGCGCATCGCCGTGAATGACGGCGATCTGCTCCGGATAGACGCTGGCCGCGCGTTCGATGAACGACAGCGGCGTGAGCGGGGCATAGTTCGCCGGATTCTTGTCGAGGTCCTGCTCGTAGGGATTGGCGGTTCGCGTCATGGGCTGCGGTTGCTGTGTGTCGCCTGCGGGCAATCGGTAGTATAGCCTCGGCCCGTTCGACGATGAGACCGTTCAAGACGCTTCCCGGGGTTCTGTTCCGCGCGCTCGGGTACTACCCGACGCAGTTGCGCGGCCGGTCGCTGCGCGTCGACCCGAACCACTGGCGTTTCTGGCGCAAGGCCGCGCGCGGCCTGTGGGAACCGGACACGCTCGCGACTCTGGAACGCCAGCTCTCCTCGCAGATGATCGTCTGCGACATCGGCGCCTGGATCGGGCCGACCGTGATCCTCGCGGCCCGGCAGTGTCGTCATGTCTTCTGTTTCGAGCCGGACACCACGGCCTACGTCGAGCTGCTGCGCAACCTGCAGCTCAACGGCGTGCGCAACGTCACGCCCTTCAACCTCGCGCTCGCCGCCCGCGACGGCATGCGCAGGATGGCAAGCTTCGGCGGCGCGCCCGGCGACAGCCGAAGCAGCCTGCTCGCGGCGGCGGACGATGCCGCCGCGGCCGACGTGCCCTGCCTGAGCTGGACGCACTGGCTCGAACTCGCGCAGCCGCCACGCATCGACTTCGTCAAGATCGACATCGAGGGCGGCGAATTCGATCTGCTGCCGACCATGGCGGCGTACCTCGCCGCGCACCGGCCTCAGCTGATGCTCTCAACGCATGCGCCCTACCTGGCGCGTGCCGATCGCGCCGCAAGCCTGCGCCGGCTCGCCGAATCGCTGCGCGGCTACCGACACTGCATGACCGAGCACGGCGAGGACGTCGGGGTCGACGGACTGCTCGCGCCGGAGAGCCGCGAACGCTTCCGGACGTTCTTTCTTAGGGATTGAGCCGGCGCCAGAGAACGCCGCCCTTGGCATCGCGCTCCAGGGCGTCGAGGTACTGTTCGTGGGCGGCGCCCTCGTCCGCATTCGCCCGCAGCACCTGCAGCCCGGAGGCATCGACGCGCACGGCCGACTCGTCGCGCGCCTCCTGCGCATCGAGCTCCATCATCAGGCTTTCCTGGCCGCGCGTCATTGCCAGGTAGACCTCGGCGAGCAGCTCGGCGTCGAGCAGCGCGCCGTGCAGCCTGCGGTGCGCATTGTCGATCGCGTACCGCTCGCACAGCGCGTCAAGCGAGTTACGCTTGCCCGGGTGCAGCTCGCGTGCGAGCGCGAGCGTGTCGACCACGCCCGCGACGTGCTCGGCGAGCGAACCCAGCTTGGCGAGCCCGAGTTCGCGGTCGAGGAACTCGACGTCGAACTCGGCGTTGTGGATCACCAGCTCCGCATCGCGCACGTAATCGAGAAAATCCTTCGCCACGTCGGCAAAGTGCGGCTTGTCGGAGAGGAATTCGCGCGTCAGCCCGTGCACCTTGGCCGCGCCCTCCTCGATGTCGCGCTCCGGGTTGAGATAGACATGGAAGTGCCGGTCGGTGACGCGCCGGCTGCGGATCTCGATGCAGCCGATTTCGATGACCCGGTCGCCGAGCTTGGCGTTGAGGCCTGTCGTCTCGGTATCGAGCACGATCTGGCGCGGCTCCATTCAGTCCGCCCTCAGCTCGTCGACGCCGCGATTGGCGAGCGCATCGGCACGCTCGTTGCCGTCGTGCCCGGCATGCCCTTTCACCCAGTGCCAGGACACCGCGTGCCGGCTCGCCAGCGCGTCGAGCGCTTGCCAGAGATCGACGTTCTTGACCGGCTTCTTGTCGGCGGTGCGCCAGCCCCTTCGCTTCCAGTCGTGGATCCACTGGGTAATGCCCTTCTGCACGTACTGCGAGTCGGTGTAGAGCTGCACGCGACAGGGACGCTTCAGCGCCTCGAGGCCGCGAATCACCGCGGTCAGCTCCATGCGGTTGTTGGTCGTCGCCGGCGCCCCGCCGTGCAGCGTGCGCTCGCGGCCGCCCGCGCGCAGCAGCACGCCCCAGCCGCCCGGCCCAGGATTGCCGCGGCAGGCGCCGTCGGCGTACATCTCGACCTCATCACCCGGCATCGGAGGGCGGGCGGCGTTCAACGTACGCGCGGGTCGCCTGGCCGCTGCGTTGCGGGAGCGCCGCGAGCGCGCGGCGCCGTGCGCGCTCGCGCCGCCAGGCCGGCGTGACCAGGCGCATGCCCTGCACGCGCTTCACCGCGCGCACGACGTATACCGCACCGATGACCGGCCACCAGCGATCGCCCGTGGCTTCGAGAAAACGGCTGCGCTCGATCCAGCGTTCGTTCTGGAACGGGGGCGCGTAGCGGCCGAACCGTCCGCCGTTGAGCTCCAGCCCGAGCAGCTGCAGCCAGTCGCGCAGCTTGAACAGCCCGATGAAGCCGGCGTCCCAGGGCGCCGGCAGCGGCCCGCCCGCGAATCGCGCGCGCAGGCGCCACAGCGCCTGCTGCGCCCGCCACAGGGAAATGGTGTTGAAGCCCGAGATCACCACTTGCCCTTCCGGCCGCAGCACACGCTCGACCTCGCGCAGCATGCGGTGCGGCTCGTTGTGCGTCTCGAGCGCGTGCGGCAGCGCGAGCAGGTCGAGGCTTTGCGAGTCGAACGGCAGCTGGATCGGATCGGCCGCAACCTGCGCGCCCGGCTCCAGCGCAACCGAGAAACGGAACGGGATGCGGTTCTGCCGCAGCACGTCGAATTCCGGCAGCCCGACCTGTGCCGCGCGAAAGCCGAACACGTCCTCCGTCGCGCGGTCGAACTGCGACAGCTCCCATTGCAGTACATACGCGCCCTGCGGCGTCCCGAACCACGCTGCCAGGGACGAGCGCTCGCCGTTATACTTCGTCGCAGTGCCCGGCAGGAAGGATTGTCGATCCATGTTCAAACTCGCGCCGCGCGACGCCGCCTACGGCGCCCACAGCTGCGCGTTCTATTATCGCGCAGTCTTCCGGCAGCGCGGCGTGCGTTGAGCGCTCGAGTCGCGCTGCGCTTCGGCTGTCTCTTGCGCCGCTGTGCGGCACTCGGCGTTGTCGCACTGCTGGCCGCCTGCGCGACGCCCGGTGACGATCCAGGCGGCGAGCCCGGCAGCGCCGCGCCGCCGGGCTCGCCGGCCTTTCCGGGCATCGAGCAGGCCGTGCTGATGCAGCCGCTCGACGCGACGCGCCTGCCGCCGTTCGACGGCGAGCGCGAGGTGCTCGGCGAACCCTTGAGTGAGCGTGCGCGCATCGACCGCACCGTGCCGGCTGACGACCTGTGGCAGCGCATCCGGCACGGATTCGGCATGGCGGACCTGGACGGTGCGCTGGTGCGCGAGAAAACCGCCTGGTATGCGGCCCGCCCGGACTACGTGCAGCGCACCCTCGCCCGGGCGAGCAAATACCTCTATCACATCGTCGACGCACTCGAGCAGCGCGGCATGCCCACCGAGCTTGCGCTGCTGCCGATGGTCGAGAGCTCGTTCAATCCGATGGCGTACTCGCGCGCGCAGGCGTCGGGGCTCTGGCAGTTCATCCCGACCACGGGCAAGCGCTACAGCCTCGAGCAGAACTGGTGGTACGACGGGCGGCGCGACATTGTCGCCTCGACCACCGCGGCGCTCGACTACCTGAGCGATCTTTACGAGATGTACGGCGACTGGCATCTTGCGCTCGCCGCCTACAACTGGGGTGAGGGGGCCGTGGGGCGCGCCATCCAGAAGAATCAGGCCGCCAATCTGCCGACCGACTATGCCAGCCTGGCAATGCCGGAGGAAACCCGCAATTACGTACCGAAGCTGCAGGCGCTGAAGAACATCATCTCGAGCCCCGCACCGTTCGACATCGCCCTCGACCCGATTCCCAATCGGCCGTACTTCGCAACCGTCACACGCTCGGCCGACATCGACGTGCAGCTCGCGGCCAAGCTCGCCGAGATGCCCGTCGAGGACTTCATCGAGCTCAATCCGGGATTCAGCCGGCCGCTGCTGCGCGCCGAAGTCAGCCCCCGCATCGTGCTGCCCACCGACCGCGTCGAGGTGTTCCATGCCAACCTGTCGAAGCACGGCGGTGATACCGCCGTGCACTGGCAGGTCTACCGCCCGCGCCGCGGCGAATCGCTCGAGGCAGTGGCCCAGCAATACCGGGTGCCGGTGGCCCGGCTGCGCGAGGTCAACGGCCTGCACCGCCGTGCGCGCAGCGCACCGTCGCTGCTCGTCGTGCCGCTCAATGGCGCCGTGCTCGACCCCGACAAGCTGCCGATCATGTACGCGCCGCCGGTGCCCGGGGCGGGGCGCTACCACGTGGTGCGCAAGGGCGACACGCTCTGGGGCATTGCGCGCCGCTACGACCTGTCGGTCAAAGACCTGGGGCAGTGGAACGGCAATGTGCGCGTCCTGCGCCCCGGGCAGCGCATCGAGTTGAGCGGTTACGGGTACGCAAAATCCAGGCGTACGCGCGTCAAACACAGGAAGTGAATATAGTAATTATCATTAATCTTCAATAAGTTAAAATGTTTGTATAAAGCTAATTCCAATAATGTTCCAGTAACTCATTAACATAAAATTATTTTCGTAAAATGTCTTTCGTCTATTGTTTGTTTTCCCCATGAACACAATGGCTTATGGAATTGGCCTAAGAGTGCACCTTGAGAAACGATTCGAAGCACCAGCCAGTACACGCTGCATTCCCTAGAATGTGCGCATGTTGAGCCGCCTGCGCCGCGGGGTGCTTTTCGCGTTCATCGCGCTCGGCGTGCTGTTCGCGAGCCCGGCGCGCGCCGTCGAGCCCGTGCTGATGTTTCTCTTCAGCATGGCGCGCGAGATCATGTACGAGGCGTTCGTCAACAGCGAGAACCCGCGGCCACAGCCGGTCGAGCCCCTGCCCGCGGTCTACCCGGGAACCATGGTCGAGCCGCGCACGCTGCGCGAACTGATCGATCAGAGCTTTATCTACCTTTCCGAGCGACGGCGTGAGGAGCTCTTCCGGGCCCTGCACGACGAGATCATCAAGCCGAAGAACGCTGCAGTACGCGCGTCGATGATCGCGTATTTCGCCGAGCACGCCGTGGCCGTGCGCACGGTGATGGAGCGCCTGTCCAACCTCAACGAGACCGAGATGCGCGAGCTCTCCGCACATTTCGCCGCCCAGGCGCGCACGCTGCCGGTCGATGAACGCGAGCAACTGCGCAAGGTGCTCGACGAAGGCCTGCTGCCGGTACCGGCCGACCTCAACCAGCGGCTGGTGGTCGCGATCGCCGAGATTCCGCGTGCGCCGGCCGACGCAGACCCTGCTCTGCCGCTCGCCGAGGACGGCAAGCCGAGGTCAGCGGCGAAACTGCCCCAACCGCTCGCCGCGACCACAGCGCGCGAGGAATCCGCGCCGGCGCAACCGATGACGGCCCCGCCGGCGCGCACCCCGGTGCGGCGCGCACCGGCCGCCGCCACGCCCACTGCACCCGCGACACCCGGAGACGTCGACCACGAGACCGCGCCCGCGGTGTGGTGATCCGGGCTGGAGTCAACGGGCCGCCAGACATTTAATCCATCTCAAATCCAGCCCCCGCTCGCCGCCTAGCATGGGCGCATCATCCCGGACGGAGGGATCGTGTTTCAGATCAGGATTCACGGCCGCGGCGGCCAGGGCGTGGTCACCGCGGCCGAAACGCTCTCAATCGCGGCGTTTCTCGAAAATCGCTTCGCCCAGGCCTTCCCGAGCTTCGGCTCCGAGCGCACCGGTGCGCCGGTGGTGGCGTTCTGTCGCATCGACGAGCGCGAAATCCGCCTGCGCGAGCCGGTGCTCAAACCGGATGCGCTCATCATCCAGGACCCCACGCTGCTGCATCAGGTCGATGTCTTCTCCGGCCTGGCGCCCGATGGCTACATCCTGATCAATACCACGCGCTCCTTCGACGCGCTCGGGGTGGGCGAATTCGTTCGCGGTTTTCACGCCACGCACCTCTGCACCGTGCCGGCGAGCGAGCTGGCGCGCAAGCACGTCGGACGCCCGGTGCCGAATGCGGCGCTGCTCGGCGGCTTCGCCGCGGTCAGCGGACGCGTTTCGATCGACGCGGTGGCCGAGGCGCTGCGCCAGAAATTCTCGGGCGCAATTGCGGAGGGCAATGTCACCGCGGCGCGCGAAGCATACGAGCACGTGCGCCAGGAAATCAAAGAGGCATCGCATGCTAAAGCAGGTTGAAGGCTCGCGCGCAGTCGCGGAAGCGATTGCGCTGTGCCGCCCGGAGGTGATCTGCGCCTATCCGATCTCGCCGCAGACCCACATCGTCGAGGCGCTGGGCGAGATGGTGAAGCGCGGCGTCCTGGCGCCCTGCGAATTCATCAACGTCGAATCGGAGTTCGCCGCGATGTCGGTTGCGATCGGTGCCTCGGCTGCAGGCGCGCGCGCGTACACCGCGACCGCGAGTCAGGGGCTGCTGTTCATGGCCGAAGCGGTGTTCAACGCCTCCGGCCTGGGCCTGCCGGTCGTCATGACGGTCGCCAATCGCGCCATCGGCGCACCGATCAACATCTGGAACGACCACACCGACGCGATGAGCCAGCGCGACTGCGGCTGGATCCAGCTGTTCGCGGAGACCAACCAGGAGGCGCTCGACCTGCACATCCAGGCCTTCCGGCTCGGCGAGGAGCTCTCACTGCCGGTGATGGTCTGCATGGACGGCTTCATCCTGACGCACGCCTACGAACGCGTCGACATGCCGACGCAAGCCCAGGTCGACGCCTATCTGCCGCCCTACACGCCGCGCCAGAGCCTCGATCCGTCCGAGCCGGTGTCGATCGGCGCGATGGTCGGCCCGGAGGCGTTCATGGAGGTGCGCTACCTGGCGCACGTCAAGCAGATGCGGGCGCTCGAGCTGATACCCGGCTGGGCCGAAGAGTTCAGGCAGGCGTTCGGACGCGACTCGGGCGGGCTGTTGCACAGCTATCGCAGCGAGGACGCCGAGTTGATCGTCGTCGCGCTCGGCTCGGTGCTCGGCACGATAAAGGACAGCGTGGATGCGATGCGCGAGCGCGGGATCCGCATTGGCGTGCTGGGCATTACCTGCTTCCGGCCCTGGCCGCACGACGCGGTACGCGCGGCGCTTGCGCAGGCGAAGCAGGTGGTGGTCCTGGAGAAGAGCCTCGCCGTCGGCCTGGGCGGCATCGTGTCGACCAACGTGCGCACCTCCTACACGGGCGACGCCCGCGCGGTGCGCACCGTGATCGCGGGCCTGGGCGGGCGCCCGATCACGCGCACGGCGCTCGAGAGCGCCTTCACGCAGGCGCTTGAGGGCAGCCTCGAGGCGCTGAGCTTCCTCGATCTCGATCGCAGCGTGGTCGAGCGGGCGCTGGCGCGCGAGCGCGAGGTGCGGCGCTCGGGCCCGATCGCCGAGAACATCCTGCGCGACCTCGGCGTGGTCGGGGCGCGGATTCGCTGAGGAGCCGCAATGTCCTATCAGCCCGTCAAGTTTTATCAGACCGGAACCTTCACCGTGGGCAACCGGCTGCTGCCGCCGGACGTGCGCAGCGTCCAGTCGACCCAGCGGCGCACCAATTCGCTCAACTCCGGGCATCGCGCCTGCCAGGGCTGCGGCGAGGCGCTCGGTGCGCGCTATGCGATGGATGCGGCGATGGAAGCAACCGACCGACAGCTGATCGCGGCGAACGCGACCGGCTGCCTGGAGGTGTTCTCGACGCCGTATCCGGAAACCTCGTGGCAGATCCCCTGGATCCATTCGGTGTTCGGCAACACGGCGGCCGTGGCCACCGGCATTGCGGCGGCACTGAAGGTGAAGGGCCGCAGCGAGGTACGCGTCGTCGCGCAGGGTGGCGACGGCGGCACCACCGACATCGGATTCGGCTGCCTGTCGGGCATGTTCGAGCGCAACGACGACGTGCTGTTCATCTGCTACGACAACGAGGCGTACATGAATACCGGCGTGCAGCGCTCGTCGGCCACGCCGGGGGCGGCGCGCACGGCGACGACGATGGCGGTCGGCGAGGCACCGGGCAATGTTTTCGGCCAAGGCAAGAACGTCCCGGCAATCGCCATGGCGCACGAGATCCCCTACGTCGCCACCGCCACGGTCGCCGAGCTGCACGACCTCGAGGCCAAGGTGAAGACCGCGATGGGCATTCGCGGTGCGCGCTACATCCACATTCTGGTGCCCTGCCCGCTCGGTTGGGGACATGCCTCGCAGGACACCATCCGCATTGCGCGTTTGGCGAAGGAGACCGGGCTGTTCCCGGTGTTCGAAGCGGCGTACGGCGAAGTCACGTCGGTCTCGCGCATCCGTCGCCGCCAGCCGGTGGAGGCCTACCTGCGTCCGCAGAAGCGCTTTGCGCATCTGTTCGGCGACCCGCCCAACAGCGCGGTCATCGCGCAGCTGCAAGCCTTGGCGGACCGCAACATCCGGCGCTATGGGCTGCTCGAGCCGCAGGAGGCCGCCTGATGCGCAAGCCGTTCGCGATCACGCTCGATCCCGGCTCGAGCCTGGCCAACCACACCGGCTCGTGGCGCACGCTGCGCCCGGTGTACGTCGACCGGCTGCCGCCATGCAACCACGCCTGCCCCGCGGGGGAAAACATCCAGGCCTGGCTGTTCCATGCGGAATCGGGCAACTACGAGGCGGCCTGGCGACTGCTCACCGAGGACAATCCGCTGCCGGCGGTGATGGGCCGGGTCTGCTACCACCCCTGTGAATCGGCCTGCAATCGCGCGCAGATCGACGCCGCGGTGGGCATCAACTCGGTCGAGCGCTTCCTCGGCGACTATGCGATCGAGAAGGGCTGGACGTTCGATCAACCCGCGGCGCCCTCGGGCAAGCGCGTTCTGGTGGTCGGCGCGGGACCCTCCGGGCTATCGGCCGCGTATCACCTCACGCGCCTGGGCCACGCAGTGTCGATCCACGAAGCCGGGCCGGTGGCGGGCGGCATGATGCGCTTCGGCATTCCGAAGTACCGCCTGCCGCGCGACGTGCTGGAGGCCGAGGTGCGCCGCATCCTCGACCTGGGCGTCGAGCTCAAGCTGAACACCAAGGTCGACCGCATTCTCGAGACGATGCGCGCAGGCGCCTTCGACGCCGCCTTTCTCGCGGTGGGCGCCCATATCGGCAAGCGCACGACGATCCCGGCAGGCGCCACGGAGCGCATTCTCGATGCCGTGTCGGTGCTGCACAGCATGGAGGGCGAGGACAAGCCACTGCTCGGGCGCCGGGTGGTGGTGTACGGCGGCGGCAACACTGCCATCGACATGGCGCGCACCGCGAAG